>NZ_JADMJK010000235.1:0-12605 GCF_018780625.1 Polaromonas sp. | reverse complement strand
CCGCATCGCTGCGGCATCTGACGCACGGCCTTTGACATCTGCTCTGTCCTCAGTCACGCACTCTCGTTCAGTCCTTCGCTTGTCGCCTTCCGACCTCAGCGGCCCCGGCCCCAGCTACCACGACCTCTGCTGACTTCTCGCTCCGGTTTGCACCGTCGCCCTTTCCGGCACAAGGCGAGATCTCCCCAGGCAAGAACGCACGCCTTCATCACACAACCGCCAGATTTACGCCGCCTGATCCTTGACCACAAAAGCTTTGCGGTTCATTGCCCGCTCGCCTTGATCGTCAGCGCCTTCTATCTGGTTCTTGTTCATCGGCTCATGATTTACGCTCCACGCTTGCCTGTCCCACACTCGGTCGCCCTCATGCAGTTGCGCTTCACTTCGCTCGCTGTGGTCAGCTTGCGGGAGGACTTGCACCTCCAGGAGTGCGCCCATGCTGGGCGCACAATAAAAAACCCCACCGTGTTGCCACGATGGGGTTTTTTGATTCTTGATTTAACCGCTAGCTGACGCTAGCTGAAAAATTAGAACGTGTGGCGAACGCCAGTAGCAACGTTCGTTGCTTTGGTGGTGGTACGGCCATTGTTGGTCTCAACTTTGGTAGCCTCGTAGCCAGCGTACACGGTGGTGCGCTTGGACAGGTTGTAGGTACCAACCAAGCTTGCGCCGGTGCCCTTGTTGTTGGCGTTGAAGCCTTCGCTCTTGGAGTTGCTGTAACCAGCAGCGATAGCAGCGGCGCCAAACGGAACGCTCACGCCCACTTGGTACTCTTTGTCTTTCAGAGCATTGGTTTTGGCTTGGTTGTAGCTACCAACCAGCTTGGCCATGCCGAAGTCATACGACGCGCCAACCAGGTTGTACTTGATTTTGCCTTGAACAGTAGCAGATGCAACCTTTTCTTCTTGATAGCCGTAACCGACCAGCAGAGGGCCATTGGCGTACTTGATGTGCAGGCTCAGCGTGTCGGTTGCGTCACCGATTGTGTAAGCAGGAACAGTACCGGCGGCAGGAACAACAGTATTCTTGTTCTCGCCGAAAGCGTAAGCAACTTGGCCGCTGATGCCGCCGAAGCTTGGCGATGTGTAGCTGATGGAGTTGTTGGTACGGTTTGCGTAGTCTTTAATGCCGTTGTTCCAAACCGTGCTGGTGGTAGCAAAGTTGGAGTCATAGACGTTGTTGGTTGCACCGCGCAGCGTGTCGTAAGCCGTGTAGTTGCGGCCCAGATCCACAGCACCGAAAGCGCCTGACAAACCGACAATGGCTTTACGCTCGAACAGGGTACCGGTGGCGGAACCGTTGTCCATGTTGAAACCGCTTTCCAGGCCGAAGTTGGCGCGCAGACCGCCACCCAGATCTTCAGAGCCTTTCAGGCCCCAGAACGTGGTGTTCAGGTCGCTGCTGTTGATGCCGGTCTGCTTGACTTTGCCGACAGCATTCAAACCAGTCACTTCTTTGCTGGTTTGACCCAGGCTGGCGTCAAGACGGCCGTACAAAGTCACAGAAGATTGGGCCATTGCGGCGCCGGAAGCAGCGAGTACAGCCAGAGCGATGAGTGATTTTTTCATTTGAGAGTTTCTCCAAGGTTAAACATAGGGCTCCGGCGTGAGGACTGTGTCAGGCTTTCACCTTTGCAGCACCCCCAGAGACCCGGGCCAACCCCCTTTCGGGAAGTTGGGTCTATTGCACCAGACAGGGACGCGTTGCGCAAAGAAATACGCTGAAAAAAGGTTAATCCGTTGCACATGAACAACAACAAAAAGGGTGGCGTGAGCCAGATACAACACCCTCCCACAGGCACGCAAGAGACAAAAATGCCTACAAAGTCACGAAACAGCACGCACGCCAATCCGCCAATTAAAAGAAATAAACCCCTTTAGCCAAATACAGACAAGGGCAAGTAGCTATTTAATTAATAGCACCATCCTGACTCAATTCAGCGCGCCCTGGCCCATCACGGGGCATGGGGCGACATGGCCTTACAAACTACAAAAGGCCAAGCCTTGCGGTGCCCACCGTGACGGCCACAGTCTGGACCCCGCCCCTATGCAGAACAAGCACAAAAAAAGCCGCCCCAGGCATCCCCGAGGCGGCTTTTGGCTTTTTAATACGCGGCTAGCCGCAGTGCAGCCCAAAATCAGAAAGCGTGGCGAATGCCCACGGCGTAGATGTCGTTCTTGACGTCTGCTGCGCCGGATTTTGTTGCCTTGCTGGCCTGAACGCCGCCGTACAGCGAGGTGCGCACGGACAAGGCATAGCTGGCCGCCAAGCCCAGCCCGGTGCGTTTGGCGTCGCCGGCGGCTGTGTTGTCCTTGGAGCGGGCATAGCCGCCAGACAGCGTCAGGGCGCTGGTGACTGGGAAGTCGGCGCCGAGTTGCCAGTCGGTGGTGCGCTGGTCCGCCAGTGCAACACGGCCATAGCCGGCCAGCAGCTTGGCCACGCCCAGGTCATAGGACGCGTTGGCGCGCGTGAACTTCTTGGTGTCGGCAGCGCCGGTTGCCTTTTCGGTCTGATAGGCCACGCCGGCGAAGACGGGACCGCCTTCGTACTTGGCGTGAACGCTGGCGATCTTGCCCGCATCGACGGTTGCGGTCTTGTTTTCACCCAGGCTGTAGCTGGCAGCGCCGCTGAAGCCGCCGAAAGCAGGCGTTGCGTAATACACGGAGTTGCCGGGGTTGCCGTTGTAGCCGGTGCTCATCCAGACATTGTTCTGTGGCGACAGGGCCGAATCGAAGCCCGGGTTGGTCACGCCGCTAATGTCGTCGTAGGCCGTCCACATTTTGCCAAGCTTGACTTCACCGAACCCGCCCGAAAAGCCGACATAGGCCTGGCGGCTGAACAGATTGGTAGTTGTCGTGGTGCCCGCCACATCGGTGTATCCGCTGGAGGCGCCGGTGTCGATGTTGAAGCCCGACTCGAGCAGGAAATTGGCCTTGAGGCCACTGCCCAGGTCTTCTGAACCCTTGAAGCCAAAGCGGCTTTGGTTGATGCCGCCGCTGCCAACCCTGGTTTGACGAAGGCCGTCCGCCTTGGTGCTGGCCAGCCACACGTCGGCAATGCCGTACAACGTGACGGTGGATTGTGCGGACGCGGCGCCCGAAGCAGCCAGCACGGCGAATGCGATCAAACTCTTTTTCATTGAAAAGCTCCAAAAATTGAAAAATAAAACCCGACAAGGGTTCAGCATTTTTTGTGCCAACATTTTTCTACCGGGGCAAGGACGTCGCCGGGCTTTTTTAGCCGCTTTGATGGCGCTGGAGCGGCCAAAACAGGTGCATCCGGTGGTGTTTGCGCATTGTTTTGGTGCTCAATAGGTACACCACAGGCGACAAGATGGGCCAAACCGCGCCCCAAACGGGGTGATGTGGCCTGCACGCCACATCCAGGCAAACAAAAGTATTCAAAACCCGCTCTTGCTCTTTGCCTACCGAAAGCCCTTCCGAAACCGAACCAGACACCCCCAACACGCCTGGGTTCACAGGAAAAAGGAAATCACCGCTCTTGCAGCCCGGCCTTTTTAGGCCAGCGCATCGACACAACAACTTCAGGGTTTCCCCCTGTCTCACAGGTGATACACCAGGTGGTAACGATCTATACGGCCGGCAACAAGCCCATTAATCTTCGAACTCTCAGGCGGACATTGAAAACGCCTGACTGTTGTTTCGGCTCACTTCAAATTACTATTCTTCGGAGACTCCATGAAAAAACTGACATTTGTTGCCACCGCCGTCCTGGGCATGTTGTCCACCACGGCCATGGCACAAAGTTCTGTCACGCTGTACGGCATTGTTGACGCGGCGGTGGTGCACACCACCAAGCAGGTTGGCGGCTCCAAGGTGGCCATGGATGCAGGTCAGATGGCGACCTCGCGCTGGGGTATGCGGGGAAGCGAGGATCTGGGTGGTGGACTGAAAGCCAATTTCGGTCTGGAGGGAACCTTGTTCAATGACAGTGGCGCGGCGGGAAACCTGTTTGACCGTCAGGCGACGGTGGGCTTGTCGGGTGGCTTTGGCTCGGTCAACCTGGGTCGCCAGAACATCCTGGGTGTTGATTCGATTGGATTGGCAGACCCCATCAGCCTGGCACATGCAGGCACCAACCCGAACGTGGCGTTCAGTGCGCTGAATGCGGGCAGCTTGTATGGCGACTACGGAACCAATGTCGGTGGCGTCGCCCAGCTCCGGCAAAACAACTCCATCAAGTACCTGACCCCGGTGATGTCGGGTTTTGGTGGCGCGCTGATGTACGGCTTTGGTGAGCAGCCCGGCAATTCATCCGCCAGGTCTTACGCCGGCGTTTCGGGTTATTACACGGCGGGCGCAGCGGGCGGTGCGGCCCTGGCTTATGCCAAACTGAAGAACCAGGCCGACAACTCCACGTTGACGCTGTGGGGCGGCGGTGCAAAGTACGCGGTGACCACCGCACTGGAATTGCGCGCCACTTATGCAGAAAATAAAGTGGACACGACCCAGCGCAAGATTGCGGTGACGGGCTTGGGGGTGAACTATTCGGTCTCGCCCGCGTTGACGCTGACGGGTGCGTACTACAACACGAAACGATCTGGCGACGTGGACGGCAAGGCCAACCAATACATTGCGATGGGTAAATATGCCTTGAGCAAACGCACGGTTCTGTATGCATCACTGACGCATGCCAAGGCGGGCTCGGCTGCGCTGAAAGACACCAGCCTGGGTTTGATCACGATTGAGGGCCAGACGAGCGCAAACCGCACGGCATTGGGTGTCCTGCATTCGTTCTGAACGCGATCATTCAGATAAAAGACCAGGAGGGCCGCCGAAAGGCGGCTTTTTTGTTCCTGGGCTAATGAACTGACTGGTAGCGGGTTTAAGAAGCGCGTCCCTGTTGTCTCTTGCACACCACGCATTTAAAAGTGGAATGCAAAAAATATGACGCGCGTCCCGACCCCCTGGATTGGCCAACCGCAGCGCGCCAAAATCAGCGCAAAAAAGCTGCGCTTCAGACGAGACTGCAGTTTCAGGCCGTGCGAAAGGCCCCCGAGAAGGCGCGTGTACAGCGCGCAGGACCCAAGGGTTTTCCATTGTCCCCAAAGCGATACAGCGGCTGGCGGCCCCTCTAGGCTTTCGGTGGCGGCCCCATTAACCTTTGACTGCAAGCCAATCGTCAAGCCAATTGCGCATTGTCCGGTCGCCCTCAAATCACTACTCCTTGAAAATTCTATGAAAAAACTGACATTCGTTGCCACCGCAGTCCTGGGTCTGCTGTCGACCACAGCCGCCATGGCCCAAAGCACCGTGACCCTGTACGGCGTTGCGGATGGCGGCATTAACTACGTCAGCGGCCTGAAAAACGGGTCGTCGACGGCGATTGCAAGCGGCATCATGGAAGGCTCGCGCTGGGGCATGCGCGGGAATGAAGACCTTGGCGGTGGCTACAAGGCCATTTTCACGCTGGAAAGCCGTTTTGAGCTGGATACGGGTTCGATGAGCAACCGTCCTGCGTCTGGGACGCAATTGCCTGATCGCATCGCCAGCACCGTAGCTGCCAGCCTGACGAACCTCGCTATTCCACCTGCATTGAAAGCGGGACTCATTGCCGGTACTAACACCAACCTCGCAAACAGCGCGTTCGGCGTTAACCTTGCCGGCAATCTGTTTGACCGCCAGGCCTTTACCGGATTGATCACGCCTTTTGGCGCATTCACCCTGGGCCGCCAGTACACACCAGCCTACCTGACCACGGCAGCGTTCGACGCGTCGCAAACCCAGTCGAGCCTGGCTGCCGGCCAGGTTGCCAGCCTGCCTGCAGCATTTGACATCCGCCTGAGCAACACGCTGCAATACGGCATCAAAACGGGCGGCATCACCGCTACCTTGATGTACGGCGCGGGCGAAGTCGCGGGCAACAGCTCCGCAGGCCGTTTCCTGGGCGGCATGGTGATGTACAAAGCCGACGGTTTCTCGGTTGGTTTTGGCCACAACGAGAAGAAAAACGAGTTTGGCCAAAAATCCTTGACCAACAACGTCCTGGGCGCAACGGTGGACGTGGGACCCGGCACACTGTACGGCCAGTACGCGACCATCAAAGACAACAATCCAAGCGGCTTGGGCTCGATCAGTGGCGGAGTCGCTGCAAGTGCCATAGCCAATGGTCTTCCCTCAGCGCTGGCCCCTGCCGTAGGTACGGCATACCAAAATGCCTACAACGCAGCATTCAGGCAAGACGCCAACCTCATGCACGTGGGCTACAAGGTCACCAGCGGTGTGCACACGGTGGTGGTGGCCTACAACCGGCTCAATGACAAGCGTGCCGTCAACGCCGACACGGACTCTTACGGCGCCACCTACACCTATGCGTTGTCCAAGCGCACCAACCTGAATGCCGTGCTGACGCGCTTCAACAACAAGGGCGCCGGACAAGCGGCGCCTGGCGGCAACGGCTTCCTGGGCGGCGTCACGTCGTCTGCGGGCACCGATTCCACCAACGTGGCGTTTGGCATTCGCCACTACTTCTGATCGGCTACTGCGGTATCGCGGTATTGCGGCTTGAGACGCCGCATCTGAAAGCCTCCTGCCCGGGGGCTTTTTTCTTGCCTTTTTATTTTTCCGCGTCGGCGCTACCATTGCGCCCATGACCCTTTCGCTTGATCTTGCCCTGAACGCCGCAGACAGTGCGCTGCGCACGCTGTTTGCCAAACCCCGGGCCTCCAGGGCCTGCCCCACGCTGGCGGACCAGGCCACCGCGCTAAGCACCGCAGACAAGGCGCTGTCAGGGGCGCTGATGCGGGTCAACCATGTGGGCGAGGTGTGCGCGCAGGCGCTGTATGCGGCGCAGGCACTGGGCACCCGCGACGCGGCGCTGCGCCAGCATTTCCTGCAAGCCAGCCGGGAGGAAGGCGACCACCTGGCCTGGACCAAGGACCGGCTGGACGAACTGGGGGCGCGCCCTTCCCTGCTCAACCCGCTGTGGTACGCGGGCGCGTTTGGCCTGGGGCTGGTGGCCAGCCGGCTGGGCGACCGCGTGAGCCTGGGCTTTGTGGTGGAAACCGAGCGCCAGGTGGAAGCGCACCTGGCCAGCCACATGGAACGCCTGCCCGAAGGCGACCACGCGTCGCGCGCCATCGTGGCGCAGATGAAGGACGACGAGGCGCAGCATGCGCGGGAGGCTGAAGATGCGGGCGCGCTGCAGCTACCGGCGCCCGTCAAGGCGATGATGCGTTCGGCGGCCAGGGTCATGACGACGGTGGCGCACCGGGTGTAATGCCAACAAGTCGGGTAGGTCAGTTAGCGCAGACGTAGGCCGACATCTTTGATCACCCCGTAGGATGCGGTCAGTCATAACGTCCCTTCGTCATACCCGCGTAGGCGGGTATCCAGACGCGTTGGAGCGTTCAACCCGGTTTGCTGGATTTCCGCATACGAGGGAATGACGGGAAGTTACGGTTTGTCAGATCCTTAGCCCCATGTCTGTCGCGTGATGCTCTTTGGGCTCATCCTGCGAACTCTGCGGCCAAGGTCATGAGTACGGTAGCGCGCAGAGAAGTCAAGATTTCAGATTGAGAAAAGCTTTAGCAGAATGCCGACCACGCCTGCCAAAACAAAACCCATCATCCACTTCAGTAGCTGAACATCAGCCCTGAGCGGAGCCAAGGCAATTTCAAGGTCTTTCTTTGTGACTAGCTCATCTTGCGCCTCTGCAATGACTCGCACGACGGTCTCCGCCTGCTCCGGAGTGAATCCTGCGGTTTTTAGCCTGTCAGCCAGCTTTTCAGAGTCAAAGGTGATGGTCGCCATGCTTTTAAGTTACCTCAAATCTCCACCAACTCAAAACTGGTCGTGATCTCTGCCGTCTTGCCCAGCATGATGGTGGCCGAGCAGTACTTGTCGTGGCTCATGGCAATGGCGCGCTCCACGGCGCCGGCGGACAAAGCCCGCCCGGTCACGACAAAGTGCATATGGATTTTGGTGAACACCTTGGGATCTACCGGAGCCCTTTCAGAGCTGAGCTTGACCGAGCAACCCCGCACATCATGGCGGCCGCGCTTGAGAATCAGCACCACGTCATAGGCGGTGCAGCCGCCGGTGCCGGCCAGCACGGTTTCCATGGGGCGGGGGGCCAGGTTGGCGCCGCCATTTTCGGGTTTGTCGGCATCGGGTGCGCCGTCCATGACCAGCGTGTGGCCGCTGCCGGTTTCGGCTAAAAACGTCATGCCCGAGCGCGACCCGGTTACCGCGCTTGTGCCTGTCCAGCTCACTGTGCATTCCATCGTTGACATTCCTTATACAAAAAAACTTATACGCAAAATTTGCGCAGATTGTGAATATTTACTAAAAATATGTTGCGCCGCAACATGCTCGGGCTATACTAAACTCATCGCATCTCTACGGGTAAGTACTAGTAATCATTAGCTACTGCCCTTATTTTTGCACTGGTTGTCTCCTCCACCTCCTCAAAGGGTGGATTTATAGGCCCAGGCCGCAAGGTCTGGGCCTTTTTTCTTGCCCTTTTTCTTGGCCTTTATGATGTCAGGCTGCGAGAAAACCATGCCAACCTCCAAAAAACCAAGTCCGCCCCCTGCATCTTCAACGGCGCCTTCAGCCGCCAAAGCCCTCGTAAAACCTGCCAAAAATCCTTCTGGCAAGGTGCTCAAGCCCGCTGACTACCTGAAAAAAATCCTGACCGCCCGCGTCTACGACGT
Organism: Polaromonas sp.; assembly: GCF_018780625.1. Lineage (GTDB taxonomy): Bacteria > Pseudomonadota > Gammaproteobacteria > Burkholderiales > Burkholderiaceae_C > Polaromonas. The sequence goes on along the minus strand of NZ_JADMJK010000235.1, from coordinate 3,928 downwards.
GGCGGTGGAGTCGGCGCTGGAGCCCGCGAAAAACCTGAGCCAGCGCCTGCGCAACACCGTGCTGCTCAAGCGCGAAGACCAGCAGCCGGTGTTCAGCTTCAAGCTGCGCGGCGCCTACAACAAGATGGCGCACCTGAGCCCGGCCCAGCTCAAGAAGGGCGTGATTTGCGCCTCGGCCGGCAACCACGCCCAGGGTGTGGCGCTGAGCGCGCAAAAGCTCGGCACCCGCGCCGTGGTCGTCATGCCCACCACCACGCCACAGCTCAAGATTGACGCGGTCAAGGGCTGGGGCGGCGAGGTGGTGCTGCACGGCGACAGCTATTCAGACGCCTACGCGCATTCGCTGGCGCTGCAAAAAAAGCAGGGCCTGACCTTTGTCCATCCGTTTGACGACCCGGACGTGATTGCCGGCCAGGGCACGATTGCCATGGAAATCCTGCGGCAGCTGCAAACCCTGGGCTCGACCCGGCTGGACGCGGTGTTTGTGGCGATTGGCGGCGGCGGCCTGATTTCTGGCGTGGCCAACTACATCAAGGCGGTGCGGCCCGAGATCAAGGTCATCGGCGTGCAGATGAACGACTCCGACGCGATGATGCAGTCGGTGGCCGCCAAAAGGCGCGTGACGCTGCCGGACGTGGGTCTTTTTTCAGACGGCACGGCGGTCAAGCTGGTGGGCGAGGAAACCTTTCGCATCAGCCGCGCGCTGGTGGACGAGTTCATGACGGTGGACACCGATGCGGTCTGCGCGGCCATCAAGGATGTGTTTGTCGACACCCGCAGCATCGTGGAGCCGGCCGGCGCGCTGGCCGTGGCGGCCATCAAGCAGTATGTGGCCACGCACAAGACCCAAGGCGAGACCTACGCGGCCATTTTGTGCGGCGCCAACATGAACTTCGACCGCCTGCGCTTTGTCGCCGAGCGGGCCGAAGTGGGCGAGGAGCGCGAGGCGCTGTTTGCCGTCACGATTCCCGAGGCGCGCGGCAGCTTTCGGCGGTTTTGCGCGCTGATCGGCGAACTGCCCGGTGCGCAGCGCAGCGTCACCGAGTTCAACTACCGCATCAGCGACGACGCCAAGGCCCACGTGTTTGTGGGCCTGACCACCTCGGCCAAGGGCGAGAGCAGCAAGATTGCCGCCACCTTTTCCCGCCACGGCTTTGAGGCGCTGGACCTGACGCATGACGAACTGGCCAAGGAACACATACGCCATATGGTGGGCGGCCACAGCGCGCTGTCGGGCGGGGAGCGGGTGCTGCGCTTCATCTTTCCTGAGCGGCCGGGCGCGCTGCTGAAGTTTTTGAGCCTGATGCGGCCAGGCTGGAACATTTCCCTGTTCCATTACCGCAACCAGGGCGCCGACTATGGCCGCATTCTGGTGGGCCTGCAGGTGCCCGAGGCCGACAACAAGGCTTTCAAGTCATTTCTGGACACGCTGGGCTACCCCCATGTGGAAGAGACTGACAACCCGGTGTACCGGCTGTTTCTTCAAAAATAAGGTAAGGACTCGGGGGCGGGGCGTCTCGCGCGCAATCGCTGTTCACACCCAGCGTCATCCTTTCCCTGAACAGTCCCTGGTTCGTCATCGCGAGCGAAGCGCGGCGATCCATCGCCGAAAAAGCGCAGTCATGGACTGCCGCGCTGCGCTCGCAGTGACGAGGACTTTGTTCAAGGTTCGTGTGCGGTATCGGGCCGGATACAGAAAACTCGCGAAGGCGGGGATCCAGAGCAGCTTGAAGGTCCGGCGAATGTTCTCACTGGATTCCCGCCTTCGCGGGAATGACGGCCGTCATAGGGTAGCTACAGTTGAAATAGCAAAAGCTCTACTTGCCTGGCAGCGGCAACTCCAGCGTGACTTCGGCGGGCGCGCTCAGATTGGCGGCCAGCACCGCACGCCGCGCTGCCACTGACTGCAGCACCAGCCGGCCGTCCACCGCCGCCCCGATGCGGTAGGGCTTGGCCGGCTTGCCATCGACTGCGATCAGGGCCGCACCGCCATGGGCGCTGTCTGCCACCACCCCGGCCAGCACAAAACGACTGCTGGCCGGCGGCCCCTGGCCGGGCTCCGCTTGCGCCACCACCAGGCCGCCGCCCAGCGCACGGGCCACGGCTTGGGGGTCTGCAGGCGGCGCAGGGGCCAGGGCTACAGGCGACGCAGCGGACAATGTGGATGTGCCCATGCCCTTCAGCGCCCAGTACGCAACACTGCCAGCCGCCAGGGCTGCCAGGGCGAACGTCACGATCCGGGTTGACCACAGGCTGTAAGCGTTTATCTGCATGGCTGGATTATCATTGATCGAACCATGATTACACGACCATACTCCCCCCTTTCCGGCCTGCGCAGCGTGCGGCGCCGCTTCTCGGCCGGCTTTACCCTCATCGAGTTGATGGTGGTGCTGGTGATCATTGGCGTGCTGGCCGCGCTGATCGTGCCCAACGTACTGGAGCGTGCCGACGATGCGCGCGCCACGGCCGCCAAAACCGACGTCAACAATTTGATGCAGGCCCTGAAGTTGTACAAACTGGACAACCAGCGCTATCCGGCGGCCGAGCAGGGTCTGCAAGCCCTGCTGGCCAAGCCCACCACGGGGCCGATTCCGACCAACTGGAAAAGCTATCTGGACAAGCTGCCCAACGACCCCTGGGGCCGCCCCTACCAGTACCTGAACCCTGGCGTCAAGGGTGAGATTGATGTGATGTCTTTCGGCGCGGATGGGCAGCCGGGCGGTGAGGGCAAAAATGCGGATGTTGGCAGCTGGGACTAGAGATATAGCCCCCACGCTTGCCACTTCGTGTGCTGCGCTGCCCCCCGAGGGGGCTGTGCCTGCTTGGGGCGGCCCGGCGCACGGCACGATCGCCCCCACGCTTGCCACTTCGTGTGCTGCGCTGCCCCCCGAGGGGGCTGTGCCTGCTTGGGGCGGCCCGGCGCACGGCACGATCGCCCCCACGCTTGCCACTTCGTGTGCTGCGCTGCCCCCCGAGGGGGCTGGCCTTGCTTGGGGCGGCCCGGCGCTGCGGCCGATCGCCCCCACGCCTGCCGCTCAAGACGCTTTGCCGCGTTCGCTGGCAACCAGGCTCCGCCATGGCGGTTTTACGCTGCTGGAGCTGCTGATTGTGGTGGCCATCATGGCGGTGGCCACGGCGGGGGTCGGATTGTCTTTGCGCGACTCGTCGGCCACGGCGCTGGAGCGTGAAGCGCAGCGGCTGGCGGCCTTGCTGGAATCGGCCCGGGCGCAGTCGCGCATGACGGCCATCCCGGTGCGCTGGCGGGCCACGCCGACGGGCTTCGCCTTTGAAGGCCTGGCCGATTCGGCCCTGCCTTCGAACTGGCTGGGCCACGACGTGCAGGTGGCGGCCGATTCTGGCGCGGTGGTGCTGGGCCCCGAGCCGGTGATCGGGCCGCAGCAGATTCGCCTGCTATCCATCTCGAACCCGGGGCGCAGCCTCACACTGGCGACCGACGGCGTGAGGCCTTTTTCAGTGCAGGCGGGCGCGGCAGCGACACCCGGCACACCATGAGCCTGAAAAAGTCCCTGGGCTTCACGCTGGTGGAAGTGCTGGTGGCGCTCGGCATTGTGGCCATCGCGCTGACGGCGGGCGTGCGCGCCACGGCGTCGCTGACCCGCAATGCCGAGCGCCAGTCCGACCAGCTGCTGGCCCAGCTGTGCGCCGAAAACGCGCTGGTCAACATGCGCCTTGCGCGGCAAATGCCCCCAGTGGGAGACAACACGACAAGCTGCGAGCAGGCGGGCCGGAGCCTGGCGGTCAGGCTGTCGGTACAAGCTACGCCCAACCCGAATTTTTTGCGGGTTGAAGCACAGGTTTTTGATGGTGCGGCCTACCTGCTGGGCCTGTCCACCGTGGTGGGGAGGTTCTAGCGATATGGCCCCCACGCTTTTCACTTCGTGTCATGCGCTGCCCCCCGAGGGGGCTG
>NZ_JADMJK010000096.1:3032-82898 GCF_018780625.1 Polaromonas sp. | reverse complement strand
TGTTGCCGCCCTTGGCCAGCGCATTCTTGATGACGGGCAGGTTGACCGGGTCGAGTACGATCACGGCGTCGTCATTCATGCGCAGGGTCGAGGCTGCATCAATCCAGTGGCCGGTCCAGCCAGAGGCGCGCAGCTTCGGAAACACTTCGGAGGTGTAGTCGCCACCCTGCGCAGTGATGATGATGTCGCACTTCTTGAGTGCTTCGATGTCAAAGGCATCCTTCAGCGTGGTTTCGTTCTTCGCCTGCGCAGGGGCCTTGCCGCCGGCGTTGGAGGTCGAAAAGAAGACCGGCTCGATCAGCTCGAAGTCGCCTTCGGCCTGCATGCGGTCGATCAAGACCGACCCGACCATGCCGCGCCAGCCGACGAGGCCTGTGAGATTGCCTGAGAGTTTCATGGGTTGCCCTTAAAAAGTACGAAAAATCGGCTTTTTGGTCCGGCTCATCGAGCCGGCGGGCACGACGAGGCGGGCTTGTCAGCCTTTAATGGTGGTCGTTTTGGTGAACTGGGGAAAAGCCGGCGCGCCGCTTCCCGCACGCGTTGCGGCGGGGCAGTGGACTGGTGCGGGGTTTTTGCTCATAGGGAACTATTGTAGCCAGACTCGCCTTTAATCTGGCTGACAAGCTGCTGCGTGCCCGTCGGCTTCAGCCAAGCGCCTTGACCACTGCATCGCCCATTTCCACCGTCCCGACGCGGGTCGTGCCTTCGCTGTAGATATCCGGCGTGCGCAGACCCAGGCTCAGCACCCGGTCAACGGCTTGTTCAATGCGGGCGGCGGCTTCGGGCTGGTTCAGGCTGAAGCGCAGCATCATCGCCGCGCTCAAGATGGTCGCCAGCGGATTGGCGACGCCCTTGCCGGCAATGTCAGGCGCGCTGCCGTGGCTGGGCTCGTACAGGCCCTGGCCCTGGCTGTTCAGGCTGGCCGAGGGCAGCATGCCGATGCTCCCGGTCAGCATCGCGGCCGCATCCGACAGGATGTCGCCAAACATGTTGCCGGTGACCACCACGTCGAATTTTTTTGGCGCCTTGACCAACTGCATGGCCGCGTTGTCCACGTACATGTGGTCCAGCGCCACGTCGGGGTACTGTAGCCCGACTTCAGTGACGATGTCTTTCCAGAACTGGAAGGTTTCGAGCACGTTGGCCTTGTCCACGCTGGTGACGCGTTTGCCGCGTTTGCGCGCCGCCTGGAAGGCAACGTGCGCGATGCGCTCGATCTCTGGGCGCGAGTAGCGCATGGTGTCGAAGGCTTCTTCGGCGCCGGGGAAATGGCCGTCCGTGGCAATGCGGCGGCCGCGTGGCTGGCCAAAGTAAATGTCGCCGGTCAGCTCGCGGATGATGAGAATGTCCAGGCCGGACACCAGTTCGCGCTTCAGGCTCGACGCCTCCACCAGCTGTGGGTAGCAGATGGCGGGGCGGAAGTTGGCAAACAGGCCCAGGTTTTTGCGCAGGCCCAGAATGGCTTGTTCGGGGCGTAGCGGCCGGTCCAGCGTGTCGTATTTCCAGTCGCCGACGGCGCCGAACAGCACGGCGTCGGCGTCTTTGGCCAGCTTCAGCGTGACGTCGGGCAGCGGGTGGCCAAAGGCCTCGTAGGCTGCGCCGCCGACCCGTGCGGTTTCGGTTTCAAAGGGAAGGTCCAGTACCTTCAGAACCTTGACGGCTTCGGCGACGATTTCAGGGCCGATGCCGTCACCGGGGAGAATTGCGATTTTCATGAGTGCTATCTTTTTATGCTTGCACTGGCCCGTATTCATTGGGCCAGCGCATGATTTTTTCTTGAATATTTACTGAGCCGCCAGCGTGTGGTTCAGCCAGGGCTTGGAAGCCAGGCGCGCTGCTTCAAACGCCTTGATCTTGTCGCTCTGGCGCAGGGTCAGGCCAATGTCGTCCAGACCGTTGAGCAGGCAATATTTGCGAAAAGCCTCGACCTCGAACGGTATTTCTTCGCCTTGCGGCTTGACGATCACCTGGCGCGCCAGGTCTATCGTGAGCGTGTAGCCGGGAAAGGCCAGCGCTTCGTCAAACAGCCGGGCGACTTGCGCTTCGGGCAGAGCTATGGGCAGCAGTCCGTTCTTGAAGCTGTTGTTGAAGAAGATGTCGGCGTAGCTGGGCGCAATGATGGCGCGAAAGCCGTACTGGTCGAGCGCCCACGGCGCATGCTCGCGCGAGGAGCCGCAGCCAAAGTTTTTGCGCGCCAGCAAAATCGAGGCGCCGGCGTAGCGCGGCTGGTTCAGCACAAAGTCCGGGTTCGGCTTGCGGCTGGCCGGGTCCTGGCCCGGAAAGCCGGCATCCAGGTAGCGCCACGCGTCAAACAGGTTGGGGCCAAAGCCGGTCTTGCGGATGGATTTGAGGAACTGCTTGGGGATGATGGCGTCGGTGTCGACGTTCTCGCGGTCCATCGGAGCCACGAGGCCTTGGTGTACGGTGAATTTCTGCATGGTGTGACCTCAGGAGAATTTGCGTATGTCTACGAAGTGACCGTGCACTGCTGCAGCGGCGGCCATGGCCGGGCTGACCAGGTGGGTGCGGCCGCCCGCACCCTGCCGGCCTTCAAAATTGCGGTTGCTGGTGGAGGCGCAGCGCTCGCCCGGCTCCAGTCGGTCGGCATTCATGGCCAGGCACATGGAGCAACCAGGTTCGCGCCATTCAAAGCCTGCCGCGATAAAAATCTTGTCCAGGCCTTCGCGCTCGGCCTGTTCCTTGACCAGCCCGGAACCAGGAACGACCATGGCCAGCATGACGTTCCTGGCGACTTTCTGGCCGATTTTTTTGACCACCGCAGCGGCTTCCCGCATGTCTTCAATCCGGCTGTTGGTGCACGAGCCGATGAACACCTTGTCGATGTAGATGTCGCTGATCGCCTTGCCGGGTTCCAGGCCCATGTAGGTCAGTGCGCGTTCCATGGCGTCGCGCTTGTTGGCGTCTTTTTCCTTCTCGGGGTCCGGCACCTTGTCTTCAATCGACAGCACCATCTCGGGCGAAGTGCCCCAGCTGACCTGCGGCAGGATCTGGCTGGCGTCCAGCTCCACAACGGCGTCGAATTTGGCGTCCGCATCGGAGTGCAGCGTAGCCCAGTACTGTGCCGCCATGTCCCATTCAGGGCCGCCTACAAACTGGCCGGTCTTGGGGTCGGTGCCGGGGGCCAGCAGGCGGCCCTTCACGTAGTCGATGGTTTTCTGGTCCACCGCGACCAGGCCGGCGCGCGCGCCGCCTTCAATCGCCATGTTGCAGACCGTCATGCGGCCTTCCATGCTGAGCGCGCGAATCGCCGAGCCGGCAAATTCAATGGTGTAGCCGGTACCGCCCGCGGTGCCTATCTTGCCGATGATGGCCAGCACGATGTCCTTGGCGGTGCAGCCTTTGGGCAGCGTGCCTTCGACCTTGATCAGCAGGTTCTTGGCTTTTTTGGCCAGCAGGGTTTGCGTGGCCATCACGTGCTCGACCTCACTGGTGCCAATGCCGTGTGCCAGCGCGCCAAAAGCGCCGTGGGTGGAGGTGTGCGAGTCGCCGCAGACCACGGTCATGCCGGGCAGGGTGGCGCCGTTTTCGGGCCCAATCACATGCACGATGCCCTGGCGTTTTGAGAGAAACGGAAAGAAGGCGGCGGCGCCAAATTCGTGGATGTTGGCGTCCAGCGTGGTGATCTGCTCCTTGCTGACCAGGTCGGTGATGCCGTCGTAGCCCAGTTCCCAGCCGGTGGTGGGCGTGTTGTGGTCAGCCGTGGCCACGATGGAACTGATGCGCCAGACCTTGCGGCCGGCCTCGCGCAGGCCTTCAAAGGCTTGCGGGCTGGTGACTTCATGCACCAGGTGGCGGTCAATGTAGAGAATCGAGGTGCCGTCTTCTTCGGTGTGAACAACGTGCTCGTCCCAGATTTTGTCGTAGAGGGTGCGTCCCATGGGTTTTCCTTCGTGGTGATAACGTAATTTTAGGGGGGAGACAGGGGTTCTGCTGTGCGTGGCGACGGTGCTTGCGTCAGGTGGTCTACCAGCAGCCGCGCTGTCAGGGGCAGGGTCGAAAAATCCCGTGCGACCAGGGAGATCTGGCGCTTTGCCCAGTCGTCGGTCAAGGCCACTGCCGCCAGCGCCCCGACGCCGTGCATCAACTCAAACGCGCGCTGTGGCATCACGCCGACGCCCAGCCCGTTGTGAATCATGCGGCACATGGCGTCCAGGCCGGTGACGTGAATGCGCAACTTGATGGTGCGGCCCACAACGGCAGCGGCTTGCCGCATCGCCAGGTAGATGGAGCTGTTGGCGTGCAGGCCCACCTGGTCGTAGTCAAGCGCTGCTTCAAAAGCAATCGCTGGAAGTGTCGTCAGGGCATGGCCTGATGGCACGATGAGCACCAGCTGGTCGTGGCGGTAAGGCCGCGTTTGCAGGTCGCCCGTGCCGTTGGCGGTGTTGCACACGCCCAGGTCTGCCGCGCCTTCCTGTACGGCACGCACCACCTCGGTGCTGAGGTGTTCTTCCAGGTCGATCTTGATCTCGGCATGCTGGCGTGTGAAGGCGCCCAGGTCTTCCGGCAAAAACTGCACGATGGCCGAAATGCTGGCGTGCACGCGCACATGGCCGCGCACACCGTCGGCGTACTCGCTCAGTTCGCCCTGCATTTTCTCCAGGCTGAACAGCACCGAGCGGGCATGGTGCAGCAAGCTTTCGCCTGCGGGTGTCAGGTCAACGCCACGGGTATGCCGGTAAAGCAGTGCAATGCCAAGTGCCGCTTCCAGATCACTGAGGCGTTTGCTGACGGCGGATGCCGCAATGAACTCCCGCTCGGCCGCCTTGCCGATGCTGCCCAGTTCGCACACGGCTACAAAGAGCTGAAGCGAGGTCAGGTCGATGCGGCGGGCGAAATTGCGTTCTGAGCTCTTGATGGACATGGGTGTTTGGTCGTCGTACTTGACGATGGATTGCTATTTTGCAGCTTAACCAAACGATCTGTCATCGTAATTTGAGATGTCCCACTTGTTGAAATCTTCGAAGGTGAAAAATGGCATAGAAATTATCGATATTTTTTGTGCCTGGCCTATACGCTGTGGGATTAGTTTGCTATTTAAGATGTAGCAATAAATATCGGCGAAAGCCGGACATTAAAAAACCCGCCGATGTTGCCATCCGGCGGGTTTTGGTCAAAGCGATAAGCTGACGGATTAACGCTGGGCCATGGGCTTGACGTCGCGCGGGGTCGAACCCGTGAACAACTGGCGCGGACGGCCAATCTTGTATTCAGGGTCGCCAATCATCTCGTTGAGCTGGGCGATCCAGCCCACGGTGCGGGCCAGCGCGAAGACAGCAGTGAACAGCGGCACAGGAATGCCGATGGCGCGCTGCACGATGCCGGAGTAAAAGTCCACGTTGGGGTAGAGCTTGCGCGACACAAAGTATTCGTCTTCCAGTGCAATCTTTTCCAGGGCCATGGCCAGCTTGAACAGCGGGTCGTTTTCCAGGCCCATTTCCTGCAGCACTTCCTTGCAGGTTTCCTGCATCAGCTTGGCGCGCGGATCGTAGTTTTTGTAAACGCGATGACCAAACCCCATCAGCTTGACGGTCGAGTTCTTGTCCTTGACCTGCTTGATGAATTCGCCGATGTTCTCGACGCCGCCGTTTTTCTGGATATCACCCAGCATGTTGAGCGCCGCTTCGTTGGCGCCGCCATGGGCCGGGCCCCAGAGGCAGGCAACACCGGCAGCGATGGCTGCGAACGGGTTGGTGCCCGACGAGCCGCACAGGCGGACCGTGGAGGTTGACGCGTTCTGTTCGTGGTCTGCGTGCAGTATAAAGATACGGTCCAGCGCGCGTTCGAGCACCGGGTTGACCTTGTACTCTTCGCACGGCGTGGCGAACATCATGTGCAGGAAGTTGCCCGAGTAGCTCAGGTTGTTCTTGGGGTACATGTAGGGCTGACCCATGGTGTACTTGTACGCCATGGCCACCAGCGTCGGCATTTTGGCAATCAGGCGAATCGCGGCGATCTCCCGGTGCTCGGGATTCGTGATGTCGGTGCTGTCGTGGTAGAAGGCCGACAGGGCGCCGACCAGACCGGTCATGATGGCCATCGGATGCGCATCCCGGCGGAAACCGCGCAGGAAAAACTGCATCTGCTCGTTGACCATGGTGTGGTTGGTCACGCGGCCGACAAAGTCCTTTTTCTGGTCACCGTTAGGCAACTCCCCGTACAGCAGCAAATGGCAGGTTTCCAGAAAGTCGCAATTCGTGGCGAGCTGCTCGATCGGGTAGCCGCGGTACAGCAACTCGCCCTTGTCGCCGTCAATGTAGGTGATGGCCGACTGGCAGGACGCCGTAGACAGAAAACCCGGGTCGTAGGTGAACATGCCGGTCTGGGCATACAGCTTGCGGATGTCCACGACATCCGGACCTACCGTACCCTGGTACACCGGCAACTCCAGGCTGGGTGTGCCATTGGTGAAGGACAGGGTGGCTTTGTTGTCAGCTAACTTCATGTTGAATTCTTTCTCTCTTGTCAGAGGGGGTGTTAAGGAGCCGGGGCCCCGGGGCGAAGCAAGCGCAGTACTTCAAGTGCTTCGGTGGTCGAGGCGCTTTCCTTTGCCAGCGAATCAGAGAGCTGTTCAGGCTCTTTTCTCCTCAGTAGCAGGTCCAGCAAATCGTTGTCGGACAGCGCCATTAAATCATCCAGGCCTTTAGCCTGGCTGACGGTCAAGGTCGCCTCATGGCGCAGAAAGAATTTTTCGATCAACAGGTCGTTTTCAAGCAAACCGCGGCGGCAGCGCCACCTGAGTTTGCTTAAACCCCGTTGATCCAGCAGCGCGTGTGTCATGGTCATGGGGTGTCTGGGTTGCAATGTATTCAGACCGTGCGCAACACCATCATTTCCTTGATTTTGCCGATAGCCTTGGCCGGGTTCAGGCCCTTGGGGCACACGTCAACGCAGTTCATGATGGTGTGGCAGCGGAACAGGCGGTACGGGTCTTCCAGGTTGTCGAGTCGCTCGGCGGTGGCTTCGTCGCGGCTGTCGGCCAGGAAACGGTAGGCCTGGAGCAATCCGGCCGGGCCCACGAACTTGTCGGGATTCCACCAGAAGCTGGGGCAGGCGGTGGAGCAACTGGCGCACAAGATGCATTCGTACAGGCCATTGAGTTCGTCGCGCTCTTCAGGGCTTTGCAGACGCTCTGTTTGGGGCGGCACGTTGTTGTTGATCAGGTAGGGCTTGATCGAGTTGTACTGCTTGAAGAACTGCGTCATGTCGACAAACAGGTCGCGCACCACTGGAAGGCCGGGCAGCGGCTTCAGGACGATGGTTCCTGTCAGCGTGCGCATGTTGGTCAGGCAGGCCAGGCCATTCTTGCCGTTGATGTTCATGGCATCAGAGCCGCAAACACCTTCGCGGCAGGAGCGGCGAAAGGAGATGGTGGGGTCCTGTGCCTTGAGCTTCATCAGTGCATCGAGCAGCATGCGTTCGCTGCCGTCGAGTTCTACCTCGATGGTCTGCATGTAGGGCTTGGCATCGGTGTCGGGGTCGTAGCGATAGATCTGGAAAGTACGTTTGGTCATGGGAATTTCCGCTTGTATTTTTAGAAGGAGCGAACTGTCAGGGGCACGGAATCAACCGTCAGCGGCTTCATTTGAACCGGCTTGTAGGCGAGGCGGTTGCCTTCGCTGTACCACAGCGTGTGTTTGTGCCACTCGCTGTCGTTGCGGCCATTCGGATGCGCGGGCGTGTCGCCGTAATCGTCCACGGAATGGGCGCCGCGGCTTTCGTGGCGGGCTGCTGCAGAAACGATGGTGGCTTCAGCGGCCTCGATCAGGTTCTCAACTTCCAGTGCCTCGATGCGCGCGGTGTTGAAAATCTTGGACTTGTCTTTCAGGCCGATCGTATTGACACGCTTGCGCAGTTCGGCAATTTTTGTGACGCCCTCATCCATGATGGCCTGGGTGCGGAACACGCCAGCATGCTGCTGCATGGCAGCGCGGATGTCGTTGGCCACGTCCTGCGCATACTCGCCCGTGGTGGCGTTGTCCAGGCGCTCGATGCGCGCCATGGTTTTGTCGGCAGCGTCAAGCGGCAATGGCTTGTGCTCGGCGTTGGCCTGGTTGAATTCGACGATGTGGTTGCCGGCAGCGCGGCCAAACACCAGCAGATCCAGCAGCGAGTTGGTGCCCAGGCGGTTGGCGCCGTGCACGCTCACGCAGGCGCATTCACCGACCGCATACAGGCCATTGACGACCTGGCTCTTGTTGTCGGCGTCCTGCGTGACCACCTGGCCGTGAATGTTGGTCGGGATGCCGCCCATCTGGTAATGGATGGTGGGCACCACGGGAATCGGTTCCTTGGTGATGTCGACGTTGGCAAAATTGTGGCCAATCTCGAACACCGAAGGCAGGCGCTTCATGATGGTCTCGACGCCCAGGTGGGTCATGTCAAGATTGATGTAGTCCTTGTTGGGGCCGCAGCCACGGCCTTCCTTGATTTCCTGGTCCATGCAACGCGACACGTAGTCGCGCGGCGCCAGGTCTTTGTAGGCCGGGGCATAGCGCTCCATGAAGCGCTCGCCGTTGCTGTTGCGCAAAATCGCGCCTTCGCCGCGGCAGCCTTCGGTCAGCAGCACGCCGGCGCCATGTACGCCGGTGGGGTGAAACTGCCAGAACTCCATGTCTTCCAGGGGAATGCCGGCGCGTGCCGCCATACCCAGACCGTCACCGGTGTTGATGAAGGCATTGGTCGAGGCCGCAAAAATGCGGCCAGCGCCGCCGGTGGCGAGCAGCGTGGTCTTGGCTTCAAAAATATGCACGTCGCCGGTTTCCATCTCGATGGCCGTGACGCCCACGACGTCGCCATCGGCATCGCGGATCAGGTCCATCGCCAGCCATTCGACGAAGAAGCTGGTTTTTTCCTTGACGTTTTGCTGGTACAGCGTGTGCAGCATGGCGTGGCCGGTGCGGTCGGCTGCAGCGCAGGCACGCTGCACTGATTTTTCGCCGTAGTTGGCGGTATGGCCACCAAACGGACGCTGGTAAATCGTGCCGTCGGGGTTGCGGTCAAACGGCATGCCCATGTGCTCCAGGTCATAGACGACCTTGGGCGCTTCGCGGCACATGAATTCGATGGCGTCCTGGTCGCCGAGCCAGTCGGAGCCCTTGACGGTATCGTAAAAATGGTAGTGCCAGTTGTCTTCAGACATATTGCCCAGGGAGGCACCAATGCCGCCTTGCGCGGCCACGGTGTGGGAGCGCGTCGGGAACACTTTGGAGAGCACGGCGACGTTCAGGCCGGCACGGGCCAGTTGCAGCGAGGCGCGCATGCCGGAGCCGCCGGCACCGACGATGACGACGTCAAATTTGCGCTTGGGGAGTTTGGAGGTTGCGGTCATGGTTTTTCTTGAATCTAGTTAGCCGGATACGGCCAGGTTTGACTTGGGGTTGACTTGGAGGGTTAAAGGCGCCACAGCACCTGAATACCCCAGCCTGCGCAAGCAACCAGCCAGACAATGGTGAATACCTGCAGAAACAGACGCAGGCCGATCGGCTTGATGTAGTCCATCCAGACGTCGCGCATGCCAACCCAGACGTGAAGCAACAGGGCAACGATGACGGTGAACGTCAGCACCTTCATCCACTGCGGCGAAAAGATGCCGGCCCACTGGTTGTAGCCGATGGGGCCCTTGCTGAAAATGACCTGTGCCAGCAGCAGCAAGGTGAAGAGGGCCATCAGGGCCGCTGTGATGCGCTGGCTCAGCCAGTCACGTGTGCCGTAATGAGCGCCGACAACAATGCGCTTGGAGCCGTAATTGACAGACATGGTGTGCTTTCCCTGAAAATTAATAAAGGCCAAACAGCTTGGCACCCAGCACCAGCGTGAGGCCAATGCTCACGGCCAGCGTGAAGGCGGCGGACTGCCTGCCGAAATCCTTGCTGACGGCTTCGTGGCTGGCGTCCATCCAGAGGTGGCGAAGGCCGGCGATGAAGTGGTGCAGGTAGGCCCAGATCAAGGCCAGCGCAACCAGCTTCCAGAGCACGCCGGGCAAGCCCAGCAGGCCCACATTGAAGGCGGCCTTGAATTTTTCAAATGAAATTTCAGATGAAATCGACGTGTCGAACATCCAGATGATGAACGGCATCAGGATGAACATGAGCGCCCCGCTGACGCGGTGAAGGATGGACACGATGCCTGCGAGAGGCAGCCTGTAACCCGGAAGGTCAGTGAGTGCGTTGATGTTGCGGAATTCAGGCCGCTTGGGGCGCTGTTTTGATGCCAGCTCTGTCATTTTTGTGGGCTTTCTTGGGTGTAACTAGGTGGTAACCGGAAATGTGGTGACCTTCTGACCGTGATAATTCTATTGCAACGCAGCAAATCAATTTACAAAGCTTTGCAGCGCATCAACTACTCCTGTCAACTAAGTTCATTTTTGTAGTGGTGGGTGTCGGTGCGGTACAGGCCCCGTCGCAACTCCATGGGCACGTCGTTGTAGGTGTAGGCGGTGCGCTCCACGCTCAACAGCGGCTCGCCTACCGGCACTTTCAGCAATTCGGCCGAAGCCGCATCGGCGGCAAGTGCCCGTATATTTTCTTCGGCCCGCACCATGCGCACACCAAACTCGGTTTCAAACAGCGCATACATGGGGCCGCCGTAGCTTGCCAGTCGATCAGCCGTCAGTCCCTTGAACGGGCCGCCCGGGAGCCAGACGTCTTCCAGAATCGTGGGCGTGCCCTGAAAGGACAACACACGGCGCAGCTGCAGCACGGCATCGCCGGCGCGCAGGGCCAGTGCGCGGGCAATGTCTGCGGGCGCCCGCAGGCGCTTGCAGTCGATGATTTGTCGCTCCGCCGGTCCTTCACTGCGCAGGTCGCCGCTGTCGGGCATGAGCCTCAGGAAGCGGTACTGCACCTGCTGTTCGGCATGGGTGGCTACAAACGTGCCCTTGCCCTGGCGACGCATCACCAGGTTTTCAGCGGCGAGCTCGTCAATCGCCTTGCGCACCGTGCCCTGGCTGACGCGAAAGCGCGCTGCCAGGTCCATTTCGCTGGGAATCAATTCGCCGGGTTTCCACTCGCCCGCCTGCAGGCTTTTCAGAATCAAGACCTTGATTTGCTGATACAGCGGGCTGAACGCGGGGGTCGCGCCAGCTTGCGTGCTGGCCGCTGCGGCAAGGTCGTGAAAGGAGGAGGGGGCAATGGCCATGGTGGACACGGGTTAAATCATGGTTTGGTCGCGCAGGCAGCGCGTCACAAGCACATGCGCAATCATATCTTATATAAGACATAAGACAAATTGACTTCAGGCGCTTTTCGAGCGTAAAATCTTCGGCTGAGCGCGGCGCGCCAAGCGGTTTCTGTTTGGGGAGGCAGGGTGGCAAACCCCCCTGACCACCTCGTAACCCAAGGATGCCGCCCAACACCTCACCCTGCTAGGTGCAAAGCATTTTTTTACTTTACTGGAGTTGTCAATCATGAGCAAAAAACCCGTCCGCGTTGCAGTCACTGGTGCAGCAGGCCAAATCGGCTACGCATTGTTGTTTCGTATTGCCTCCGGCGAAATGCTGGGCAAAGACCAGCCGGTCATTTTGCAGTTGCTTGAAGTTCCCGTCGAGGGCCCCCAGAAGGCGCTCAAGGGCGTGATGATGGAACTGGACGACTGCGCCTTCCCGTTGCTGGTGGGCATGGAAGCGCACAGCGATCCGATGACGGCATTCAAGGATGCCGATTACGCAATGCTGGTCGGTTCGCGTCCACGCGGCCCGGGCATGGAGCGTGCCGAGTTGCTGGCTGTCAACGGCGCCATCTTCACCGCGCAGGGCAAGGCACTCAACGCCGTCGCCAGCCGTGATGTCCGGGTGCTGGTGGTCGGCAACCCTGCCAATACCAATGCCTACATCGCCATGAAGAGCGCGCCTGATCTGCCGCGCAAGAATTTCACCGCCATGCTGCGCCTGGACCACAACCGTGCTGCGAGCCAGATCGCCGCCAAGACCGGCAAGCCTGTGGCCGACATTGAAAAACTCACGGTGTGGGGCAACCATTCGCCCACGATGTACGCCGACTACCGTTTTGCCACCATCAATGGCGAAAGCGTCGCCGCAATGATCAACGACCAGGAATGGAACGCCAACGTGTTCCTGCCCACCGTCGGCAAACGCGGCGCTGCCATCATTGAAGCGCGCGGCTCATCGTCTGCCGCTTCAGCTGCCAACGCAGCGATTGACCACATGCGCGACTGGGCGCTGGGCACCAATGGCAAGTGGGTCACGATGGGCATTCCATCCGACGGCCAGTATGGCATTCCGAAAGACACGATGTTCGGCTTCCCCGTGACCTGCGAAAACGGTGAATACAAGATCGTCGAAGGTCTGGAGATTGATGCATTCAGCCAGGAACGCATCAACAAGACCCTGGAAGAATTGCAGGGCGAGCAAGCCGGCGTCGCCCACCTGCTGTAAAGGCAACGCGGTGCACAGCGCTCCCCCAGCAAGCACAGCCCCCTTGGGGGGCAGCGCAGCAGATGCCGCGACGAAGGCGGCGGGGGCGATGCATCCGCGCGAAGTGCTCCTCGGTGCGCAGGCCGCCACGGCGGTGCTGCCAGTTTGTGACCATTACAGCGGCGTCGAGGCGCGCATGCGCAAAAGCCTGCAGCTGCAGGCCGAGATGATCGAGGAGTTTGGCGCCTGCGTTTTCGACGTGACGCTGGACTGCGAAGACGGCGCGCCCGTGGGCGGCGAAGCCGAGCACGCGGCCATGGTGGTGGCGCTGGCAACCTTGGCCAGCAACCAGGCGCGGGTCGCGGTGCGCGTGCATGCGGTAGACCATCCCGCTTTCGATTCCGATGTGGCGGTGATCGCCGGTTCGCTGGCGCGCACGCTGTCGCACATCATGGTGCCCAAGGTGGAATCCATTGACGACGTGAACCGGGCCGTGCAGGCGCTGCACGCCGCGTCGGCCGATCAGCTGCCGCTGCATGTACTGATTGAATCACCGCTGGCGGTTCATAACGCCTTTCAAATTGCCGCCCATCCCCGCGTGCAGTCATTGAGCTTCGGGTTGATGGATTTTGTGTCCGCGCATGGCGGTGCGATTCCGGCCGATGGCATGAGCAGCCGGGGCCAGTTCACCCACCCGCTGGTGCTGCGCGCCAAGCTTGAAATCGCATCGGCCTGCCATGCGTACGGAAAAGTGCCATCGCATTGCGTGGTCACCGAATTCAGCGACACGGCGGCCATGAAGGCCGCTGCCGGAAAAGCGGCCCGTGAACTGGGCTACACCCGCATGTGGAGCATTCACCCGCACCAGATCCGCCCCATACTGGAAGCCTTTGCGCCTACGGAGGGCGACATTGCGGATGCTACAAAAATAATAGCTGCTGCCGCTCGTGAAAATTGGGCGCCCATAAGTTTCCAGGGTAAATTGCACGACCGTGCCAGTTACCGCTACTTCTGGCAGGTGCTCGAGCGGGCGCACCAGACTGGCCGGACGCTTCCTGCCGAGGCGCAAATTTATTTCCAGGCGCAGCCCGCCTGAGCTTCAATACAAGCGCACCACATCATTTCTCACCACCTCATGAAGGCCGTATGAAAACCACCCCTATCGCAACGCTTGCCTGCACCTTGACCGCCGCTGTCTTCATGGCCGTCTCCGGCCTGGCAACGGCGCAAACCACGACGGCCAAGACCGCCAAGCCGGCGGCCGTGAGCAAAAAAGAGGCCGTGGCCAAAAAGAAGCCGCCGGTCAGTGCCAACCGCACCAATCTCAAGACCACCGCCAAGAACGTGGCGGCTGGCATTGAAGCCGCCGAGGCCGCCATGACCCCGGCAGAACTGGCCATTGCCGAGCGTGTGCATGTGGGCAGCATGCCTTGCGAACTCGGTGCATCGGTCAACCTGACCCAGGATGACAAGGCGCCCGGTTACTTTGACATGCAAGGCAAAAACTTCAAGTACCGCATGTTCCCGGTGGCCACCACCACGGGCGCCATTCGGCTGGAAGACCAAAAAGCCGGTGCGGTGTGGCTGCAACTGGCCAACAAATCGATGCTCATGAACCAAAAGCTGGGCATTCGCCTGGCCGATGAGTGCATGAGTCCTACGCAAGTGGCCATGGCCGAGGTGCTCAAGCGCAACCCACCCCCCAGCGTGCTGGATGCGCCCAAACCCGCTGTGCTCCCCGTCCTCCTCGTAGAACCGCTGCAGCCGGCGCTGCCCGCCCAATAAGTCTTTTCTAGATCCACGAGTTTCCGATTCCCCCACAATTTTGAATAGAGGAAAACCAGCATGTCATCAGAGTTCCTGAAAGGCTACCGCACCCATGTCGCCGCACGCGCCGCATTGGGTATTCCGCCGCTGCCGCTGTCGGCCGAGCAGACCGGTGAGGTCATTGAATTGCTGAAAAATCCGCCCCGGGGCGAAGAGTCGTTTCTGGTCGAACTGATCACCTACCGCGTGCCGGCAGGCGTCGACGATGCGGCCAAGGTCAAGGCCAGCTACCTGGCTGCCGTGGCGCACGGCACCGAGCCTTGCGCGCTGATTTCGCGGGTCCAGGCCACGCAACTGCTGGGCACCATGCTGGGCGGCTACAACATCAGCCCCATGATCGAGCTGCTCGACGACGCTGATCAAGGCGTTGCAGGCGAAGCCGCCAGCGGCCTGAAAAACACCCTGCTGATGTTCGACCAGTTTCACGACGTCCAGGAAAAAGCCGAAAAAGGCAATGCCCATGCCAAAGCCGTGCTGCAAAGCTGGGCCGACGCCGAATGGTTCACCAGCCGTCCCGTGGTGCCGGAATCGATCCAGCTGACCGTTTTCAAGGTCGCTGGCGAGATCAACACCGATGACCTGTCGCCCGCGCCCGATGCATGGAGCCGCCCCGACATTCCGCTGCACGCCCTGGCCATGCACAAAAACGCGCGCCCCGGCGTCACGCCTGAAGAAGATGGCAAGCGCGGCCCAATCAAGTTCATGGAAGAACTCAAGGCCAAGGGTAACCTGGTGGCTTACGTGGGCGACGTGGTCGGCACGGGTTCCTCACGCAAGTCGGCCACCAACTCGGTGCTGTGGTGGACTGGCGATGACATTCCCTACGTGCCCAACAAGCGTTTTGGCGGCATCTGCCTGGGTAGCAAGATCGCGCCCATTTTCTACAACACCATGGAAGACTCCGGCGCGCTGCCCATCGAGCTCGATGTCAGCCAGATGGCCATGGGCGATGTCATTGAGTTGCGCCCTTACGATGGCAAGGCGCTGAAAGACGGCCAGGTCATTGCCAGTTTCAAGCTCAAAAGCGATGTGCTGTTTGACGAAGTGCGCGCCGGTGGCCGCATTCCCCTGATTGTGGGCCGTGGCCTGACCGCCAAGGCACGCGCCGCGCTGGGCTTGCCCGTGTCCACCCTGTTCCGCTTGCCGCAAAGCCCGACAGCCAGCAGCCGCGGCTTCACGCTGGCCCAGAAAATGGTCGGCCGCGCGGTGGGCCTGCCTGAAGGCCAGGGTGTTCGTCCAGGCACCTATTGCGAGCCCAAAATGACCAGCGTGGGCAGCCAGGACACCACCGGCACCATGACGCGCGACGAACTGAAGGACCTGGCCTGCCTGGGCTTCAGCGCTGATCTGGTGATGCAGTCGTTTTGCCACACAGCGGCTTACCCCAAGCCGGTCGATGTGAAGATGCATCACGAGTTGCCGGAGTTCATGCGCACCCGCGGCGGCATCAGCCTGCGTCCCGGCGACGGCATCATCCACAGCTGGCTCAACCGCATGCTGCTGCCCGATACCGTGGGCACCGGCGGCGACAGCCACACCCGCTTTCCGATCGGCATCAGCTTTCCTGCCGGCTCCGGCCTGGTCGCTTTTGGTGCGGCCACTGGCGTGATGCCGCTGGACATGCCCGAGAGCGTGCTGGTTCGTTTCAAGGGCAAGATGCAGTCTGGCGTGACCTTGCGTGACCTGGTCAACGCCATCCCGCTGTACGCCATCAAGGCGGGGCTGATGACCGTGGCCAAGCAGGGCAAGGTCAACATTTTCTCGGGCCGCATCCTGGAAATCGAAGGCTTGCCTGACCTGAAGGTCGAGCAGGCGTTCGAATTGAGCGATTCGTCGGCCGAGCGCTCTGCCGGCGGCTGCACGGTGCACCTGAACAAGGAACCGATCATCGAGTACATCACCAGCAACATCACCATGCTCAAGTGGATGATTGCCACGGGCTACTCGGATGTGCGCACCATCAATCGCCGCATTGCCGCCATGGAAGCGTGGCTGGCCAATCCGCAACTGCTCCAGGCCGACGCGGACGCCGAGTACGCAGCCGTGATCGAGATCGACCTGGCCGACATCCACGAACCCATCGTGGCCTGCCCAAATGATCCGGACGACGTGAAAACGCTGTCGGATGTGGCCGGTGCCAAGATCGATGAAGTGTTCATCGGCAGCTGCATGACCAACATCGGCCACTTCCGTGCCGCCTCCAAGCTGCTTGAAAACAAGCGCGACATTCCGGTCAAGCTCTGGATGGCGCCACCGACCAAGATGGATGCCAGGCAACTGAGCGATGAAGGCCATTACGGCGTGCTGGGCGCTGCGGGCGCGCGCATGGAAATGCCGGGCTGCAGCCTGTGCATGGGCAACCAGGCGCAGGTCAAAGAGGGCGCGACCGTGTTCTCCACCTCGACCCGCAATTTCCCTAACCGCCTGGGCAAAAACTCCAACGTGTACCTGGGATCTGCCGAACTGGCCGCGATTTGCTCCAAGCTGGGCCGGATTCCGACCAAGGCAGAGTACATGGCCGACATGCAAGTCCTCACGGTCGCCAGCGAACAGGTGTATCAATACCTGAACTTTGACCAGGTCAAGGATTACACCGACCTGGCCGAAACTGTGAAAGACCGCGTGGCTGTATAAAAGCTTCGTCTTCCCCTAAAAAAGCGGCTTCGGCCGCTTTTCTTTTTGCGCGCTGCGCAAAGCTCGGATTGGCGCAGGGCTTGCGGCCGTGCTTTGCAGGGTTGGCCGGGGCAGTGCCAAAATGGCGGTGCATGCTTTAACAACAAGGAGATCGCCATGGCCAAATCACCCACCCCCGCACGCGCCCCTTTCCGCTCGCGCGCACACGCCTTTGCATCGACACTGAAAAACTTCAAGACTGCCTCCGGCAAGGCGGGCAAGTTTTACTCATTGCCCGCGCTGGCCAGGCAGTTTCCGAATGTGTCGCGCCTTCCGGTGTCCCTGCGCATCGTGCTCGAGTCGGTGCTGCGCAACTGCGATGGCAAAAAGGTCACCGCAGCCCATGTCGAGGAGTTGGCCAACTGGCAGCCCAACGCAGCCCGCACCGAGGAAATCCCGTTTGTCGTGTCGCGCGTGGTGCTGCAGGACTTTACCGGTGTGCCGCTGCTGGCCGACCTGGCCGCCATGCGCAGCGTGGCCCTGAAACTGGGCAAGAACCCGAAGTCGATCGAGCCGCTGGTGCCGGTCGACCTGGTGGTGGACCATTCCATCATGGTCGACCACTTTGGTAAAAAGAACTCGCTGGACCTGAACATGAAGCTGGAATTCCAGCGCAACCGCGAGCGCTACGAGTTCATGAAATGGGGCATGCAGGCCTTTGACACCTTTGGCGTGGTGCCGCCTGGCTTTGGCATCGTGCACCAGGTCAACCTGGAATACCTGGCGCGCGGCGTCCATAAGACCAAGGGCGATGTGTACTACCCCGACACGCTGGTCGGCACCGACAGCCACACCACCATGATCAACGGCATTGGCGTGGTCGGCTGGGGCGTGGGCGGCATTGAAGCCGAGGCCGCCATGCTGGGCCAGCCGGTCTACCTGCTGACGCCCGACGTGGTCGGCATGGAGCTGACCGGCCGGCTGCGCGAAGGCGTGACCGCCACCGACCTGGTGCTGCGCGTGACCGAAACCCTGCGCCGTGAAAAGGTCGTGGGCAAGTTCGTGGAGTTTTTTGGCGAAGGCACGCGCAGCCTGGCGCTGCCCGACCGCGCCACCATTGGCAACATGGCGCCTGAATACGGCGCCACCATGGGCTTCTTCCCGGTCGATGAAAAAACCATGGCCTACTTCAAGGGCACTGGTCGAACCAAGGCCGAGATGGAAGCGCTGGAGGCCTACTTTCGGGCGCAAGGCCTGTTCGGCGTGGCCAAGGCGGGCGACATTGACTACTCGCAGGTGGTCACGCTCGACCTGGGCGATGTCACGCCCAGCCTGGCCGGCCCCAAGCGGCCGCAGGACCGCATCGAGCTGGGCCAGGTGGCCAGCCAGTTTGCCGCGTTGTTCAGCCAGCCGATTGCCAGCAACGGCTTTAACCAGCCCGCCGCGCTGCTGGAGACCCGCCACCAGGTGCGCCGTAGCGACGAGGGACGGCCCGACACTTTGCCCGCCGCGCCGCCGACACCGTTGGGCGCCGCACGCTCGGTGGTTGAAATGGAAAGCAACCGCCCCGTGATGGCGCATGAAAACAGCCCTGCCACGGCCAGAGCCACGGCCAAGCCGCCCGGAAAAAGCCTGACCGTGGGCAATGGCGACGTGCTGATCGCCGCCATCACGAGTTGCACCAACACCTCCAACCCGAGCGTGCTGTTGGCGGCCGGGCTGCTGGCCAAGAAAGCCGTGGAAGCCGGCCTGAAGGTCCAGCCGCACATCAAGACCTCGCTGGCGCCGGGTTCGCGCATCGTGACCGAATACCTGACGGAGACCGGCCTGATGCCCTATCTGGAAAAACTCGGTTTTTCGCTGGCCGGCTATGGCTGCACCACCTGCATCGGCAACTCGGGCGACCTGACGCCCGAGCTGAACGAAGCGATTACCAAAAGCGACCTGGTGTGCGCCGCCGTGCTGTCGGGCAACCGCAACTTCGAGGCGCGCATCCACCCCAACATCAAGGCCAACTTCCTGGCCAGCCCGCCGCTGGTGGTGGCCTACGCCCTTGCCGGAACGGTGCGGCGCGACCTGATGACCGAGCCGGTCGGGCAGGGCAAGGGCAAGGATGGAAAGTTAAGGGACGTCTATCTGGGCGACATCTGGCCGACCAGCGAAGAGATTGAAAAGCTCATGAAGTACGCCATGAGCGGCAAGGCGTTCAGGGCCAACTACGCCAAGGTCAAGACCGAGCCGGGCAAGCTGTGGGAAAAGATCAAGGGCGTCAGCGGCACCAGCTACACCTGGCCGGCCAGCACCTACATTGCCGAGCCGCCGTTCTTCAAGGACTTTGCCATGGAAATAGAAGCGGCTAGTACAGAAAAGGCGACAGGCCAGGCTGATGCTATTTCTGTGAAAGGCGCGCGCATCATGGCGCTGTTTGGCGACTCGATCACGACCGACCATATCTCACCCGCCGGTTCCATCAAGGCCAGCTCGCCCGCCGGCTTGTGGCTGCAGGCCCACGGCGTGCTCCCGGCCGACTTCAACAGCTATGGCTCGCGCCGCGGCAACCACGATGTGATGGTGCGCGGCACCTTTGCCAACGTGCGCATCAAGAACCTGATGATCCCGGCCGACCAGGAAGGCTCGCGCGAGGAGGGCGGCGTCACGCTGTACCACCCGGCCAGCCGCGTGCCTGAGAGCGTGATCCAGAAAATGCCGATCTACGACGCCGCCATGAAGTACATGGCCGAGGGCACGCCCACGGTGGTTTTCGCAGGCGAGGAATACGGCACCGGCTCCAGCCGCGACTGGGCCGCCAAGGGCACGCAGCTGCTGGGCATCAAGGCCGTGGTCGCCAGGAGTTTTGAGCGCATTCACCGCAGCAACCTGGTCGGCATGGGGGTGCTGCCGCTGCAGTTCAAGCCAGGCGAGTCGTGGCAGACCCTCCAGCTTGTCGGCTCCGAGGTCATTGACGTGATTCCGAACCCCGACCTCAAGCCGCAAAGCGAGGCCCAGCTGGTCATCACGCGGGCCGACGGTTCGCGCCAGGAAATCACGGTGATTCTGCGCATCGACACGCCGATTGAAGTGGACTACTACCGCAACGGCGGCATCCTGCCCTTCGTGCTCAGGCAACTGCTGGCCCAATGATGCGGCAGGCGCTGGTGGTGGGCGGCGGCATAGGCGGGCTGGCGGCGGCTTTGTCGGCGTCGCGCGCTGGCTGGGATGTGCGGCTGTATGAACGGGCACCCGCCTTCAGCGAGGTGGGCGCCGGTGTGCAGCTCGGGCCCAACGTCGTGCGGGTGCTGCACGGCTGGGGGCTGGAGGCTGAACTGGCGCGCGTTGCGGCGTTTCCGGACCGGCTGCAGGTGCGCGATGCCCTGTCGGGTCAGGCGCTGGGCGTGCTGCCGCTGGGCGCCCGGGCTGTACAGGTCTACGGTGCGCCCTATGCCACCATTGCCCGCGCTGACCTGCATGGCTTGCTGCTGGGCGCGTTGCAGGCGCGCAGCAACCTGTGGCTCAACCTCAGCAGCGCAGTGGCCCGGTTTACCGACAGCGGATCGGTGGTGACGATCAAGACCACCGAAGGCCTGGAGGTGGAAGGCGATGCGCTGATTGGCGCTGACGGCCTGTGGAGCCGCGTGCGCGAGCAACTGCTGAACGACGGCCTGCCGCGCGTGACCGGCCACCTGGCCTACCGCGCCATGCTGCCGCAGGCCAGCCTGCCCGAGCGGCTGCGCAGCCAGCAGGTCACGGCCTGGCTGGGCCCCCGGCTACATGTGGTGCAGTACCCGGTGCGCGGCGGCGACTGGCTGAACGTGGTGGCCATCGTGCACGGACAGGTCGAGCGCGACCTGCAAAGCTGGGACCACGCGGCCCACGCCGCCGGGCTGCAGGCGGCGCTGGCGCACACGGCAGCGCCGCTGCGCGAACTGATTGATGCGGTGACGGCGTGCGGCGATGCCCCGGTGGATGACGGCGCCGCCGTCGGCTGGCGGCTCTGGCCGCTGTGCGACCGCCCGCCGATGCGCGGTGCGTACCAGCAGGCGCAAGGCCGGGTGGCCTTGCTGGGCGATGCCGCACACCCGATGCGACCCTACCTGGCGCAAGGCGCGGGCATGGCGATTGAAGATGCTGCCGAACTCGGTCGGGCCCTGGGCCTGGCGCAAGATCCGGCCTTCGAGGTGCCCGCGCTGCTGCAGCGCTATGCCCTCAGGCGCTGGCAGCGCAATGCCCGGGTGCAGGCCCGTTCACTGCGCAACGGCCAGATCTTTCATGCCGACGGCGCGCTGCGCCTGGCGCGCAATGCGTCGCTACTGGTGCTGGGCGAAAAGCTGCTGGACCTGCCCTGGCTGTATGGCGACCAGCCCGCGCTGGCCTGAGTCTGCGCCTTGGCCGCCATGTAAACTCCTGTGATGCAAACCCTGCGCAATGCCCACCTGATCGCCCGCTTCGTGCTGGTGTGGTTCGCATTGTCGGTCGGCGTGGCGGTGGCTTCGCCCATCGTCAAGCCGCAGGCCATGGAGCTGATCTGCTCCAGCGCCGGGGTGATGAAGGTGCTGTTCACCTCCGATGACGGCGGCCGGGACGCCGCCAGCCCGGCGCTCGACTGCCCCCTGTGCGCCGCCACCAGCGCGCCGCCGCCGTTGGCGCGCCTCGCCGCCGAGCCGCCTCAGCCGCCGGCTGATGTGCTGCCAGGCATTGCGGTCGACCATCTTGCCGCGCTCACTGCCGCGCCGCCGCCTGCGCGCGGGCCGCCCACCCTGTCTTGAAATATTAAATTCATAGCGCCTCAGGTCCGCTTCATAAGCGCTGCAGGTTGATTTAATTGATATTCCACGGAATTTCAGGGCTTTAGCCCAGCCGCTGGCCATGGCCCGGGCCGCAGCGTCCCCCCACTTGAAACCGATTTTTTGCTGTCTCACCACCTGGACGCTCGTTCGTCGCATCACGTCCATTTTTCAATTCATTAAAGGAAACACCATGAAACTCAAAACCCTGACCCTGATCGCCGCCCTGGCCTCTGGCAGCGTCTACGCCCAGACCGTCGAAGTCAAAGACGCTTGGGTCCGCACCACAGTGGCCGGCCAAAAGGCGACCGGCGCCTTCATGAACATCAGCGCCAGGGACGGCGCCCAGCTGGTCGGTGTCTCGTCGCCGGTGGCGGGCGTCACGGAAGTCCATGAAATGAAGATGGAAGGCGAGATCATGAAAATGCGCCCGGTTCCCATACTCGATATTCCCGCCGGCAAGACGCTGGCACTCAAGCCCGGCGGCTACCACGTCATGCTGCTGGACCTGAAGGTACCGCTGGCCAAGGGCGGCAGCGTGCCGCTGACGCTGGTGTTCAAGGACGCCAGGGGCGCCGAGAGCAAGGTGGAGCTGAAAGTGCCGGTGGCCACGGTCGCGCCTGGCGCCAAAATGGGCAGCATGCCCGCCATGAACCACGACAAGATGCCGATGGATCACAGCCAGCACAAGTAATCAGCTGTTTTTTTTCGGGTCTTTGCGCCGAAATGCAACGGCGCAGGAGTTGCGTCGTCCTCATGCACAATTCAAGGGATCCGCGGTGGCTGTTGGCCGAATCAACAACCCCGACACAGCGACGTAAAAACACACAGGTACACCATGACCCAAAGCAATCTGAACAACCCGGCGCACCATCAAGTTGCCCTCGTGACGGGTGCAGGCACCGGCATTGGCCGGGCCGTGGCGCTGGCCTTGTTGCGGGACGGCTACCGCGTGGTGCTGGCCGGGCGGCGCATCGAGCCGCTCAATGCCGTGGCCCAGGAGTCCGGCACGGGCCGCGCCCTGGCCGTGCCCACTGATGTGAGCCAGCCTGAATCAGTGGACGCCCTGTTTGCCAAAATCAAGGCGGTGTATGGCCGGCTCGATGTGCTCGTCAACAACGCCGGCGTGAGCGGCATAGGCGTCAATTTTGAGGACATCGCCTTTGAGCAATGGCAAAACGTCGTCAACATCAACCTGACGGGCTCGTTTCTTTGCGCCCAGGGGGCGTTCCGCTTGATGAAGGAACAACTGCCCCAGGGCGGCCGCATCATCAACAACGGCTCGATCTCCGCCCATGCACCCCGGCCCAATTCAGCGTCCTATACCGCGACCAAGCACGCCATCACGGGCCTGACCAAATCCATCTCGCTCGACGGCCGCAAGTACAACATTGCCTGCGGTCAAATTGATATTGGCAACGCCCTGACGGAGTTGTCGGCGCGCATGACCAAAGGCGTGCTGCAGGCCAACGGCGAGATCGCGATTGAACCGATGATGGACGCCAGCGAAGTGGCCGATGCGGTGGTGCACATGGCCGCGCTACCACTGTCCACCAACATCCAGTTTATGACCATCATGGCCACCAACATGCCGTTTGTGGGGCGCGGCTGATTTTTTGACCCGCAGGGCGTCAGGCAACCCTGCCCAGTAAAAGGTATTCCATCAGCGCCTTTTGCACATGCATGCGGTTCTCGGCCTCGTCCCACACCACGGACTGCGGGCCGTCAATCACGTCGGCTTCGACTTCTTCACCGCGGTGCGCCGGCAGGCAATGCATGAAGAGGGCGTCGGGCTTGGCGGCCTGCATCATCTCGCGGTCCACGCACCAGTCGGCAAAGGCTTTTTTGCGCGCTTCGTTCTCGGCCTCGTAGCCCATGCTGGTCCACACATCGGTGGTGACCAGGTCGGCACCGGCGCAGGCCTGCATGGGGTCCTTGAAGACCTCGTAGCTGTCGGCCGAGCGGATGCCGGCGATCGACTGGTCGACCTCGTAGCCGCCGGGTGTGCTCAGGTGCACCTTGAAACCCAGGATTTCGCTGGCCTGCAGCCAGGTGTTGGCCATGTTGTTGCCGTCGCCGACCCAGGCCACCGTTTTGCCCGCAATGGAGCCGCGATGCTCGATGTAGGTAAAGATGTCCGCCAGGATCTGGCAGGGATGGAACTCATTGGTCAGGCCGTTGATGACCGGCACGCGTGAATGCGCGGCAAAGCGCTCGATCTTGGTCTGCTCGAAGGTGCGGATCATCACCAGGTCGACCATGCGGCTGATGACCTTGGCGCTGTCCTCGATCGGCTCGGCGCGGCCCAGCTGGCTGCCTTCGGTGGTGAGGTTGACGACCGTGCCGCCCAGCTGGTACATGCCGGCCTCAAAGCTGACGCGCGTGCGGGTCGAGGCCTTTTCAAAAATCATGACCATGGTGCGGTCAATCAGGGGCTGGTGCTTTTCGTAGGCCTTGAACTTTTTCTTGATCAGGGCGGTGCGCTCAAACAGGTAGGCGTAGTCGCTCGCGCTCAGGTCGCTGAACTGCAGGTAATGCTTGAGGGGTTTCATGGGGCTGCTCATGGTCATTCTTTTTCCTGCAGAAATTGCTTGATCAGGGGGCACAAAATGGCCACGATCTCATCGGCCTCGGCCGTGCTCAGGATCAGCGACGGCACGATGCGCACCACGGTGTCGGCCGTGACGCTGATCAACAGGCCATGCTCGGCGGCGCGGCTGACCAGGTCGCCGCAAGGGATGGTCAACTCGATGCCCAGCATGAGGCCGCGCCCGCGGATTTCCTTGAAGCCCTTGAGGCTGGCCAGTTCCCGGGTCAGTGCGGCCCGCAGGTGGTCGCCGACCCGGGCCGCATTGGCCAGCAAGCCGTCTTCTTCCATGATGCGGATGGTTTCCACGCCGGCCCGCATGGCCAGCGGGTTGCCGCCAAAGGTGGTGCCGTGGTTGCCGGGGGCAAAAATATGGGCGGCCTTGGGGCCGGCCACCACAGCGCCTACGGGAACGCCTGAGCCCAGCCCCTTGGCCAGTGGCATCACGTCGGGCTTGATGCCGGACCACTGGTGCGCAAACCATTTGCCGGTGCGGCCCATGCCGCACTGCACCTCGTCAATCATGAGCAGCCAGTCGCGTTCGTCGCAGAGCTGGCGCGCTTGCTGCAGGTATTCGTCGCGCATGCTGTTGACGCCGCCTTCGCCCTGGATCGCCTCAAAAAACACCGCGACCACGTTCGGGTTGTTGGCGGTGGCCGCTTTCAGCGCCTCAAAGTCGTTGAGGGGAACGCGGATAAAGCCTTCGACCAGCGGGCCAAAGCCTGCCTGCACCTTGGGGTTGCCGGTGGCGCTCAGCGTGGCAATGCTGCGGCCGTGAAAGGCCTTCTCGTAGACCACGATTTCGGGGCGCTCAATGCCTTTGTCATGGCCGAACTTGCGCGCCAGTTTCAGTGCTGCCTCGTTGGCTTCCAGTCCGGTCGAGCAGAAAAAAACATTTTCCAGACCGGACAGTTCCACCAGCTTGGCCGCCAGCGTTTCCTGAAGCGGCACATGGTAGTAGTTGGAACAGTGAATCAGCTTGCCGATCTGCTCTTGCAGGGCAGGCACCAACCGGGGGTGGTTGTGTCCCAGGGTGTTGACGGCGATACCGCCCAGCGCATCGAGGTAGGACTTGCCATTGACATCCCAGACCCGGCAACCCTGGCCATGCGACAGCGCGATCGGCAAACGGGCATAGGTCGTCATCACATGGGGGGACGCGGCTTCAATAGGAAGGGGCAGGGCAGCGGTCATGGAAAAAGCTCCGGGGGCAATCGTCAAAAAAAGGAGGCCGCGATATACGGCTGCGAATCTGATGTGATTTTAGGCGCAGTGCTCACTGTCTCTTGTTGCGGCGGTGCCTCACCGCAAGCAGGGGTCTTGCAAGGTGTCCGGCCCGCAGGTGCCGGACCCGCAAGCAGCGCTGAGTCTTATATAAGATAGAATAGTTGTGCGATGCAGCATCGGGCATTACCCTCGTCCCTTGGCACGCTCAAACCCTCCACCCGATGGTCTCCAACTCCGCTAAAGAAGTCTTCATTCAGGGCGTCACCCGCGATGGCAAAACCTTCCGGCCCAGCGACTGGGCGGACAGGTTGTGCGGTGTGATGAGCCAGTTCCGCCCCGGCGGTCCCCAACCGGGCAGTCACCTGACGTATTCGCCCTGGTGCGTACCCACGGTCGTCAACGGCATCAAGTGCGTGGTCGTCAACGCGCAATTACGCGACGCCGAGCCTATGGCCTGGGACTTTGCGATCAACTTTGCCAAAGACAACGATTTGCAGATGGCTGAAGCCTGCCTGATTCCCGATTCGCCCAAACGCTGACGTTCGGAGTGAGGCCGCAGCTTGCAGGCCTTGAACGTTGCACATAAAAAAACCACCAGAGCGTGACACGCTGGTGGTTTTTTTACTTCGCTTGCAGCGCACCCTACAAAACGGCGGACTGTATTGGTTAAAAATCCAGTCCGGGCGGTTTGCCTAAAAGTTAGGCGGCCTTTGGTTCTTCGACTTTCAGTGCCAGGGCTTTCACCTTGGCGGACAGGCGGCTCTTGTCGCGCGCTGCCTTGTTCTTGTGGAAGATGCCCTTGTCGGCAACTGCGTCCACAATGCTCTGTGCCTTGGCAAACATTTCTGTGGCTTTGGTTTTGTCACCGGTGAGAACGGCTTTTTCGACGTTTTTCACAGCGGTGCGGTATTTCGAACGCAGCGAGGTGTTCGCAGCGTTGAGTTTGACGTCCTGGCGGACGCGTTTGCGGCCGGAGGCGAGGCGGGGGTTCTTTTTCTTGGGTTTGGCGGTTGCCATAAATAGTTTCCTTTAATCCTGGGAGGAGTCTGCAGATGTTGCAAGCGAAGCCCATGATTATATGCTGGCTGCAAAGTTGTCACCTAAACTCCCGTGGTGTCACTTTTTAAATCCGCCTCCACCGTCTCCCTGTTCACGCTGCTCTCCCGCATCACTGGTTTGGCGCGTGAACTCCTGATTGCATCGACCTTTGGCGCCAGCGCCATGACCGATGCCTTCAACGTGGCCTTTCGCATTCCCAACCTGTTTCGCCGGCTGTTTGCCGAGGGGGCTTTCAGCCAGGCCTTTGTCCCCGTGCTGGCGGCCAGCAAGGCAAAAAACGGCGAGGCCGCCACCAAGCTGCTGATTGACCGGGTGGCGACGCTGCTGACTTGGGCGCTGCTGCTGACCTGCGTGGCCGGCGTGGCGGCGGCGCCGGTGCTGGTCTGGGCCATGGCCAGCGGCCTGAAGCAGGACCCGCGCGGCTTTGAAGCCGCCGTGTTCATGACGCGCTGGATGTTTCCCTATATCGGCTTCATGTCACTGGTGGCGTTGTCTTCTGGCGTGCTCAATACCTGGCGGCATTTTGCGGTGCCTGCCGCCACGCCGGTGCTGCTCAATTTGTCCATGATTGGCGCGGCCTGGCTGGGCGCGCCCTGGTTAAGGGCGCAAGGCATTGAGCCCATGTTCGCCCTGGTCGGCGGCGTGATGCTGGGCGGCCTGCTGCAATTGGCGGTGCAGGTGCCTGCCTTGCTGCGGCTTGGGCTGTTGCCAAAAATCCGGTTTAACTTTTCGGTTGTCAAAGACGCCTGGGCTGATCCGGCGACCAAAAGCATCGCAAAGCTGATGGTTCCCGCCTTGCTGGGCGTCAGCGTCGCGCAAATTTCCCTGCTGATCAACACCCAGATCGCCTCCCACCTCACGCCCGGCAGTGTCAGTTGGCTGACCTACGCGGATCGTCTGATGGAGTTTCCCACCGCCATGCTGGGGGTGGCCATCGGTGTGGTGCTGACGCCGCAACTGGCGGCCGCCAAGGCGGCAAACGATGCCGCCAAATACTCGGCCATGCTGGACTGGGGCCTGCGCATCGTGGTGGTGCTGGCGGTGCCCTGTGCGGTGGCCTTGCTGACCTTTGCCGAGCCGCTGGTTGCCACGCTCTACCACTATGGCGCGTTTACCGACCGCGATGTGCTGCAAACCACGCGTGCGCTGATGGGCTATGGCGCCGGCCTGCTGGGCCTGGTGGCCATCAAGGTGCTGGCGCCGGGCTTTTATGCCAGCCAGGACATCAAGACACCGGTTCGCATCGCGGTGGTGGTGCTGGTGGTCACGCAGTTGCTCAACCTGGCGCTGGTGCCGTATTTCCAGCATGCCGGGCTGGCGCTGGCGATCGGCATTGGTGCGCTGATCAATGCGCTGTGGCTGCTGCTGGGCCTGATGCGGCGCGGCAGCTACAAGCCAGCGCCCGGCTGGGGCGTGTTTGCGCTGCAGGTTGCGGTCGCCAGCGCGCTGCTGGCGGTATTTTTGCTATGGGCTGAAGCGCGTGTGAACTGGGTTGGCCTGAAAAGCCAGTATTTACAACGAATTGGGTTGTTGGCCCTTGTTCTGTCTGCATCGGCAGCTATTTATTTTGTAGCTCTTTGGGCGTTCAGGCTCAAGCTTCGCCAACTGCTCCGGCGCTAATAAAACGGGCGGGGTTTGCTTCAGCTTGATCAAGGGCAAACCGCACTGCATTTCCTGGTTCACACTGTGCTTCGGTTTGTGAGAAAGTAGCACCATGCAATTAAATCTGGCCGTTCCCTCTCCACTGCAGTATTTTTCCAGTCTGGTGCAAAGCGATGAGCATTTTCCCTTGCTCGAAGCCGCCATCAGCCTGGCCCAGGACGACTACCCGGACCTGGATGTGCAGCAGGTGCTCGGCGATGTCGACCAGCTGCTGGCGCGGCTGAAGCGACGCCTGCCCACTGATGCGCCCGCCCTGCAACGCCTGCGTGCGCTCAACCAGTTTTTCTTCTACGATCTGAGCTTTGGCGGCAACGTCAATGACTACTACGACCCGGACAACAGCTACCTGAACGCGGTGCTGCGCACGCGGCGCGGCATTCCGATCACGCTGGCGGTGCTGTGGCTGGAACTGGCTTTGGGCCTGGACCTGAACGCGCGGGGCGTGGCGTTTCCCGGGCATTTCATGGTCAAGGTCAACCTGCCCAAGGGCCAGGTGCTGATTGACCCCTTCAGTGGCCAGTCCCTGAGCCGCGAAGAACTGGCTGAGCGGCTGGAGCCCTTCAAGCCGCGCGGCGGCATGGCCGACGAGTTTGAGGTTCCCATGGGCCTGTACCTGCAGTCGGCGCCGCCGCGCGAGATCATCAGCCGCATGCTGCGCAACCTCAAGGACATTCACCGGACCCAGGAGGACTGGCAGCGCCTGATTGCAGTGCAGGACCGCCTGATCGTGCTGCAGCCCGATGCCTGGCTTGAGTACCGTGACCGTGGGCTGGCCTGGGCAGTCCAGGGTGAAGTAGCGCGCGCGGTGGCCGACCTGGAAACCTACCTCGCACATGCCGAGGATGCGCTGGACATGGACGCTATTGGCGAGCGCCTGGCCGAGTTGCGCCGCTCCTGTGACTGAGTCGGCGACACGCCAAAACCTTGCCCTTGCCAATATTTGATGTTTCTGCGTGTAAGTTGCGTTGACGGTTGATGCGTGACTGACTAACTTGGCGTCGGGCTGGCAGTGCAGTTGACAGTTGCCTGTCGCCCGCCCTTTCTGACAGATAACCGGAGGACTTCAACCAATGAACCCGTTTAAACGCTTTGTGGCTTCCGTGCTGATTGCCAGCACCACTTTAATGGGCCTGCCCCTGACGGCTCAGGCCAGCATCGTGTCGACGGACGAGTCCATGTCCGTGGCTTCGGCCGACGCCAACCGCGACAAGGTCACGGCTTTCCTGGCCCGCGAAGATATTCGCAGTGCATTGCAAGCCCAGGGCGTCAGTGGCGATGCTGCCACCGAGCGCGTCAGGGCCATGTCCGACTCCGAGGTGTCGCAACTCGCTTCACGCGTTGACCAGGCCCCCGCCGGCGGTATTCTCGGACTGATCTTCACCGTGTTCATTGTCTTGTTGATCACGGACATTTTTGGCCTGACCAAGGTGTTTCCTTTCACACGATCGGTTCGATGAACTGGTTGCGCGCCTGCGCCAGGACCCCCGCTGCGGCGGGGGTTTTTGTTTGCATGCTTCTGCTGGGGCTGGCCGGTTGCGCCACGCCGCAGGTGAGCCAGCTCGATCAGCGCTGGCCTGCTAATTTGCCGGCGGTGGTCCAGATCAGGGACGTACCTTTTTTTCCGCAGGAGCAGTACCACTGCGGGCCGGCCGCATTGGCCATGGTGGCGCAAACGGCCGGTGTTCCGGTGCTGCCGGACGACCTCACCGATCAGGTGTATTTGCCCGGACGCCAGGGCTCTTTGCAGGTGGAGATGCTGGCCGCCAGTCGCCGCCAGGGTCTGCTGGCCTATCCGCTGGCGCCGCAACTCGAGGACTTGCTGCGCGAAGTGGCTGGCGGCAATCCGGTGCTGGTGCTGCAAAACCTCGCCTTTTCCTTTTCACCGCTGTGGCACTACGCGGTGGTCATCGGCTTTGACCGCGAACGCAACACCATCATGCTGCACTCCGGCGTGACGGAGCGGCTGGAGATGTCGCTGTTTACCTTTGAGCGGATATGGGCTCGCGGCGACTACTGGTCCATGGTGGCGCTGCAGCCCTCGCGCTTGCCGGTCACGGCCCAGCCCGAGGCCTACACGGCAGCGGCGGCAGCCCTTGAGCGCGTGCGGCCCGCTGCCGCGCAGACCGCCTATGCCACCGCGTTGACGGCCTGGCCGGGTCAGCGGGCGGCCATGCTGGGCGCCGGCAACACCGCCTATGCGCAGGGTCAACTGGAACGCGCCGCTGCGGCCTACCAGGCAGCGGCCAGCCAGCACGCTGACTTTGCCGATGCCTGGAACAACCTGGCGCAGGTGCGGTTTGAACAGGGCCGCTTCAAGGAAGCTGCTGCGGCAGTCGCCCGGGCCGTGGCCTTGGGCGGCGCAAGGGCCGAACGCTACCTGACGC
The DNA here is from genome assembly GCF_018780625.1 of Polaromonas sp. Lineage (GTDB taxonomy): Bacteria > Pseudomonadota > Gammaproteobacteria > Burkholderiales > Burkholderiaceae_C > Polaromonas. The sequence goes on along the minus strand of NZ_JADMJK010000096.1, from coordinate 52,367 downwards.
TGCAGGCCAAGATACAGTCGCGGCTTTAAATTAAAAAAGGGTGCAGCGTCAGACGGACGGGGGCGCCCTGCGCCACCACCACAGCAGCGCCATTGCCAGCAGGCTGAACAATGCGCCCGCTAAGAAGGTGGCCGGTGCGCCCAACTGGTCCCACAGCACGCCCGCCACAGTGCTGGCCAGCAGCATCGCCAGGCCACTGACCAGGTTGAAAAATCCAAAAGCCGTGCCGCGCAGGTCGGGTGGTGCCGTGTCGGCCACCATGGTGGCGAGCAGGCCCTGGGTCATGGCCATGTGCAGCCCCCACAGCACAACGCCAGCCGCGATCCAGCCCAGGCTGCTGCCGGACGCCAGCACTATATCGGCAGCAATCAATACCACCAGGCCCCATGCCAGCAGCGTGCGGTGGCTGACGGCATCCGACAGCTTGCCAAAGGGGTAGGCGCCGAGGGCGTAGACGATGTTCATGCCGATCAGCACCAGCGGCGTGTACGCCACCGGCAGGCCGCCCTGCAGCGCGCGCAGCAGCAAAAACGCCTCGCTGAAACGGGCCAGCGTAAACACGGCGCCAATCGCGACCACGCGCCAGTACGGGGTACTCAGGCGGCGCAAGTTGGCTTGGCTGATCGGGTTGACGCGCGGCGTTCCCCGGGGTGCCTGGGCGCGCTCGGGTTCCTGCACGCCAAACAGCAGCAGCGCCACCGCCATGAAGCCCGGAACCATGGCGACCCAGAAAATCGCCCTAAAGTCGTTGGCCCAAAGCAGCATCAGGCCCATGGCGAGCAAGGGGCCGACAAAAGCACCCACGGTGTCCAGCGACTGGCGCAGCCCAAACGCCGCCCCTCGCATGCCGGATGGCGCCAGGTCGGCCACCAGCGCGTCGCGCGGTGCGCCACGCATGCCCTTGCCAACGCGGTCGATCAGGCGGGCCGCCAGCACCATGCCGGACGTGGTCGCCAGCGCAAAGAGAGGCTTGGATGCGGCGCCCAGGCCGTAGCCCAGCACCGCCAGCGGCTTGCGCTTGCCCCAGTAGTCGCTGAGCACGCCCGAGAACACCTTGACGACGAGCGCCGTGGCCTCGGCAGCGCCTTCAATCAGCCCGACCGCCCACATGCTGGTGCCCAGCACCGTCACCATGAAAACCGGCAGCAGGCTGTGGATCATCTCGGAAGAAATGTCCATCAGCAGGCTGACAAAACCCAGCGCCCAGATGGCGGCGGGGAGGCGGCGAGGGGCGGCGCTGGCGGGTTGGGGCATGAGGCTCTACTTTCGGGGTATTGCCATCAGCCGCTGTGCTGTGCTGCCTAGCCGACGATGACGGCGGCGCCGTCGCCCAGCGCCGCAATCACCCCAATCTCATAAACCGTCTCGCCCGCTTCGCGCAGCATGGCGGCGCAAGCGGCGGCGCTGGCCGCGTCAATCACCACGACCATGCCGATGCCGTTGTTGAAGGTGCGGTTCATCTCGATGTCGTCGATGCCGGCGGTTTTTTGCAGCCAGGCAAACAGTTCGGTCTGTGGCCAGCTGCCTTTGACCAGGTGCGCGGCCGTGCCTTCGGGCAGCACGCGGGGAATGTTTTCCAGCAGGCCGCCGCCGGTGATGTGGGCCAGCGCCTTGATCGGGTGAGCTGCGAGGGCCGCCAATACATTCTTGACATACAGGCGGGTTGGCTCCATCAGGGCCTCTTTGAACGGCTTGCCGTCCAGCGTGGCGGGCAGATCTGCGCCTGCGCGTTCGATGCATTTGCGCACCAGGCTGAAACCATTGGAATGCACGCCGCTGCTGGCCAGGCCGAGCACCACGTCGCCGGGGGTCACGTCCTTGCCGGTCAAAATCTTTGATTTTTCGACCGCGCCGACGGCAAAGCCGGCCAGGTCGTATTCACCGCTGGGGTACATGCCGGGCATTTCAGCGGTTTCGCCGCCTATCAGCGCGCAGCCACTGAGCTCGCAGCCCCTGGCAATACCGCCGACCACGGCTGCGGCCGTGTCGACATCGAGCTTGCCGCAGGCGAAGTAGTCGAGGAAAAACAGCGGCTCTGCGCCTTGCACCAGCACGTCGTTGACGCTCATGGCCACCAGGTCGATGCCGACGGTGTCGTGCATGTTCCATTCAAAGGCCAGCTTGAGCTTGGTGCCCACGCCGTCGGTGCCGCTGACCAGCACCGGTTCCTTGTAGCGCTTGGGCACTTCAAACAGGGCGCCAAAGCCGCCGATGCCGGCCAGCACGCCTTCGCGCATGGTTTTTTTGGCCAGCGGCTTGATGCGTTCAACCAGGGCGTCGCCCGCGTCAATGTCAACGCCGGCGTCTTTGTAGCTCAAGGGAGAAGAGGAGGAAGTGGTCATGCTGCTTGGGTTGGGTAAGGCTGGGGGTATGAGGGCTGTGGTTCAGTCCGGGCACCATTGCGCGAGCCCGATAGAATTCAGCCTAAGATTCTAAGGGTTCACCCCTGTCAGGCTGTATGCAATTCACTTCGACCCAAAAACGCACCGCGACCTGGTGTCTGATCGCTGCGCTGGTGGTGCTGGCCTTGTGGTTGCTCGGGCCGGTCTTGACGCCTTTCATGGTGGCGGCCGTGCTGGCCTACGTCCTTACGCCGGTGGTGGACAAACTCGACAACATGGGGCGGGGCCGGCTGCCGCGTGTACTGGCCGTGCTGCTGGTTGAAACCTTGTTCATCCTCGCTCTTTTGTCCGTCATGCTGCTGGTGGTGCCGATTTTTGCCAAGGAACTGCCTTTGCTGCGCGAACAGTTGCCGGTGCTGGCCGCACGGCTCAACGACTCGCTGGGTCCCTGGCTGGCGCAGTTTGGCGTCAAGCTGTCGCTGGACGTCGAAAGCATCAAGACCTTTGTGTTCAAGTACCTCAATGCAAACTTTGAAGATGCCTTCGGCTCGGTCATGTCGTCGCTCAAGCTGGGCGGCAGCGTGGCCCTGACCATCGTGGGCAACGTGATACTGATTCCGGTGGCGCTGTTTTTTCTGCTGAACGACTGGAGCCGCTTTGTCACCCGCATGGTCGAGCTGGTGCCGCCCAAGATGCGCGCCTCGTTCGACAGTTTCACGCAAGAGGCCGACAAGGTGCTGGGCCAGTACCTGCGCGGCCAGTTGCTGGTGATGGGGGTGCTGGCGATTTATTTCAGTGTGGCGCTGGCGCTGTTTCGGTTTGACCTGGCCGTGCCGGTGGGCGTGTTCACCGGGCTGGCGTTTTTCATCCCCTATCTCGGGTTTGGCCTGGGCTTGATTCTGGCCATGCTCGCCGGCCTGCTGCAGTTTGGCAGTTGGTACGCCGTCCTGGTGGTCGCGGGCGTGTATGGCGCCGGGCAGCTGGTCGAGAGCATTTACCTCACGCCCCGGTTGGTGGGCGAGCGCATTGGCCTGCATCCGCTGGCTGTTATTTTTTCCCTGCTGGCGTTTGGGCAGTTGTTTGGCTTTCTGGGCTTGCTGATTGCGTTGCCCGCCAGCGCGGTGCTGCTGGTGGGCATTCGCCGGGTGCGGGGCAGCTACCTGGCCAGCAAGCTCTACCAAGGATGAACACCGCCATGAAAGGCATGAAACAGATCGCACTGGACATCGGATTGGCTTCCGACCCCTCGTTCGCCAATTTTTTTGCCGGGCCGAATGCGGCGGCCGTCAAGCACCTTGAAGCTGCCGCTGGCGGCCTCTTGCCATCTCCTGTCCCCATCTACCTGTGGGGCGAAGAGGCCAGCGGCAAAAGCCATCTGCTCAAGGCGGTCAGCGAAGCCTTGCGCGGGCAGGGCGCCTCCAGCGGATGGATGGACGCCTCCATGCTGGAGCCGCCTGAGTTCAACGAATCCTGGTCCGCCGTCATCATGGATGACTGCCACTTGTATACGCCCGCGCAGCAGCGCGCGGCCTTCAACTGGTTTGTCAATGCGCTGAGCACCGACGACGGCCACCCGCGCTGGGTCGTGGCGGCCGGCAACGTGCCGCCCGCCGATCTGCCCCTGCGGGAAGACTTGCGAACCCGCCTGGGATGGGGCAATGTGTTTGCCCTGCAGGCCTTGAACGATGCCGAGCGGCGTGCCGTGCTGCGGCGCGAAGCCGATGCACGGGGCGTATTTTTGAGCGACGATGTGATGGATTTCATGCTGACGCGTTTTTCGCGGGATCTGGGAAGCTTGATGCAGTTGCTCGACAAGCTCGATGGCTACGCGCTGCAAACCAAGCGGGCCATCACCGTTCCGCTGCTTAAATCAATGCTGGAGAGTGAATGAGTTCAAAAAAAGTGAATGCCCGCCGCAAGCTGGCCTTGTTCGATCTGGACCATACGCTGATCCCCATCGATTCCGACTACGAGTGGGGGGAGTTCACCATTGCGCTGGGGTGGTGCGACGCCACTGAATTCAAGCGCCGCAACGCCGAGTTCTTTGAACAATACCGCGCCGGAACGCTCGATGTGCATGACTATGTGCGCTTCGCCACCCAGGCCATCCGGACCCAGGGTGCTATAAAATCCGAAGCTGCTCATGCGCGTTTCATGGGCGAGGTGGTCCAAAAAGTCATCACCGTGCAAGCCCAGGCGCTGGTTCAGCAGCACCGGGCGGCCGGCGATGAACTGGTGATCGTGACGGCCACCAACGAGTTTGTGACCCGGCCGATTGCCGAGGCTTTTGGCGTGAACGAGCTGATTGCGGTGGAGCTGGAGCGCGACGCGCTGGGGTGGCCGACCGGTGAGATCAAAGGCACGCCATCGGCCCGCGAGGGCAAGGTGACGCGCATGGCGCAATGGCTGGCGGCCCGCAATCTGGGCTGGGACGACGTGGAAACCACTTTCTACACCGACTCCATGAACGATCTGGCCCTGCTTGAAAAAGCGACGCACCCGGTGGCGACCAACCCGGACGACCGTTTGCGTGCCCTGGCGACAGAGCGCGGATGGCGCATACTCGACCTGTTTTAGTGCGGGCAGCGCAACTACCGTCTGACCGTCTGCCCTGCAAAGTATTTAGAGAATCATGATCAAAAAATTTATAGACAAGCTGTTTGGCAAATCAGGCAGCACGGAGTCCGGCGCCCATCGGGTTAAAAAGTCGCCTTTTGGCAAACGCCAGGAAGTCACCGTCAAGGAACACGGCATCAACCCTCAACTGGTGGATGAACGTGCCATGGACGTTGTGCGCACCCTGAAGCAGGGTGGATTTGAGGCCTTTGTGGTGGGCGGCGCGGTGCGCGACCTGCTGGTGGGCCTGCGTCCCAAGGACTTTGACGTGGCCACCGATGCCACGCCCGAGCAGGTCAAGTCCTTGTTTCGCCGCGCCTTCATCATTGGCCGGCGCTTTCGCATCGTGCATGTCATTTACGGCCGGGGCCGCGAGCATGAAGTGATCGAGGTGTCGACTTTTCGCGCCCACCTGGACAGCAGCCTGGCCGAGCAGGTGGGCGGCAACGAGCGCACCAGCAAGAGCCAGCTGGCGGGCATGAAGCACGCCGTGGACAGCTCGGGCCGGGTGCTGCGCGACAACGTCTGGGGCTCCATGGAAGAAGACGCCGCGCGGCGCGACTTCACCATCAACGCCATGTACTACGACCCCGAGACGCAGGTGGTGGTGGACTACCACAACGGCATCCGGGACGCCAAGAAGAAAATCGTGCGCATGATCGGCAACCCGGCGGTGCGTTATCGCGAAGACCCGGTGCGCATCATTCGTGCCGTGCGTTTTGCCGCCAAGCTCAACGCGCTCGGCTTCACGTTTGAAGACAAGACGGTAGCCCCGCTGCGCGAGATGCGCGGCCTGCTGGCCGACGTGCCGCAGTCGCGCCTGTTTGACGAAATGCTGAAACTGCTGCAAACCGGCCACTCGCTGGCCAGCATTGAGCAACTCAAAACCCTGGGGCTGGGCACCGGCATTTACCCGCTGCTCGATGTGGTGGTGGAAATGGCCGACGACCCCTTCCTCAAACTCGCCTTGCAGGACACCGACCGCCGCGTGGGCGAAGGCAAGCCGGTGGCGCCCAGCTTTTTGCTGTCGTGCGTGCTGTGGTCCGAGGTGCGGCAGGGCTGGGACAGCCGCCTCAAGCGCGGCGAACACCTGATGTCGGCGTTGCAGGATTCTGTGGACGATGCGTTCAACGCCCGGATTGGCGATGTCTCGGGCCGCGGCAAGCTCGGCGCCGACATGCGCGAGATCTGGACCATGCAGCCGCGCTTTGAAAAGCGTGTGGGCAGTGCGCCCTACACCCTGCTGGATCAGCCGCGCTTTCGGGCCGGTTTCGACTTCATGCGCCTGCGCGCGCAGATTGGCGAGATTGACCCGGCGCTGGCCGACTGGTGGGAAACCTTCAGCACCGCCTATGACGATGAACGCCACGCCATGATTGAAGCGGTGCGCGAAGCCCAATTGCAAAAGCCCCAGCAGCCCCGGGTCCGCGCGAAGCGGCCCGCTGCCGATGCTGTGAAGCCATCCGGGGCCGAGGCCGGCCGCGCGGCGCCTGAGGGCGCTGAAGCTTTTCAGGAAGACGGCGATGCGGCCCCGGCCAAAAAACGCCGCCGCCGCCGCAAACCCACCAGCCGTGCCTCTACCAAAGGCGGCGAAGGCGGCAACGACGCGTCTTCACCGGGCGCTGCTTCGAACGCTTGAGCCGGGCCAGCCCTGTGATGCACTCAGGTGGGCAGCAGGCGGGGCGCGTCCGTGCTTATGTCGCCCTGGGCGCCAACCTGGGCGATGCGGCGGCCATGCTGCGCCAGGCCGTCCACGCCATCGACGGCTTGCCGCGCACACAGCTTGGCCGGGTTTCCAGTCTTTATAGAACTGCGCCACTGGACACCGATGCCGGCCGTGAGGTCGCTGCAACGGGGCCGTCCTACTTCAATGCGGTGGTGGAGCTGCAGACCGGCCTGACAGCCCCCGCGCTGCTCGATGCTCTGCAGCAGATCGAGCAGCAGGCCGGGCGTGAGCGGCCCTTTCGCAACGCGCCGCGCACGCTGGACCTGGACTTGCTGCTGTACGGCAGCGCCTGCATGGATTCAGCGCGCCTGACCGTGCCCCACCCGCGCATGATGCAGCGTGCTTTTGTGCTGGTGCCGCTGGCTGAAATCGCCCCCGGCCTCGTCAGCGCCGCGCAATTGAATGCCGTGCGCCACCAGGCCATTGAGCGGCTGGGCCCCCTGCGGGGCTGAGAGGGTCAGGGTGCCAGGCGCTCGCGCAGCCACAGACCGTCGGCTTGCTGCGTGTAGCGCAGGCGGTCATGCAGGCGGCTTTTGCGGCCCTGCCAGAACTGCCAGTTGTCCGGCTTGAGCCGGTAGCCGCCCCAGTGCGGCGGCCGCGGGGGCTGCAGCAAGAATTTGGCGCCAAATTTTGCGGCATTGGCGATCAGCACGCCACGGCCGGAAATCACTTCGCTTTGCGGGCTGGCCCAGGCGCCAATGCGCGAATCGAGCGGCCGGCTGTGAAAGTACGCGTCGCTTTCCTCGTCAGAAACTTTCTCGACCAGGCCCTCGATGCGCACCACGCGTTCCAGTTCGACCCAGTGAAACTGCAGCGCTGCATAGGGGTTGCCGGCCAGTTCCTGCCCCTTGCGGCTGGCGTAATTGGTAAACCACACAATGCCCTCGGCATCGAATCCCTTGATCAGCACGACGCGGGTGGACGGGCGCAGGTTGCTGCCCACGGTGGCGACTGTCATGGCGTTGGGTTCGGGCACTTGCGCCGTGATGGCTTCCTTGAGCCACTGGTCGAACTGCAGCAAGGGGTCGGCATGCGACGCGTCTTCGTTGAGTTCGGCGCGCTCGTAGCTTTTTCGGAGATCGGCGATGGAGGGGGTGTGTTCGGACATGCCTGAAGTATAGGGAGCGCTCCGTGTCCTGCCGGGGCAGGCGCTCAGCCTCGGGTGATCACGGCGCACGCCAGCCGGGGGCCTGCGTTGCCCGTGGGCTGGGTTTTGTAGTCGTCCGGGTCGCGGTGAACAATCAGTCCACGCCCGATGATGTCGGACGCGCCGCTGCCGACCGTCACGCTGGTTGACGCCAAATTGAACTTGGCCACGCCGTTGGCATCGGCCTTCAGGCTGGGCAGGTCGCCCGCATGGTGCGTGCCCATGGCGTGCTGGCCGTGGCTTTTGCCACCGGGGTTGAAATGCCCGCCGGCGCTCAGGCCGTCGCCGCTGGAGCAGTCGCCTTTTTCGTGCACATGAAATCCATGTTCGGCGTTGGGTTTGAGGCCGCGCACTTCGCCTGCAATGATCACCTTGTCGCCCGCCTGGGTAAAGCTGATGGTGCCGGTGGTGGCATTGCCGGTGGTGCTTTGCAGCTGAGCGACTGCGCGCGGCCCGCTGGGTGTTGATGATGCGCAGGCGCTCAAGACCAGTGCGCTGGCAACCAGTGTTAAACGGAAAATCATGGCGAGATCCTTTTGGTGGTGGGTGAAGACGCCACTTTAGGTGGCATCGTCCGGGTCTGCAACAGGAACTTGTGCCCGTCCTGGCCAGTCCTGGCCGTTCAGCGGCCGATGCGTTGCAGCAGTGTTTCGAGCGCCTGGTCGTGAATGCCCAGCGCGCGCAGCTTGTCGTAGGTCAGCTGCGCATAGTCGCGGGTGCTTCCGTAGCGCCCGGCGGCACCGGAGAAAATTTGCCGATAGGTCTCATCACTGAGCACGCCGGTGTGGCTGGGGCTGCGCTTTGACAGCGTGAAGGCCAGCGCCTTGACATCCCCCGACGCGCTGCGGCAGCGCAGCCAGCGCGGGTCGTACACCGCGTTGGGCATCTCCCGCGCCCACAAGGCGGGCAGGGCCGCCGCCACATGGGCTTGGGGCAGGCGAAACACCACGCCTTTGCAACTGCCGCCCGGCAGCAGGCCAAACACCAGCCCCGGCCGCTCCGGCGTGCCGCGATTGAGGCGGCTCCACATCTTGAGCGCGCGGTGGTAGCCATGCAGCGTGGCAAGACGCTCTTCGGTGAATTCAAATTCAGGCCGCCAGATCAGCGAGGCGTAGCCAAAAACCCACAGGTCGGTCTGCCCACCCCATTGCTGCAGGACGGTCTCCAGCATGCGTGCGGGGTTTCGGGGTGCAGCCACTGAAGGGGCTGGAGGCGCTGGATGGGCTGAATAGGTCACAGTCGCACTTTACAATGCGACGATTTTTCGTGACCGGAGTCGGGCTATGTTTTCTGAAAATAATGACGGCCAGCAAGGCCTTGCACTGACGGTGGTTTTTGGGTTGGTGGCGCTGGTCGTCGCCACGGTGATCGGTTTCGGGGTGCAGCAAAGCCGCGCGCGCCTGAAAGCCACGCCCGCCGCCGCAAGCCCGGCTGCGGTCCCAGGCCCGGCTACCGCCCCCGCGCTCCCGTTGCCCGTCAGCCCGCCGATCGAGGCGCCCGCATCCGCAGCCGCCACGGCGCAAGCGGTTGCGGACGCGGCCAGCATCCAGGTGGAACAGGGTGTGGTCAAGTTTTACTTTGCCTCCGGCAGTGCCGAGCTGGCGGCGGGGGCGGGCGACGCGCTGGCTGATATGGTCAAGGCGGCCCAGGCAGGCCAGGGGCGCCGCAAGCTGGTGATTTCAGGCTTTCACGATGCCGTCGGCGACCCGCTCAGGAATGCCGACTTGGCGCGCAGGCGCGCCCTGGCGGTGCGTGCGGCCCTGAAGGCCGCCGGTGTGGCGGACGCGCAAATTGAACTTGCCAAGCCCCGGCCGCTGACCGGCAGCGGCAGCGGCAGCGATGCGGATGCACGGCGCGTGGAAATCAGCCTCCAATAGGCCCTGCGTTTGGTAACCACCCTGTAACCCAAAAGGGGGAAATGTCCCGGTAACCCGTTACCATAGAGTCAGTAATTAAGTTACAGACTTATAAGGCACCCTCATGGCACTCCACCCCGCAGTTTCAGACATCACGGCCCGCATTGCCGAGCGCAGCGGCCCGACGCGCCGCGCCTACCTGGCGCAGCTACACGCCGACAGCACGCGCCCGCCCAGCATGGACCGCATGGGTTGCGCCAACATTGCGCATGCGGTGGCCGGCATTCCGCTGGACGACCGCTTCAAGGTCATCACCCAGCGTGCGCCCAACATCGGCATCGTCACCGCCTACAACGACATGCTGTCGGCGCACACGCCGCTGCAAGGCTACCCGGCCCTGATCAAGGACGAAGCGCGCAAGCTGGGCGCCACGGCGCAGGTGGCGGGCGGCGTGCCGGCCATGTGCGACGGCGTCACGCAGGGCACCAGCGGCATGGAGCTCAGCCTGTTCAGCCGCGATGTGATTGCCATGGCGACCGCCGTGGCGCTTAGCCACGACATGTTTGACGCCGCGCTGATGCTCGGCGTGTGCGACAAGATCGTGCCCGGCCTGCTGATTGGCGCGCTGCAGTTTGGCCACTTGCCCACGGTGTTTGTGCCGGCCGGACCGATGCCGTCGGGCCTGCCCAACAAGGAAAAAGCCCGGCTGCGCGAGCAGGCGGCGCAGGGCCTGATCGGGCGGGAAGGCTTGCTGGAGGCTGAACTGCAGTCCTACCACAGCCCCGGCACCTGCACGTTTTACGGCACGGCCAACAGCAACCAGATGCTCCTCGAAGCCATGGGCCTGCATGTGCCCGGCACCGCTTTTGTGGCGCCCGGCGGCGCGTTGCGCGACGAACTCACGCGCGAGGCGGCGCGTACCGTGCTGGGCATCATCAAGTCCAGGCGGTTTGCGCCGATTGGCCAGCTTGTCGACGAACGGGCTATCGTCAACGCCATGGTGGCGCTGCTGGCCACCGGCGGTTCGACCAACCACCTGATTCACTGGGTCGCCGTGGCGCAGTCGGCCGGCATTGTGATTGACTGGAATGACTTTTCGGCCTTGTCCGATGTGGTGCCGCTGCTGACGCATGTTTACCCCAACGGCAGCGCCGACGTGAACCAGTTCCAGGCGGCAGGCGGCACCGGGCTGGTGATCCGCGAATTGCTCGATGCAGGCTTCATGCACGAGGACGTGCTGACGGTGCGGGAAGGCGGCATCCGCGAATACACCCGCGAGCCGGCCATGGTGGGCGCCGCCCTGGTCTGGCATGACGCCGGCGACTCCAGGGACGACACCATCGTGCGGCCGGTCACCCGCCCGTTCAGCCCCACGGGCGGGCTCAAGCTGCTGCAGGGCAACCTGGGCCGCAGCGTGATCAAGGTGTCCGCCGTGCCCGATGACCGGCATGTGATTGAAGCGCCGGCCCGCGTGTTTGACTCGCAGGAAGCCTTGCTTGCCTGCTTCAATGCCGGCGAGCTGGCGCGTGATGTGGTGTGCGTGGTGCGCTGGCAGGGGCCGCAGGCCAATGGCATGCCCGAGCTGCACAAGCTCACGCCGCCGCTGGCGGTGCTGCAGGGCAAGGGTTTCATGGTGGCGCTGGTCACGGACGGCCGCATGAGCGGCGCCTCGGGCAAGGTGCCCGCCGCGATTCACGTGTCGCCCGAAGCCGCTGCGGGCGGCCCGCTGGCCAAGGTGCGCGACGGCGACGTGATCCGCGTCGATGCGGTGACGGGCCAGTTGCAGGTGCTGGTGGCCGAGGTTGAATGGGCCGCGCGGCCGGTGGACCTGATGCCCGACGGCTTGCGCCAGCGCAACGGCGTTGGCATGGGCAGGGGATTGTTTGCCGGCATGCGCCAGCGGGCGTTAACAGCGGAAGAAGGAGCTTTATCGTGGATGTAACTTTAGACGTGAGCGGAAAACTGACCGCCTTGCAGGTCATGCGGGACGCCCCCGTGATTCCCGTGATTGTGCTGACGGACACCGGCCAGGCGGTGCTGCTGGCGCGCGCGCTGGTGGCGGGCGGCATCCGCATGCTGGAGGTCACTTTGCGCACGCCGCAGGCGCTGGCCTGTATTGAGGCCATTGCGCGTGAGGTGCCCGACGCCGTGGTGGGCGCCGGAACGGTGCGCAGCGCCGCAGACGCACAGGCCTGCGCCATGGCCGGCGCGCGCTTTGCGGTCAGTCCGGGTTACACCCATGCCGTGGGCCAGGCCTGCCGCGATGGCCGCTTGCCGCTGCTGCCCGGCGTGGCCACCGGCAGCGAAATCATGATGGCGCAGGAAGACGGCCTGAGTGAGCTCAAATTTTTTCCGGCGATGCAGGCCGGCGGGCCGGCCATGCTCAAAGCCTGGAGCGGGCCGTTTGGCGACGTGCGGTTTTGCCCCACCGGCGGCGTGAGCATGGCCAATGCGGCCGAGTTTTTGGCGCTGCCCAACGTGGCCTGCGTGGGCGGCTCCTGGCTCACGCCGGCCGACGCGCTGGCGCGTGGCGACTGGGCACAGGTGACGGCGCTGGCGCAGCAGGCCTGCCAGCTGGTCCGCCCGAATGCCTGATTTTAAGAAAAAAAGGATTTTTGCCAAATAATCACGGGAGCTTATAGCTATAAAAAATATAGCTACATAGATGGCCCTGCAGGCTAGCGCAGCCCGGCGCCTTCAGCGTATTCAGCGCGCTGGATCAACTCGATCTTGTAGCCGTCCGGGTCCGTCACGAAGGCGATCACCGTGCTGCCGCCCTTGACCGGGCCGGCTTCGCGCGTCACGTTGCCGCCCGCCGCCTTGATTTTTTCGCAGGCCGCGTAGGCATCGGGCACGCCGAGCGCGATGTGGCCATAGGCCGTTCCCATCTCGTAGTGGTCGGTGCCGTGGTTGTAGGTCAACTCGATTTCGGCCTGTGCCGGGTTGCCTTCGTAGCCGACAAATGCCAGGCTGTATTGGTATTCCGGGTTTTCGGACCGGCGCAGCAGTTGCATGCCCAGCACCTTGGTGTAGAAATCGATGGAGCGCTGGAGGTCGCCAACGCGCAGCATGGTGTGTAGAAGTCGCATCGTGGGATCGTTCGGTAGTGGGGAAGCAGCAGATTGTCGCCAATCTGCCGCGACAGGCTGTACGGCCTGCCGATAGGCGTACGGTGCCGGGTCTTATTGCTGGCGCGGCGGCAACTCAAACACCAGGCAGGTGGTGGTGGCATGGGCATACAGCTTGCCGTCAGGCCCGACGATGCGGGCCTCGGCGGTGGCCAGCTGCCGGCCGCAGTGAAGCACGGTGCCGATGGCGCGCAGCGGGCCGGTTTGGTGCGAGGCCGCCCGCACGATGTTGACGCCGAGTTCGGCTGTTGTGTAGCCTCGGCCCACCGGCATCATGGTGTGCACGGCGCAGCCCAGTGCCGAGTCCAGCAGCGTTGCATACCAGCCACCATGCACGGTGCCCAGCGGGTTGTAGTGCTTGAGCTGCGGCGTGCCCTGGAACACGGCCTTTCCGGGTGCCACTTCCACCAGGGAAAAATCCAGGGTTTCTGCAATGTGGGGAAAGGGCAGTTCGCCCGCCAGCATGGCCTGCATGATTTCCAGGCCGGTCTTGCCCGCCACCATGTCGGGGTGTGCCAGGCCCGCCTTGCCGCCGCCGGCCCGCATGCGTTCAACGACGGTGCTGCGCTCTTCGTTCCACAAGTCAAGTGTCTGTTCCGGGGTCATTTTGGGTCCATTGGTTGTAGCTGCAATAATTGTAGCTACAATCAAATGATGAATCCTGTCACATCTGCGTCAGCGCTGTCCGGCCTCCGGCCTCAGGGCTGCACCAATCTGAAGCTGCGCCAGCTGATGCGCCGCGTGACGCAGCATTACGACGCCGAAGTCGGCAAGAGCGGGCTGAAAGGCACGCAGTATTCCTTGCTGTCCTACGTCCTCAAGTTGGGCCCCATCCGCCCCGGGGACCTGGCGCGCGAAATGATGGTCGATGCCTCCACGCTGACGCGCAACCTCAAGCCGATGGTCGCGGCGGGCTGGCTGGCGCTGGCGCCCGGTGGCGACGGGCGCAGCCGCCTCGTCAGCATCACCGATGCCGGCCGCCAGAAGCGGGCCGAAGCCCAGCGGCGCTGGCGGGTGGCGCAGGAGGGCCTCAATCAATTGCTGGGCTCAGACCGCGTGCTGGCCCTGCACGCGCTGATGGACGAAGCGCTGGAGCGCCTGTCGCCTGTCCCTGGCGTTCATGATGAATAGGCCGATGCGCTGGCGGTTGGCGCTGGTCAACCTGCTGATCCGCGAAGCCCGGGTGCTTCGTGCTACCGCCTAGGCACGGCGTGAGCGCGATGGACCCCCGCACCCGACTGCTGCTGGAGGCGCCGATCGCGTCCACCCTGCTGCGCCTGGCCGCGCCCAACGTGCTGGTCATGCTGGCGCAGGCCGGCGTCGGGCTGATGGAAACCTATTTCGTCGGCAAGCTCGGCACTGACGCGCTGGCCGGCATGGCCCTGGTTTTTCCCGTGGTGATGCTGATGCAGATGACCTCGGCCGGTGCGATGGGCGGCGGCATTGCCTCGGCCATTGCGCGCGCGCTCGGCGCGCGGCGCCGGGCCGATGCCGACGCGCTGGTGCTGCACGCCATCGTCATCGCCGGCGTGTTCTCGCTGCTGTTCATGCTGGCGGTGCTGGGCGGCGGCCGCTGGCTGTATGGCAGGATGGGCGGGACCGGCGGCGCGCTGGAGGCGGCCATGACCTATTCCAACTGGGTGTTCGCCGGCGCCGCACTGGTGTGGATTTTCAACACACTGTCAGCCGTGATTCGCGGCACCGGCAATATGGCGGTGCCGGCCGTCGTCACCGTTGCGGGGGCGCTGGTGCTGGTGCCGCTGTCGCCGCTGCTGATTTTCGGCTGGGGCCCGCTGCCCGGGCTGGGCATTGCCGGTGGCGCCGTCGCCTTGCTGGCGTACTACCTGGTTGGCAGCCTCGCGCTGGCGGCCTATCTGTGGTCGCCGAAAAGCCTGCTGCGTCCGTCGCTGACCCACATCCGTTTTCGCTGGCTGCTGTTCAAGGACATCCTGCGTGTCGGCCTGGTCGGCACGGTGTCCACCGTGGCCACCAACCTGGCCATAGGCATCACCACCGCGCTGGTTGGCGGTTTTGGGACGGCTGCGATTGCCGGTTACGGAACGGCCTCGCGACTGGAGTATTTGCTGGTGCCGCTGGTGTTCGGCCTGGGCGCGCCACTGGTGGCGATGGTCGGCACCTGCATGGGGGCAGGCCAGCGTGAGCGCGCGCTGAAAGCCACCTGGATAGGCGCCGGCCTTGCCTTTGCGATGACCGAAGCCATCGGTCTGTGGGCGGCCGCTTTTCCACGGGCCTGGCTGTCGCTGTTCAACAGCGACCCGGCGATGCTGGAGGCGGGCAGCCTGTACCTGCGGGCGGTGGGGCCGGTTTATGGCTTTTTCGGCCTGGGTCTGGTGCTGTACTTTGCATCGCAGGGGGCCGGGCGTCTGCTCTGGCCGGTGATTGGCAATGTGGCGCGGCTGGCTGTGGCCGTCACCGGCGGCTGGCTGGCCTTGCGCTGGGGCAGCGGCTTGACCGGGGTATTCATCGCCCAAGGCGTGGCGCTGGTCATCTACGGGCTGGTGAACGCCTCGGCCATCGCCGGCGGTGCGTGGTTTGGCGCTATGGGCTGGCCGCGCACGACGGCGGGGCTGTTGAAACGATTGACGCGGGCATGAGCGCCAGAAAATAGGCCGCGGGACGTTGAATCGGTGCTTGTGCGTCGCTTTGCGGGCTTATCCCATCAACGTACCCAGCCAAACCGCGACTATCACCAGCGCCAGCCCCGGCACAATACGCGCCGCATAACGTACGCCGCCGGCGCTAAACGCCACCAGCACTTTCATCAGCGTGTTGGTGGTGAGTCCCGCCAGAATCGGCCACAGCGCCGCGTTCACCGACAGCTTGTGGGCCACGACCAGCGACGCGACCGAGGCGGCGGTCGCATGCGTGTCCACCAGTCCTGTCAATGCGGCTGCCAGCAAGGTGCCGCGCGCGCCCAGCCAGGCGCTCAGGCCTGCAGACAGCAGCAACACGGCGCTGACGACCGCAGAAAATACCAGCGCGGTTTTCAGATCGAAGGCGCGGCCGGCGTCTGCATTGGGCTGCTCCTGCTGCTGCGACGCCTTCCCGGGAATGAAGGGCAGGCTATAGGCGCAGGCAGCCGCGCCGCCGAACAGCAGCGGCCATAGCAGCGCATCGAGCAGCGCTGGCTGCACCGTGGCCACCACCACGGCCATCTGGATGATGGTGGCCACGGTGGAGAGCACCGCGCCCGCCACGGCGCTGGTCATTTGCGCCGGTTGCTGCTGCGCGCGCGCGCCCATGGCGTGGATGGTCGCCGTGCTGGACACGAAGCCTGCGGCAAAGCCAGCCAGCGGCAAGCCGTAGCGCGGCCCCAGGGCGCGCATGGCGACATAGCCCAGCGCGCTGATACCCATCACCAGCACGATCAGGCGCGTGATGGCGTGCGGGTTGATCGCATCGAACGGCCCCATGAAGCGGTCCGGCGCCAGCGGCAAGGCAATCAGGGCTGCGGCCAGAAACAGCAGTGCGTCGTGCAACTCGCGTTCGCTCAGCACGCTGCTGACGAAATGGTGAATGCGGTTTCGTGCCGCCAGCAAAGCCGCCAGCGCCACGCCTATGCCGGCGGCCAGGCTGGCGTCGCGCATCGCCAGGCCGCCCAGCAGGCAGGTCAGCAGCAGGGCAATCTCGGTGGTCATGCCCGGGTCATCGCTCTGCGTGCGCAGGTAGGCCGCCACGGCCAGCGCGCCCACCACCAGCGCCACCACGGCCAGCAGCAGCCCACCGCCCAGCAGCACACCCAGGGCTCCCAGCAGGGCAGAGGCGGCAAAGGTGCGAATACCCGCCGCACCGCGCGCAGGTCCGCTGCCTTTTCGGCGTTCGCGCTCGGCGCCAATCAGCAGGCCTGTGCCGAGCGCGACGCACAGGCCTAGCAGCGTGGAAATGTCAGTCAGGGGCGGCATGGTGGCAGTCTGGATTTGCTTTAAGCGCCCCGAAACCGGGTTTTGCTACACCGCCACCGTGTAGTTCAGGGTCATGCGTCCACCATCGACCACCACGATCTCGCCGGTGATGTAGCTGGCCGCGTCGCTGGCCAGGTAGGCCACCGTGTCGGCGATTTCCGAGGGCTCGCCCAGCCGCTTCATCGGGGTACGGCTCAGGATGCGGGCTTTGGCTTCGTCGCTGGTCAGCACGGCCCGGGCCGCCAGTTCGGTGGCGATGGTGCCGGGCGCCACCGCGTTCACGCGCACGCCCTTGTCGGCCAGCGACAGCGCCATCACGCGCGTGAGCTGGTTGATGCCGCCCTTGCTGACGTTGTAGCTGGCAATCGTGGGAATGGCCAGCGTACCGTTGACCGAGCTCATGTTGATGATGCTGCCCTTGCCGGCTTTGGCCATGCTGCGCGCCACGGCCTGGCCCACCAGGAATGCGCCCTTGAGGTTGATGCGCAGGACCGCGTCGAAATCTTCCTCGGTGGCGTCAAGGAAATCAGCCGCTTTGAAAATTCCGGCGTTGTTGACCAGTACGTCGATGCGGCCATGCGCTGCCAGGACGCTGGCCACCAGGGCATCGACCTGGGCCTTGTCGCCCACGTCGCAATGCAGGTACAGGCCGCCCAGTTCGCGGGCCAGCGCGGTGCCGCGCAGGTCGTCAATGTCGGCCACCACGATGTGCGCGCCTTCCCGCGCGAAGCGGCGAATGCAGGCCTCGCCAATGCCTTGCGCGCCACCCGTGACGATGCAGACACGGCCGGCTAGCCCGAAGGAAATTTTGGATGCGTTGGCGTTCATGGCGGGATAGTAGCAGCGCCTGCGCTGAAAACCCCCGCTTGCCCATTTTTGCTATTTAATAAATAGCGGATAAAGCCCATTCTGATTGGGCTTTTGCCATGAATTTTTCAAAAAAAAGGCAAGAAGAGCCGATGGCCTCTTGCCTGTTTGATGCCGCCCGGTGCTTGGTCACCGGGCGAGGGGGCGGGGCTTATCGGCCCGTGAACGAGCCTGTGCCGCCTGAGCGCCGCGGTCCGTTGTTGCTGCTTCGGCCACCAGGGCCGCCTGCGCCGCCGCCACCGCTGGGGCGGCTGCCCCGGAAGTTGTTGCGGTTGCCTGTGGGCTGGCCGGACGAAGGGAAGCCGGACGATGCGTGGCTGGCCGGCTGCTGGTTGTCAAAGTCGTTGCGCGGCTCGCTGCTGTGCGCGCGGGGCGCTTGCGCATAGGCGTTTCTGGGCTGGCCCGAAGGCTGGCCGCCACCTTGGCCGTAACCGGTGTTCTGGCGTGGCTGGGCCGGGCTGCGGCGGCCGGCATTGCCGCCGCCGTAAGGGCTGCCGCGGCTGTCGCTACGACCTTCGCCACCACCACCATTGCCGCCGGCCGGGCTGCGGCCACGGCCGCCTGCATTGGCGCTGCGTTCGCCGCCACCACCACCATTGCCGCCACGCGCAGGCTGTGCGCCTTTGGTGTCACGGATGCGTGTCATCATTTCGCTGCGTGCGGCCTTGGCGGCTGCCTGCATCACGTCGCGGCTTGGCGGCTTGCCCAGGCCGCCCCAGATGGTCTGGCGGCCCATGGCCAGCGGCTCGGCTTTTTCGCCGGGCTCGGCTTCAAAGCCGGGAACAATGATTTTTTCGATGTTCTGCTTGGTAAAGCGCTCGATGTCCTGCATGAAGCCTTCTTCGTCCAGGCACACCAGGCTCACGGCCTCGCCGCTGTTGCCGGCGCGGCCGGTGCGGCCGATGCGGTGCACATAGTCTTCGCTGACGTTCGGGATTTCGTAGTTCACCACGTGCGGCAGCTCGTCGATGTCAATGCCGCGTGCGGCGATGTCGGTGGCGACCAGCGCGCGGATGTCGCCATTCTTGAAGCCCTGCAGGGCTTGCGTGCGTGCGGTCTGGCTCTTGTTGCCGTGCAGCGCCATGGCCAAAATACCATTTTTGGTCAGGTGTTCGGCCACATTGTTGGCGCCGAACTTGGTGCGCGTGAACACCAGCACCTGGCTCCAGTTGTGCTCGTTGATGATGTGCGTGAGCAGCGCTTTCTTTTTGCTGCGGCCGACCGGGTGAACGGTTTGCGTGATGCGCTGCACCGTGGTGTTGCGCGGCGTCACCTGAATCGACACCGGGTTGCGCAGCAGGCCGTTGGTCAGTTCGCGGATTTCATCGCTGAACGTGGCGCTGAACAGCAGCGTCTGCTTTTGCTTGGGCACCAGGGCCAGCACTTTCTTGATGTCGTGGATGAAGCCCATGTCCAGCATGCGGTCGGCTTCGTCCAGGATCAGGATCTGCACCTGGCTCAGGTCCAGCGTGCCCTGGCCTGCATGGTCGAGCAGGCGGCCGGGGGTGGCCACCAGAATGTCCACGCCGCGGCGCAGTTTTTCAATTTGCGCGCCCATGCCGACACCACCAAACATCACCATCGAGGTGAGGTCCAGGTATTTGCCGTAAGTGCGTACGCTTTCTTCCACCTGGGCGGCGAGCTCGCGGGTCGGCGTCATGATGAGGGCGCGCACGGCATTGACGCCGCGCCGGTTGGTCAGGCGAGGCTCGGTGCTCAGGCGCTGCAGCAGCGGCAGCGTGAAAGCGGCCGTCTTGCCGGTGCCGGTCTGGGCGCCGCCCAGCAAGTCGCTGCCTGCGAGCACAGCGGGAATAGCCTGTGCCTGGATGGGCGTGGGCGTGTCATAGCCTTGCTCAAGCACGGCTTTAAGAATGGCCGGAGCCAGATTCAATTCTTCAAATGTCATGGTGTTGCACCCAGGGGGCGCTTTAGATCGGCCTGTTGGGCGCCTTGTTTGAAGGCAACCCGCCAGTCATAGGCAGATGGGGTCAGGGACTCGGGCCAAAAACACCGTCGGTAATTACTGCAAAGTAGTACAGGGATGTGCCCAAATGTTGAGGGCAACTGGAGCCACCAACCCCGGTATTGTTGCACGGAACGATAATCGACGTATTCACGCCATGCACGTGCCTTGATTTGAGGCGTCGGCCCCCAAGGTAATGGATGTTGTTTTCGTCTGCAAAAGACCCCTGCAAAGAGCCCCCTAGAACCCTGTGTACAGGCGGCCTGCAGCCCGTTTCTTTTGCGTTGTTTCCTATTTTTAGCAAAGTGATCCTGATGGCTCAGTACGTATTCACCATGAACAAGGTCGGCAAAATTGTGCCGCCCAAGCGACAGATTCTCAAGGACGTTTCCCTGAGCTTTTTCCCCGGCGCCAAGATCGGCGTGCTGGGCGTCAACGGTTCCGGCAAATCCACCCTGCTCAAGATCATGGCCGGCATTGACAAGGAAATCGAAGGCGAAGCCACGCCGATGCCTGGCCTGAACATCGGCTACCTGCCGCAGGAACCCAAGCTCAATCCCGAGCACACGGTACGCGAGAGCGTGGAAGCCGGCATGGGCGCGGTGTTTGCCGCCAAGGCCCAGCTCGAAGACGTGTATGCCGCTTATGCCGAGGAAGATGCCGACTTCGATGCGCTGGCCGCCGAGCAGGCACGCCTGGAAGCCATCATTGCCACGGCCGGCACTGACTCCGAGCACCAGCTTGAAATCGCTGCCGATGCGCTGCGCCTGCCGCCCTGGGACGCCAAGATCGGTCTTTTGTCCGGCGGTGAAAAGCGCCGCGTGGCGCTGTGCAGCATGCTGCTATCCAAGCCCGACATGCTGCTGCTCGACGAACCCACCAACCACCTGGATGCCGAATCGGTGGACTGGCTGGAGCAGTTTTTGCAGCGTTACCCTGGTACCGTGGTGGCCATCACCCATGACCGCTACTTCCTGGACAACGCCGCCGAATGGATTCTGGAACTGGACCGTGGTCACGGCATTCCCTGGAAGGGTAACTACAGTTCCTGGCTGACCCAAAAAGGGGATCGTCTGGCGCTGGAGCAAAAGGGCGAGGAAGCCCGCGCCAAGGCCCTGAAAAAAGAACTGGAATGGTCGCGCCAGAACCCCAAGGCCCGCCAGGCCAAGAGCAAGTCGCGCCTGGCCCGGTTTGAGGAACTGTCCGACTTTGAATACCAGAAGCGCGTCGAAACCAATGAAATCTTCATTCCGGTGGCCGAGCGTCTGGGCCATCAGGTCATCGAGTTTCACAACGTCACCAAATCGTTTGGCGACCGGGTGCTGATTGACAACCTGAGCTTCACCGTTCCGGCGGGCGCCATCGTCGGCATCATCGGCCCGAACGGCGCCGGTAAATCGACGCTGTTCAAGCTGATCGCCGGCAAGGAAAAGCCGGACGCCGGCGAAGTGGTGATTGGCTCGACCGTGCGCATGGCCTTCGTGGACCAGCACCGCGATGATCTGGCGAATGAAAAAACCGTCTGGGAAGACGTTTCGGGCGGCCTGGACATTTTGAATGTCGGCAAGTTCCAGATGCCCAGCCGCGCTTATTGCGGGCGCTTCAACTTCAACGGCGGCGACCAGCAAAAACGCGTCGGCACGCTGTCGGGCGGCGAGCGAGGGCGCTTGCACCTGGCCAAAACGCTGATTGCCGGCGGCAACGTGCTGATGCTCGATGAGCCGTCCAACGACCTGGACGTGGAAACCCTGCGCGCGCTGGAAGACGCGCTGCTCGAATTTGCCGGCTCGGTGATGGTCATCAGCCACGACCGCTGGTTCCTCGACCGCATTGCCACCCACATCCTGGCCGCCGAGGGCGACAGCCAGTGGACTTTCTTTGACGGCAACTACCAGGAATACGAAGCCGACAAGAAGCGCCGTCTGGGCGAAGAGGGTGCCAAGCCCAAGCGCATGCGTTTCAAGGCATTGCATTAAGCCCCCACGCTTTTCACTTCGTGTAATGCGCTGCCCCCCGAGGGGGCGCTGCGCCTGCGGCCCGGCGAAGCCGGTTCCGCGGCCCCTGCTGGGCCGAGAATTCTCACGACCGCTGATGGCGTGTAGCTTGCTGGAGATGCTGATGACCGACGACGAAGTCCTGACTCAAACCCGTCACTGGCTTGAAAAAGCCGTGATCGGGCTGAACCTGTGCCCGTTCGCCAAAGCTGTTTATGTGAAGGATCAGGTGCGCCTGGTGGTCAGCCACGCCCGGCATGCCGATGATTTGCTGGATGAACTGGACCGTGAACTCGACCTGCTGGTGGCCACGCCAGCGCAAGAGCTCGACACCACGCTGCTGATTCATCCCACGCTATTTGAAGATTTCCTTGATTTCAACGATTTTCTGGAAATTGCCGAAGGCGTGGTGGACGAGCATGGGCTGGAAGGCGTGGTGCAACTGGCCAGCTTTCACCCGAAGTTCCAGTTTGACGGCACCGAGCCGGACGACATCGGCAACTACACCAACCGCGCGCCGTTTGCCATCCTGCACTTGCTGCGCGAGGAAAGCATTGACCGTGCGGTCGAGGCTTTTCCGCAGGCGGAAGCAATTTTTGAAGAGAACATCAAGACGCTGGAAAAGCTGGGCCATGCGGGTTGGCAGTGCCTGGGTTTGCCAGGCTGATTTTTGTCCTGGTGGCTGTCAGGCCCGGCCCTGCCCCTTGTCTGCAGGGCCGCGTGCTTCACCACTGAACCGCTGTTGCCAGCGCGCTGATTACCGCAATCGACACCAGGTTCAGGGCCAGGCCGCAGCGCATCATGGTGCCCTGTGAAACTTGTTCAGTGGCAAAAACAATCGCGTTGGGCGGAGTTGCCACCGGCAGCATGAAGGCGCATGACGCCGCTGCTGCAATGGCGGCGGCCAGCAGTTGCGGCGGCAATCCGAGCGCGCTGGCAACCCCGAGGAAGATCGGTATCAGCAAGGCGGCGCTGGCGGTGTTGCTGACCAGTTCCGTTAAAAAGACGACGAATGTCACCATGCCCAGCAGTACCAGCAGCACGGGTGCGCCCTGCAGCAGTGCCAGCAACTGCCCGGCAAGAAACTGGCTGGCACCGCTGGCGCGCATGACCTCGCTCAGTGCCAGCCCGCCGCCAAAAAGCAGCAGCACGCCCCATTGGGTGCCTTGCTCCACCTCGGGC
This sequence comes from Polaromonas sp., assembly GCF_018780625.1. Classification (GTDB taxonomy): domain Bacteria; phylum Pseudomonadota; class Gammaproteobacteria; order Burkholderiales; family Burkholderiaceae_C; genus Polaromonas. The sequence continues at coordinate 29,623 of NZ_JADMJK010000096.1, read as the reverse complement.
CAGCGCAGTGTGCCGCTTGCGACCAGCGCAATGAGGGCGGCCAGTGCAATCAGGCTGTCGATGTCCGCATCGATGTCGAGCATTTTCCCGATCGGTGCGCTGGCCACCCAGGCGGCCGCGGTCAGCGCAAACACGGCCATCGTGGTGCGCCGTTCGCGGGTCCACACCAGCGCCTCGCGCGTCACGGTGATGCGCCCGCGCAGCCTTGGCCGCAGCGTCAGGTACAGCACGCCAATCATCAGCGGCAACAGCAGCGCCACCAGCGGCACACCAAACGCCAGCCACTGCGCAAAGCCAATGCCGGCCTGGGCGGCGGCAATGGCGTTGGGTGGGCTGCCGACCAACGTGCCCATGCCGCCGATGTTGGCGCTGTAGGCCAGGCCAAGCAGCACGAAGGATTTTTCGCGCGTGCCCATGGGGCTGTCGGCTGCTTCGCCGTCCTGCAGCAGCCCGCGCGCCAGCGGCAGCATCATGGCGGCGCAGGCGGTGTTGCTGATCCACATGGATAGCAGCGCGGTCAGTCCAAACAGCAGCAACACGGCGCGAACCCGGTGTCCGCCGGCCAGGCGCAGCACCGCCAGTGCCAATGCGCGGTCCAGACCGTGGCGCTGCAGCGCGGCGGCCAGCGCAAAGCCGCCCAGGAACAAGAAAATGATGGGATGCGCAAAGGGCGCCAGCGCCTCGCGCACGCCCATCAGGCCCGTCAACACGGCCAGCAGCGGCACCATGAGTGCGCTGATGCTCAGGGGTAGCGCCTGCGTCATCCAGAGGCTGCCAATCAGCACAAACAGCGCCAGGCCGGCGCGCAGCGCATCTGGCGGCGGCGCGGCCGCGTAGACCAGCGCGGCCAGCGCCAGGCTCGCCAGGGTGCGGGGCAGCGCGCCCCACTGCAAGTTCATGCTGCGCGCGCCACTGAAACCAGTACGTCGCTGCTGCCCTCGGCCAGCACAGATTTGGTCACGCTTCCCAGCAGGAGTTCTTCGGCGGCGGACTGGCCGTGTTTGCCCAGCACCACCAGGTCGCAGTCCTGTTCCTGCTCTTGTTCCACGATGCGCTGCCAGGCGTCGCCTTCGATGACGCAGGCATCCCAGTGGCCGGGTTTGAGGCCGGCCTGGTGGGCCAGCGTATCGAGCTGCTGCCTGGCGCTGGCCTGGGCTTGGCGGCGGTAGTGTTCAATCGTCTGGGTGTCCACGCCAGCGAGTTGCAGTTTTCCTTCAAACGGCACCTCAAACGCGCTAAGCAGCAGCAGCCTTGCGTGCGGCGCGACGCGCCGGGCGGTCTCAATCGCGTGCGCCGACCACGGTGAAAAGTCCACCGCCACCAGTACGCGGCGGTAGGGCCCACGCGGCGTCTGTTTGACCACCAGCAGTGGCTGCGTTGAGCGCAGCAGCAGCCGCTCGGACGTGGTGCCCAGCATCAGCCGGCGCAAAAAGCCGGCACCGCGCGCACCGAGCACCACCAGGTCGGCGTGCAGGGCATCGGCCTCGCGCGCAATTTCGTCCAGCACGCGGCCAGTGGCCAGCTGCGCTTGTATCGCCACGCGCCGCGCCGTGGCAAGCTCGTTGGCCAGCGTCTGCAGTCGCTCTGCGGCGTCCTTGAGCAGTTGCTGCTCGGCGCCGTGGCCAGCTCCCAGCCACTGCCGCAATTCGTCCAGCTTGGAGCCCGGGACCGCGTGCAGCAGCGTGAGCTGCGCGCCGGTCTCATGGGCCAGGTGCGCTGCGCGGTCTGCCGCGTGGCGTGCCGGTGCCGAAAAATCGGTGACGGCCAAAAGGGAGTGAAGAGGGGTCATGGTCGGTCCTTTTCAACAGGCAGGTGTATTTTCCTGACCAGGCGCTGTGCGGTGTGGTCGGCGGCATCGTCAAAGGGGTTCAATATCTGCGTCATGCACCGCCATGCAGAAACACCAGCGCGGCATTCAACAGGTAGGTCGCCAGCAGCCCCACGCTGACCCAACTCAGCACCCGCAGTTCGCGGCCCTGTGGCCGCATCACCAGCCCGACCATGACCAGCCCGGTCATCACCACCGCCGCGACCGCCGTTCCTGCATGCACCGGCGATGCGTCCGCAAGCAGTGGCCCGCGCACGTAAAAAATGTCGTCGATGGCGAGAATCGCCACATTGAACAAATTGCTGCCGAGCAGGTTGCCTATCGCCATGTCTAGCGCGCGCAGTCGCAGGGCCGATAGCGTGACCGCGATTTCGGGCAGCGTGGTCACCAGCGCCATGAAAAGCGTGCCGACAAAGCTCCGGCTCCAGCCCATCACCAGCGCCAGTTGGTCGGCAAGGGACGGCAGCCAACTGCCCGCCGTCACCACGACCACTGCCGCCAGGCCAAAGCGGCGCCATTCGCGGGTCATTGCCGGTGCGGGATCAGGGTCGGCCTGCGCATCACGCGGGGGGCGTAACGCTTGCTCATGGGCAAACACGCTGCGCAGTGCGAGCAAATACAGCGCCAGCAGCGCCGGGCTGTACAGCCCTAGATGGAGCAGGCCCGGCGCGCGTTCGGGCAGCAGCAGGCTCATCGCCACAAAGCCGAGCATCACCACACCAAAGGCCGCCGACAGCAAATGCGCGGTGCTGGCGCGGCAATAGATCGGCTCCCGACGCTGCAGCGCGTCAATCACCACCAGAAACACCAGGTTGAACACGCAGGCCCCCAGCGCATTGCCGACCGCCAGGTTGGGCGCATCCATTACCGTCACCGCGCTGATGCCCGACGCCAGTTCGGGCAGCGAGGTCACAGTCGCCAGCAGGGCCAGACCCATCCAGCCGCCCGTGAGCCCGGTCGCTCTTGCGATGGCATCGGCACTCTGGCAAAGGACATAGCCCGCGCCCGCAATCAACGCGGCGCACAGCATAAATTGCATTCCCAGCAGCGCGAGCGTCATGGCGTGCGCCGCGGGTGTGAGCGCACGATGAGCTTGCGCAACTCCTCGGCCCAGAGCACGCAACTGGCCAGGGCGACCAGCGGCAGCAACGAGGCGGGGGCCAGCGGCACGGTGTGGAAAAGCGTGTTCATCAGCGGCCAATAAAGCACCAGCAGCTGCAGCAGCACACTGAGCGACAAGCCGCCGAGCAGCCAGGGGTTCTTCAGCAGGCCCAGTTTCAGCGCCGAGCGGCTGGCCGACTGGCAGTTCAGCACGTTGAACCACTGGCACATGGCCAGCAGTGTGAAGGTCTCGGTGCGCACCATCTCGATCGGCACGTCTTGCCCGATTCGCCAGACAAACCAGCTGAAGGTCACCAGCACCGCAGTGGTGGCCATCAGCAGCACCCGACCGAGCATGGTGCGGTCCAGCAAGGGGTCGTTGCGCGCAATAGGTTCATGCTCCATCTCGTCCCCGTCGGGTGGGTCCATCACCAGGTTCACGGTCAGCGTTCCCTCGGTCACAATGTTGATCCACAGGATTTGCACCGCCACCAGCGGCAGCGGGTAGCCGCCCAGCAAGGCCAGCAGAAGTAGCACGACCTCATCGACCGAGGTGGTGAACAGGTACAAAATCACCTTTTTCAGATTGCCATAGACCACGCGCCCCTGCTCGACCGCTTCCACAATGGTGGAAAAGTTGTCGTCGGTGATGACGATCTTGGCAGCGCTCTTGGCGACCTCGGTGCCGGTGATCCCCATTGCCACGCCGACGTCGGCGCGTGCCAGCGCAGGCGCATCGTTGACGCCGTCGCCGGTCATGGCCACGACCTCTCCATGGGCCTGCAGCGCTTCCACGATGCGCAGCTTTTGCGCCGGGTGAACGCGCGCAAACACGGCGATCTGATCCAGCGCGCTGCGAAGGTCGGTCTCGTTCATGCGCTCGAGTTCATCGCCATCCACGGCCCGGTCGCCCTCCCGCGCAATGCCGAGCGCACGCGCAATGGCCAGCCCTGTGAGTTTGTGGTCACCCGTCACCATCACGGGCCGGATGCCGGCCGCGCGGCATTCGGCGACGGCGGCCTTGACCTCCTCGCGCGGCGGGTCGATCTGACCGACCATGCCCAGCAGGTGGGCGCGGCCGGCCAGCGCGGCAAAGCCCGCGTCGGCATCGAGCGGGTCGTCTTGCACCACGGCAAACGCCAGCACCCGCAGCGCGCGCGCCGCCATGGCTTCAGCGGCCATGCGCGCGGCATGGGTCAACGCCGTGCCGTCGGCCGCGCACAGGCCCAGCACCGCTTCGGGCGCACCCTTGATGTACACCCGGCGCGGCGCATCGGCCAGGCGGTGGCGCGTGGCCATCATCTTGATGTCTGAATCGAAGGGCAACTCGGCTTCGCGCGGTGCACCTTGCGCCAACTGGTCCAGTTCCATGCCGCTCTTGGCCGCCAGCACCTTCAGCGCGCCTTCGGTCGGGTCGCCCACCACCGTCCATTCGGTGCGCCCTTGTTCGGGCGGCAGCAGTTGCGCATCGTTGCACAGCGCTGCTGCCTGCAGCAGCGGCGCCAGTGCCGCATCTTCCACGCTGAATTTTCCCTCTGGCGCGTAGCCAATCCCGCTCACGTCGATTTCCACCCCACCCGGCAGCCACAGGGTGCTGACCGTCATTTCATTGCGCGTCAGGGTGCCGGTCTTGTCGGTGCAAATCACCGTGGTTGAGCCCAGCGTTTCGACGGCGGACAGGCGGCGAATGATGGCGCCGCGCGCCGCCATGCGCTGCATGCCCACGGCCAGCGCAATCGTCATGGCCACGGGCAATCCTTCGGGCACCATCGACACCATCTGGCTGATGGCGACCATCAGCACATCGGCCAGCGGCAGTTCGCGGTACAGACCCAGCGCCACCACTGCACCAAACAGCACCAGCGCGGCCACCACCAGCCAGCGGCCAAACTGCTCGATGCGCTGCTCCAGCGGCGTCTTGGGCTCGGTCGCGGTTTCGGTCATGCTGGCAATGCGGCCGACTTCGGTGGCGGTGCCAATCGCCACCACCACCGCGCGTGCGCGCCCGGCGGTGGCGTAGGTGCCTGAAAACACCATGTTGTGGCGGTCGGCCAGGCCGGTCGCCTTTGGCAAAGCCAGTACGTTTTTGCTGACCGGCACCGACTCGCCGGTCAGCGCCGCTTCAGCCACCTGCAGCTGTGCCTCTTCAATCAGACGCGCATCGGCGCCAATCGCGTCGCCTGCGGCCAGCAGCAGCAGATCGCCCATCACCAGGCTGCGTGCCTCGACCACTGTTTCCTGCCCGTCCCGCAGCACGCGCACCCGCAACGCCGAGAGTTGCCTGAGCGAGGCCATCGAGCGCTCGGCGCGGCCTTCCTGGAATGCGCCTATCAGCGCATTGACCAGCACCACGAGCAGAATCACCACCGCATCGCCGTGATGTGACAGCGCCACTGCCAGCAGCGCCGCCACAAACAGGATGTAGATCAGCGGACTCTTGAACTGACGCGCGACGATGGAAAACACGGAGCGGCGCGGCGGCTCGGGCAGGGTGTTGGCGCCGTCCCGGGCCTGCCGCAGCGCGACTTCTGCGGCGCTCAAGCCCGACGCGGGGTCGCAGGCGAGCCGTGCCAGCACGTTTTCGCTTTGCAAGGCATGCCACGCTGGCGCCGAAGGCGCCGCCTTACTACCCGGTGCTTTCGTCGCTGAAGTCATGCAAGGCCAATTTCCAAAATTTTCAGAATAACGCACAACGGCTGCAAATAAACCAGGGGCCGACCTTCGTTCGCGCGCAAGGCCGCATAAGTTGCGTTGGATCAAGAGGTGCGCCCTGGGCTGGCACTCCGGGCTTATGGCTTGCTGCGCGGCGCCTGGATCTGCCGCCTTTGCAGCTTTTTTTGCACCAGCTGAATATTGTTGCGCAGCGCATACAGTTCGTCGGCATAGGACAGCGGCACGCTGATTTTTTCGGCGCGGTGTTCCAGGCTTTCCAGTTCTTCATGCAGCGCATCCGGGCTGTCTGCGCTGTCAATGCGGTTTTCAATGTCGCGCAGCTGGCCGTACCACCTGAAAATGCGCGAGCGCACCCGAAACTCATAGAGCGGCGGCACGATGCGCGACAGCGGCAGCATGATGGCAATGATCAGGCCCATCACCAGCCACATGCGTTCCACCAGATTGGCCACCCAAAACGGCAGGTAGCGCTGCAAGAAAGGCTTGTCGTTTTTGATGCTGCGCTCGGCTTCGGCTGAAATCGGCACTTCGTTGTTGGCCAGCTTGGGGTATTCGCGGGCCTGCTTGAACCAGCCCGCGCTGCCGTGAATGTCATTGCCCGCCAGGGCAAACAGCTGGAGCAGCGCCGGGTGCGTGCCGGTGCGCGTGAGCAGGGTGGTGGTCGGTGCCACCAGGCGCACGTCTTGCGGCGGAATGTTGGCCGCCAGATCGACCACGCCGCGCGGCAGCACGGCCGGGCTCAGAAACGCAAAGCGCCGCGAATACGCCTCGCTCTGCGCAAAATCCATGAGCTTGACCCCCGGGGTTTGCAGCAGCATCTGCACCATCAGCGACTCGGGGGCCGAGGCAAACACGATGGCGTCCAGTTCGCCGCCCAGAAAGGCCACGGTGGCCGGTGTTTGCTCCAGCTCGGACAGCACCAGCGTGCTTTTGTCAATCCGGTTGCTTTCCAGCAATTTGTCCATCAGGCTGGGCAGGCCGCTGCCCGGCGTGCCGACGTTGACGCGCAGCCCCTTGAGTTCGGGCAGCGCGGTCAGCGTGGCTGTGGGGTTCACGCGGCGCGCCGCCTCTTCCCGGTAAAACAGCCAGACGGGCTCCAGAAACAGGCTGCCCAGCGATTCAAGTTCCTCGTCCTGCGGGCTGCCCGGCGCGCTGCTGCCGCCTTGCACAAAGCCCAGGTCGGCCTTGCCCGCGCGCAGCAGCTGCAGGTTGGCGGCCGACCCTTCGGAGGGCAGAAGCACGACCTCAATGCCTTCCTTTTTCAGCGCCTCGGCGTAACGCTTGCCAAACGCCTCATAGGCGCTTTGCGCCGGGCCGGTGGCCAGCGTGACGCGCTTGGGCGGGTTGGGGTCCAGCCAGCTGTAGGCCAGTACCAGCAGCATCGCGGCCAGCAGCAGGAAGGGGCCGGCAGAAACGGTGAGATCGCGCAGCGACAGCAGGGTGTAGCGTATGGTTTTGGGCATGCAAAGAACCATAGCATGTGGTGGCAGCCAGCATCCGTCAGTGCTGATTTTTTGATACAGATCAATACTTCATCGCGGCGCCTGCATATAACATGGGCCAATAGTGACCTGTCCCAATATGAACCTCTTTTCAACTGCCCGCACCACGCGCCACACCGTATTCATGGTGTTGCTGGTGTGGCTGTTTGCCTTGGCTTCAGGGGTTGCAAACGCGTGTCTGCTGGAGGTGCGCGAAACGCATTCCCATGTTGTCGCCGCCGGATATTCCGAGGCTGCGCATGCGTCTCCCATACTGCCAGGTCATGCGGGAGCCGTTGCCGACGGCATTGACGTTTCGCAGTTTAAAGCCCCCTGCCTGAAGGTTTGTGACGATGGCTCACGCTCTTTTCCCAAGCAGGAATTGACGCTCGCTCAATCCGATCCTGGTCCGGCACCCCTGCTTGCGGTGCTCTGGACCATCTCTGCGGCATCCGTCGTCCTGGCGCCCCGCAACATTGATGACCCGCAGCCCGCCACCCCTGCGCTGCCCGTCCGGGTTCGCTTCTCGCGCCTGGCACTCTAGCCGTCCTTCGTCGCCTGGTCCGGAGCCTCTTGCTCTGCGATTCGCGTGCACATCCCAATTCAGTTGTGCTAACGCACACCGCATTCCATTTTTTTTCCACCTCACCAGGAGTCTGTCATGACCCATTTTCGATTTATTCCCCTTGCCATTGCCCTCACCGCCGCCAGCGCCCTGGTCGCCTGCAACACCGCCCCGACGATGCCCATGGGCACATCGTTTGCCAACAGCATGGCCATGCCCGACCAGATGGCCCGGATGGATGCGCAGATGAAGACCATGCAGGGCATGCACGAAAAAATGATGAACGCCAAGACCCCGGAAGAGCGCAGCAAACTGATGGCCGAACACATGAAAACCATGCAGGACGGCATGGCCATGATGGACGGCATGTCCGGCGCCGGCATGGGCGGTATGAAAGGCATGACCGGCGACATGGGCGCACGCCAGCAGATGATGGAAAAGCGCATGGACATGATGCAGGCCATGATGAAAATGATGATGGACCGGATGCCGGCGGCGACGGCGCGCTAAGGAGAACCCTATGTTACAAAGAAGACAATTGCTTCAGTTTGGCGGGGTAGCGGCCGTGGCCGCCACCGGTGGGGCCGGTTGGATGTATTACGGATCGCCTCGTTCCAACGCGCTGGCTGGCGGGCCGTTTCGCCACTATCCCTTCGATCCGGTCGCCGCCGCGAACTTCCAGCAAAAGCTGTTCATCCCTGTGGGCAGCGGGCCGTTCGGGGTGCTCGATGTCGCCGGGCCGCTGAAAATCCGCACCGTTGCGGCGAGCTTCCCGCTTCTGCCCGGCCGCGAATCGCCGTTCCTGCTGTACCAGACCGAGCAGGCGGGCAAGGCCTACCAGAACCCGATATTGCGCATCGAGAGCGGCGCGCGCTTCACGGCCAGCCTGGACAACGCGCTGGCCGAGCCGACCATCATCCACTGGCACGGCCTGCACACGCCCGCCGCCATGGACGGCCACCCGGCCAGTACCATCGGCCCCGGCGGGCGCTACGCGTACGACTTCAAAGTGAGCAACCGCGGCGGCACCTACTGGTACCACACGCATGCCCACGAGCTGACCGCCGAGCAGGCCTACCACGGCCTGGCGAGTTTCTTCCTGGTGGACGACGACGACCAGCGCCGGCTGAGCAAGTCGCTTGACTTGCAACTCGGCGTCACCGACCTGCCCCTGGTCATCCAGGACAAGCAGTTCGACGCGCAGGGCAAGCTGTTGTACAAGCCTGATGCCCATGAAGCCATGATGGGCTGGCTCGGCGACATCGTGCTCGCCAACCTGACGCCCAATGCGGTCCAGGCCGTCACCCCGCGCACCTATCGCCTGCGGCTTCTCAATGGATCGAATGCACGCATCTACCGGCTTGCCTTCGTCAAGGGCAGCACGCCGCTGGATTTCACCGTCATCGGCACCGACGGCGGCCTGATCGAGCGGCCCGAAACTGTGACCGAGGCCTTTCTCGCGCCGGGCGAGCGCCTCGATGTGCTGTTCGACGCGGGCCAGGCGCAGCCCGGTGAGGACATCTTCCTCAGGAGCCTGACGTTCGATGCCATGGAAAACGAAGGGCCTGCTGGCGGAACTGGTGGTATGGGTGGTATGGGTGGTATGGGCATGGGGCGGATGATGGCCAGCATGAGCTCGTCACGGCTGCCGCTGGGCGCGGAGTTCAACGTGTTGAAGCTGTCGGTGACGGCCGGCGATCGCGTCGCCGCCAAACTGCCGGCCACGCTGTCCCAGGTCAAGCCGATCCGAACCGAAGGCGCCGCGCAGCGCAAGATCGAGCTGTCGATGGGACAGATGCGCTTCCTGATCAACGGACGCACCTTCCACATGGACGAGATCGCGTTCGACGTCAAACGCGGCGCGGTGGAAATCTGGAACATCAGCAACCCGACGATGGGCATGCCGCACCCGATGCACATCCACGGCTTTTCGTTCCAGGTGCTCGAACGCATCGGCAGCCCGCCCCAGGTCGCGGCCACGGCGCGTTTCGGCAAGGGCCGCACCGTGAGCGACCTCGGCTGGAAGGACACCGTGCTGGTCTGGCCCGGCGAAACGGTGCGGGTGGCGATCGACTTCGCCCACGACTTCCCCGGTGACCAGACCTATGTCTTCCATTGCCACAACCTGGAACACGAAGATGGCGGCATGATGATCAACTTTCGCGTGAAGGGTTGATGACACCGGCTCGGTGAGCCGGCGTCACACCCTTCTCCCTGGAGATTCCCATGGACGACAAGCACAGTTCTCAGTCCTGCCCTCCGGGCGCCACGCCATTTTGGCGCTCGCGGTACGGTTTGGGCCTGGTGGTGTTCGGTGCCGTCGCCGCCTACTTTTTGCTGAGCGAGCACCGTGCCCACTTCCTGGGTGCATTGCCCTACCTGCTGGTTCTGGCCTGCCCGCTGATGCATGTTTTCATGCATCACGGTCATGGTGCTCATCGCCATGGCCGTGGCGAGCCACAAGCCGGGCCGGACAAGCCAGAGCCACCGAAGCAAGGAAATCCATCATGAGCCGCGAACAACCGGCCTACGGCCTATGGCTGCTGGTTGCCCTCAACTCGGCCGTTTTCATCCTGTTTGCCTACAGTTTTTTCAAGCCGGCAACGGCGCGGGACTGGCGAACCTTTGGGGCATTCTCCGCGTTCATCGTGGCCTTGTTTGTCGAGATGTATGGCTTCCCGTTGACCCTCTACCTGTTGTCAGGATGGCTACAGACCAAGTTCCCGAACCTTGACCTGCTGTCCCACAACACAGGTCACCTGTGGTCTACGCTTCTGGGCGAAAAAGGTGATCCCCACTTTGGACTGCTGCACATCGCAAGCTATGTGTTCCTGGGCTTTGGCTTTTACCTGCTGTCCAGTGCCTGGAATGTTCTGTACCACGCGCAACGCAGGCATGCGATGGCGACCACTGGGCCTTATGCCGTGATTCGGCATCCACAGTACGTGGCTTTTGTCCTGATCCTGCTGGGCTTTCTGTTGCAGTGGCCGACGCTGCTGACCCTGGTCATGTTCCCGATTCTGCTGATCATGTACGGGCGCCTGGCGCTGACTGAAGAGGCCGAAATGCGTGCGCAATTTGGCGAGGTCTTTGATCGTTATGCGGAGCGTACACCGCGCTTCCTTCCACGATTACTTCGTCGTTCAAGCGCCAATTGACCCGAAACCCCAAAAGTTCATCTGGAAAGGTTCATGACAAATCATTCAAACATCAGACCCCTTGACGGCAATGCCGCTTATGACTTTCACCTTTGCCCGCATCTTTCTTCGCGTGGCCTGTGGGGACTGTCCCGAAGCGCGTGTTTCTTTTTACCTTGACTTTCCTGAATGGAGTTCACCATGTCGTCTCTTCGTTACACCCTTTTGACTTTCGCTCTTGCTGCAGCCTCTGCGGGCGCATGGGCTCAAACCTCTGCGCAGACCTCTCAAAATAGTCAGAAAAGCGCTGCGGCGCAGCTTGCCGAGCCAAAAGTCGAGAAGCTCGCGGTAGCGGCCGACCCTTTGAAAAAAGCGGTGCTCGTCGGCCGTGCCGCGACAGGCAACATGCTGTTTCAACTGGAACTTGAAGGTTCCGAACCGATGTGGATGCAGATGGGCAATCCGCCCACTTGGGATGCACATCAACCGGCTGCCGACGAGCGCTATCACGTCGAGTTAAAGCTGACAGACCCGAAGAGCAAGACGCGCATTCCCTACGCAAACATCAACTTTGCAGCGACAAACAAGGAAACCGGAAAAACCATCAACTTGCCTTTGCCGCCGATGTGGGGCAGCAGTGGCCTTCACTATTCGGCTAACACCGCGCTTCTGGGGGACGGTACCTACGCCGCCACGGTGACGGTCGATGTCCCGACGTTCCAGCGCGAACTGAAAGACAAAGACCTGTGGTCCACACCGGTGAGCGCCAAGTTTCACTTCAAACTGGCGGGTGGAAAATTGACGGAAGTCTCGCAGGCAAGCCGCTAAGCGCTACCGGTGGCTTACTTTTTTTGTCCCACTGCGGCAAGGCTGTTTCCCAAGGCCTCTGGCTGCCACAGCGGCAGCACAGGTGGTTGCGGTGGCTGCTGACCAAGGTGGAGTCCGACGCCCGGACAGTTAACACTCCTTGAAAGAAATGACCATGCCCTCTAACGACCGCCCCCTACAGCCCGAGGTCAATGCGAAGCCCGTATCCCCATCGTACGGGTTTCACGCCTACCTCGGAAATACCGACTTTGCAGCCGCCGTCGAACAGGTGAGTGCAGCACTGAAAAATGAGGGTTTCGGCATCTTGACCGAGATCGACGTGCAAGCAACGATGAAAAACAAATTGGGCATCGATGTTCTTGCGCATCGCATTCTCGGCGCCTGCAATCCCACGCTGGCTCACCGCGCGCTGATGGCTGAACCTGACATCGGCCTGTTGCTGCCGTGCAATGTAGTCGTGCGTCAGGATGCCGACGGCAAGGTGACGGTCGGCCTTATTGACCCGATAGCAATGCTGCAACTGACAGACAACCCGGAAGTGGCAACGGTCGCACGGGAGGCACGCGAGCGACTGCAACGGGTGTGCGCCGCGCTGGCTGCGGACTGAGCTTCTGCACAAAATCTTTTTCTACAGGAGATCGACATGGTTTACACAAGAGGCTGCAGGATTGGTCAACGATGGATGCTCGCGGGCTGGGTGGCTTGCGCTAGCCTCGGGCTGGCGACGTCGCCTTCGGTGGCGTTGGCCCAAACAAGCCTTGATGCCAGCGCCGCACAGTCGTCGAGCGAGCAGGGCGTGACGGTCAAGGTGACGGCGAAGTCGATCGGACTGCCGGACAGCCAGTGGGAGTTCGCTGTCGTGCTGGACACGCACAGTGCCGACTTGAGCGATGACCTGGCTCAAAGCGCCATCTTGACGACCGACGACGGTCGCAGGTTCAAGCCCACGGGCTGGCTCGGCGCGCCACCGGGTGGCCATCACCGTGAAGGCGTGCTGGCATTCGATGTGCCGGCGCCGCGGCCTGGCGCGATCGAACTCCGGATCGACCGGCCGGGCGAATCCGCTCCCCGTACCTTTCGCTGGCAACTCTAACAAGCGATAGAAAGAGGTCACCAGATGGACATGAAAGCGCATCAGCATCCCAGCGGCAGCCCTCCAGCGCCAACCGACCTCAAGGATCCGGTGTGCGGCATGACTGTCACCGAGCAGTCGCCTCACACGCTGACGCATGAGGGGCGGCCCTATTATTTCTGCAGCGCCAAGTGCCAGGGCAAGTTCGCGGCGAACCCTATGCAATACCTCGCACCTTCCCTGCCTGTGGACGTGCCGCCAGCGGCGTCCGGCACGATCTACACCTGCCCGATGCACCCCGAGATTCGACAGGACCATCCGGGAAACTGCCCCAAGTGCGGCATGACGCTCGAGCCCTTGCTGCCGGAACTGGGTGACGATGAAAACCCTGAATTGCGCGATTTTCAGCGCCGCTTCTGGTGGACGCTGCCGCTGACTGTCGTGGTCACTGTTTTGGCGATGTTCGGCCATCAAATGCAGTGGTTTGAATCCACTACCCAGACCTGGATTGAACTGGTGCTGTCGATCCCCATCGTCCTCTGGGCCGGCTGGCCATTCTTCTCGCGCGGATGGCAGTCCGTGGTGAACCGCAGTCCCAACATGTGGACCTTGATTGGTCTGGGCACCGGCGCCGCCTTCGTTTACAGCGTGGTGGCGACGGTCGCTCCCCAGGTGTTTCCGGCCTCGTTCATCTCCATGGGCCGCGTCGCCGTGTACTTTGAAGCGGCCGCCGTGATCATCTCGCTCACGCTGCTGGGCCAGGTGCTCGAACTCAAGGCCCGGTCGCAGACCTCGGCGGCGATCAAGTCGCTGCTGGGTCTGGCGCCCAAAACCGCCCGCCGTATCCGGGAAGATGGCACCGAAGAGGACGTGCCACTGAACCATGTGCATGTGGGCGACTTGCTGCGCGTGCGCCCCGGAGAAAAAGTTCCGGTCGATGGCGTGGTGAGCGAAGGTGGCAGTTCGGTCGATGAGTCGATGCTCACGGGCGAGCCCATGCCGGTGGCCAAGCGCGTGGGCGACAAGGTGATAGGCGCCACGCTCAACACCAGCGGCGCGCTGGTGATGCGCGCTGAACGCGTCGGCGCGTCCACCATGCTGGCCCAGATCGTGCAGATGGTGGCCCAGGCCCAGCGTTCCCGGGCGCCGATGCAGCGCATGGCCGACGTGGTGGCGGGCTACTTCGTCGTCACGGTGGTGGGCATTGCCGTGCTGACCTTCTTCGGCTGGGGCCTGTTTGGTCCCGAGCCGCGCTGGGTGTTCGGCCTGATCAACGCGGTGTCGGTGCTGATCATTGCCTGCCCCTGCGCGCTGGGCCTGGCCACACCCATGTCCATCATGGTCGCCACCGGCCTGGGCGCGACGCACGGCGTGCTGTTCCGCGATGCCGCGGCCATCGAGAACATGCGCAAGATCGACACCCTCATCATCGACAAGACCGGTACGCTCACCGAGGGCCGCCCCACGTTTGAGCGTGCCGTTCCCGCGCCCGGCTTTGAGGCCGACGAGGTGCTGCGCCTGGCTGCCAGCCTGGACCAGGGCAGCGAGCATCCGCTGGCCGAAACCATCGTGCGCGCCGCCCGCGAACGCGGCATGGTGCTGGACAAGCCCGAGAACTTCGAGTCCGGCTCAGGCATCGGCGTGCGTGGGCAGGTGGCCGGGCGTCAGCTGGCGCTGGGCAACACCACGCTGATGGAGCAGATTGGCGTTTCGGTCGCGGCCCTGGTGCCGCAGGCCGAGGCCTTGCGCGCAGAAGGCGCCAGCGTGATGCACCTGGCAGTCGATGGCCAGCTGATGGGCCTGCTGGCTGTGTCCGACCCGATCAAGTCCAGCACGCCCGAGGCGCTGGCGACGCTGAAAGCGGCCGGGCTGCGCATCGTGATGGCGACCGGTGACGGACTGACCACGGCCAAGGCTGTTGCAGCCCGCCTGGGCATCGACGAGGTCCATGGTGAGGTCAAGCCGGCCGACAAGCTGCTGCTGGTGGAGAAACTGCAAAAGGAAGGCCGCGTCGTGGCGATGGCCGGAGACGGCATCAACGATGCGCCAGCGCTGGCCAAGGCCGATGTTGGCGTGGCCATGGGTACCGGGACCGACGTGGCCATGAACAGCGCGCAGGTCACGCTGGTCAAGGGCGATCTGCGCGGGATTGCAGTTGCGCGTGCGCTATCGGAAGCGACGGTGGGCAACATGAAGCAGAACCTGGTATTTGCCTTTTTGTACAACGCGCTGGGTATCCCGATTGCGGCTGGGGTGCTGTACCCGCTGACCGGCTGGCTGCTGTCGCCGTTGATCGCGGCGCTGGCCATGAGTTTCAGCTCGGTGTCTGTGATTGGTAATGCGCTGCGTTTGCGGCGCAGCAAGACATGACGCCGCAGTTCGGAAGATTTCGCCTGATTTTTATCAACAAGGATGGATCGTGATGGCAAGAAAAGACAACTGGCTTTTGACAACGGTGCAGATGGCCCTGCTGGCCTGGTCTGGCGCCACCCTGGCCGCCGACAAGGTGTATGTAGCCAATGAGGGCGCTGACACGGTCAGCGTGCTCGATGCCGCTTCGTTCAAAACGCTGGCGAGCGTGCGCGTCGGCAAGATGCCGCACAACGTGCAGGTATCGCCCGACGGCAAGCTCGTATGGGTGACCAACAACGGCGAGCCTGGCCAGGCGGCTGACACTTCTGCGCACAAGGGCATGGCCCAGGGCGAGCACGATGCAATGGGAAAGCCCGGGGCGGTCTGGGCCATCGATACCAGTAGCGACGCCGTCGTCGCCAAGGTTCCGGTTGGCATGCACCCGGCCCATGTGGTGGTGTCGCCCGACGGCCGCTTCGCCTACGTCACCAACGGTGGCGACAACACGGTCAGTGTGATCGACACATCGGCGCATCACCTCGTGGCGACGATTCCGGTCGGCCAGTTTCCTCACGGTCTTCGGATCAGCCCGGACGGCAAGCAGGTCTACGTCGCCAACCTCAAGGGCGGTACAGTGTCGGTGATCGATACCGTAAACCAAAAGGAGGTAGCGAAAATTCCAGCAGGCAAGGGCCCGGCGCAGGTCGGCTTCGCGCCGGACGGCCGCCTTGCCTTTGTCTCGCTGTCTGAGGAAAACGCCGTCGCCGTGATCGACCCGGCCACGCGCAAGGTGATTCGCAAGGTTGCTGTCGGGTCGGTGCCGATCCAGCTGTACGCCACGCCGGACTCGCGCACGCTGCTGGTGGCCAACCAGGGTACGCGCAAGAAGCCTGGCAGCACGGTCAGCCTGATTGATCTGGAGAGTTTCAAGGTCGCAAAGACAATCGTGACCGGCGCCGGTGCGCATGGCGTGGTCGTCGACCGTGACGGACGATACGCTTACGTCACCAATATCTACGCCAACTCGGTGTCTGTGCTTGACGTCAAGGATCGCAAGGTCGTTGCGACCGTTCGCGTGGAAAAGGGGCCCAACGGCATTAGCGTGACGCCGTGACGGCATTCCGGACTGTCCACCGCTTTGGCTGTTTCCAGCATGCAGTGAGACGGAAAAATAGTCAGAAGGATTTCATGATGATTTCTTTTTAGGCGCTTGCAACTGGCTTGAGGGATAAGACTGATAGATACGGGAGTTGCCGTCCGCAAGCACGAGCAGCACGTCATACGGGTCCTTGCGTCCCCCATAGGCTGGCCCGTCCATGCCTGGTGAGCCGACAGGCATACCCGGCACTGCAAGACCAATGGCCTTGGGGCGCTCCTTCAGGATCTGGTGAATGTCGCGGGCTGGAACATGGCCCTCAAGGGCATAGCCGCCGACCTGCGCGGTGTGGCAGGAGCCCAGTTTGTCAGGCACGCCCAGCCGTGCCCGTGCGGCCGTGTTGCCGCTGCCTTGTACCTTGACCCGAAACCCGTTGGCTTCCAGGTGGCTGATCCAGTCCTGGCAGCAGCCGCAGTCGGGGTCTTTCCAGACCTCTACCAGCGGTTTGGTTTGCGCCATCAGGCTGGGCGGCAGGGCTGAAGCGCCAGCCAGGCTGGCGAGGGCTTGAATAAGAAAACGTCTTTTCATCATGTACTCCTTGAGTGAGCTGGGAGTTAATGGACAACTGATTGGCGGGGGCGCTGCAGCCGAGAACGAAGCCTCTGCCTGCCGCAGGCGCACCCCAAAGCCGTCAAATTACTTGATGGCTTCAATCGCCGTGACAACGATGAAACCTTCGCGTTTTTCAGCGTTGAATTTGACCTTGTCTCCGACTTTGAGGTTGTCCAGCAGAGACGGGTCCTGAGTTCTAAAAACCATGGTCATGCCCGGCATGTCCATGCTTTTGATCTCGCCGTGCTTGAGGGTAATTTTTTGCGCTTCTATGTCAATTTTTTTCACCTCGCCGTTGCTCATCTCCATGCTCATGCCTTTTTCCTTCATCCCGCTCATGTCCATGGCGGGTTGAGCCAACAGGCTGGTAGAAACAAGGGTGGTTGTGGCCAGCAGGGCGCCGAGGGCGAAGTTTTTAAGAATGTTCATGGTTTTTCTTTCGTGTGTTTACCTGGAAGCCAATTCGGCATTCCGTTTAGTGGGTGAAACGGCGATTTTCCCTTTCATGCCCGCGTCGTAGTGCCCTGGATGCAGGCAAGCAAAATCAACGGTTCCCGCTTTGGTGAATTGCCACAGAATCTCACTGGTCTGTCCGGGCTTGACGGTGAGCATGTTGTCGTCGGCGTGCTCCATCTCGGGGTTCTTTTTCATCACCTCGTAATGCGCCTTCAGGTCTTTGGCCGTGCCCAGCACAAACTCGTGGCTCAGCTGGCCCGAATTCTTCACCACGAAGCGGATCGTCTCGCCTTGTTTGGCCTTGATGTTGGCGGGCGTAAAGCGCATGGTGTCGCTCATGTCAACCTCGATGGTGCGGGTCACCTTGCTGGCGACGCCGGGTTTGCCGACGACTTGCGCATCATGCCCGCCGCCGTGACTGCCTGCTGCAAAAGTGCCTGTGACGCTCGCCAATACTGCACAAGCAGCGATGAGTTTGATTGTATTTTTCAAGAGATTTCCTTGGTTGCAGGGTTGATGGATTAGTGAATTAGTGGGCCATGTTGCCCATGGGTTTACGGATCTGGACTTCGGTGCCGGGGCCTGCGGTTGCCGGCATGGCTGTGCTGCTTGCCTTCATGCGCGCAGGATCGGGCAGTGCGCCTGTCCATTCATAGGCTTGGGTGCCGGCCGGCTGCTTATACCAGCCGGGGTCCTTGTAGTCGCCAGGCTTTTGGTTTTTTCGGACCTTGAGGATGCTGAACATGCCGCCCATTTCCACGCCGCCGTAAGGGCCGGTGCCGGTCATCATCGGTGCGGTGTTTTCGGGGATCTGCATTTCCATCTCGCCCATGTCGGCCATGCCGCGCTCGCCCATCATCATGTAGTCGGGCATGACTTTTTGCAGTTTTTTGACGAGGCCGCGATGGTCCACGCCAATCGTGGTGGGAATGGCGTGGCCCATGGCGTTCATGGTGTGGTGGCTCTTGTGGCAATGAAAGGCCCAGTCGCCTTCTTCGTCGGCCAGAAAATCAAGCTGCCGCATCTGGCCCACGGCCACATCGGTGGTGACTTCGGGGGCACGTGCCGCCATGGGCCACGGCCCGCCGTCGCTGCCCGTGACCTTGAACTCGTGGCCATGCAGGTGGATGGGGTGGTTGGTCATGGTGAGGTTGCCAATGCGGATCCGCACCTTGTCGCCCAAGCGCACATTGAGTGTGTCTATACCCGGGAAAATCCGGCTGTTCCATGACCACAGATTGAAGTCCGTCATGGTCATGATCTTGGGCGTCATGGTGCCGGGGTCGATGTCGTAGGCGTTGAGCAGGAACACGAAGTCGCGGTCCACCTCGTCAATCAGCGGGTGTTTGCCTTTGGGGTGGGTCACCCAGAAACCCATCATGCCCATCGCCATCTGCGTCATTTCGTCGGCATGCGGGTGGTACATGAAGGTGCCGGGGCGGCGCGCCATGAACTCGTAGACAAAAGTCTTGCCGACCGGAATTGCCGGCTGGTTCAGGCCCGACACGCCGTCCATGCCGCTGGGCAAGCGCTGGCCGTGCCAGTGCACGCTGGTGTGCTCAGGCAGCTTGTTGGTCACGAACACGCGCACCCGGTCGCCTTCGACCACCTCGATCGTGGGGCCGGGGCTCTGGCCGTTGTAGCCCCACATGTGGGCCTTGAAGCCCGGGGTCATCTCGCGCACCACCGGCTCGGCCACCAGGTGAAACTCCTTCACGCCGTTGTTCATGCGCCAGGGCAAGGTCCAGCCATTGAGTGTGACCACCGGGTTGTAGGGCCGCCCGCTGGACGGGACGAGCGGCGGCGCGGTGTCCGCCCCGCTCATGATGACCGGCTCCGGCAGGGCGGCCATGGCGACCCGGCTGACCGAGGCCGCTGCGACGGCTGTGAGCGCCGCACCGTTGAAAAAATGTCGTCGATTCATGGGGAAATCCTTGGTATTTTTTTATGCAATTCAGTGCGCGGCGGCAGCGCCACCGGCTGCGGTGCCGCTTGAAGCTGGCGCGCCGGAGGAAAGCGCCACTGGTGCGCCCGCCAGCATCGCTTGCAGCTCGGCCTCGGCGAGCCAGAAGTCGCGCTGTGCCTCGATGGCGCTGCCTGTGGCAAGCACCTGCGCGCGTGTATCGGCCAGCAGGTCAAACACGCTGAGCAGCATGCCGTTGTAGCGCAGCACCACCTCGTCGTTGATGAACTTGCGCAGCGGCATCACCTCGTCACGGTAATGCCGCGCCAGGTCGTAAGTGGTGCGGTAGTCGTTGTAGGCCTGGCGCGCTTCGCTGCGCGTTTTGACCGCCAACTCGCGTACGGTGGCCGCGTCGCCCATGGCATCCCACAGGTCATCTGCGCTGGCCGGACGTGGCCCTGCCAACTGGCGTTGCCACTGGACTTGTGCCAGGCGCAGCGCCTCGCTCTGTTTGAGCACGCGGGTTTCGATGTCGGGCAGGTCCTGTGCTTGGGGCGGCAGCGCAGGCAGTTCGCCGGGCAGTTCAAACCCTGTTTGGGCGCCCCACAAGCCCAGCGTGACGATGAGTTTTTCGCGGGCATTGAATGCGGCCTGCTGCGATTTGGCCAGCTGCACGGCGGCATCAGACAGCGTGGCTTGTTCGCGCGCCTGCTGAAATTTGCTGATGTTGCCGACCTGCGTCATGCGTCTGGCCAACTCGCCTGCGGCTTCGGTGGCTTCTTTGGCCTCGCGCACGTAGCGTGCGCTTTGGGCTGCGGCAACGGCCTCAATCCAGGCCTTGCGCGCATCGGTGGACAGCCGCGTGAGGGTCTGCTGCGCCTTGCGTCTGGCCGGGCTGGCGGCGCCGACGGTGTCTGAGAGGCCCACGCCAGCGCTTCCCAGCGACACCTGCAGCCCAGGATTGTTCAGTAAAGCGATGCGCACGGCCGCTTCCGCGCCAAGCGGCGCTTTCAGCAACTCGTTCACCAGGGCGCTTGTGTCTGCGCCCGGACGGGCAATCGGGACGCTGGTGTCGCCCAAACCCACCAGCTTGCCATTGAGAAGTTGCTGCAGTCCAGCCACGCCGCCATCGGCATCCGGTGCAGCGAGCGCTTGGCCGCTCAAGGCCAGCAGTAGCACGGTCATGGCACTCAGGCGCAATGCCGGGGTTGCGCGGGTGTTCAAAAGTTTTTTCATGATGCGCTTTAGCGGGTGGGTGGGCCGGAAGGGCGGTCAGCGGCCTTGGGCGGTGCCTTGGCCTGCTCTTGTTCCCATTTCAGAAGGTCGGCATGGCCTCGTTTGAACTGGCCCACGTCGGCGTTGGCCTTTTTCCAGTCCACGCGGGTTTCTTCCACCCCGGTGGGCAGGCCGGCAAACACCGAGCGGTAGAGCGCGGGCGGCACGGGCGTGTCGGCACTGGCGCCCTGCATGGTGTGCTTGGGGTCGAGTTGGGGATAGGGCGCAGCCTGTGCGATGGCTGCGGCCGGCAGCGCCAAAAAGGCAAGCAACGCCAGCCTGGCGGGCGACGTTGAAATAAAACGGACGTTCACTGAAATCTCCTGACATACAAACGGGGCGATGCTTGGCGCACCGCAACGATCCGGGCATGACGGGCCTGTAAAGCCTGTGCCGGAAGCAAGTACAGACCCATTGCGGGCCTGGAGGTCAGGAAATCGGTGGTTTCTGGCCGCGTGCCGTGTCGGCGCTGGCAAAGAACGCTGCCTTGGCGCGGGGCAGCGCACGTGCGCTGAAAACGGGGTGGGCGCTGGCGGCAAATGGCGTCAAGGCCACGGTGTGGCAGGCCTGGCAGGCTGTGCAGGCGTCGCAGTGGGCAGGGCCCGCATGGGATGGATCTTCGCTGGCAGGACCGCCAGTGCAGTCGTGAACAGCCTGCGCCTCGTAAAGCGCCTCGGGTTCTGCGGTTTCATGACCAACATGCATTTGCGCGCTTGGCGCATGGGCATGGGCCGCGACTGTTTGTGTCGCCGATGGCAGGGGCTGCAACGGCGCCAGCGCCATCCCGGTCGCCATGGCTTCGCCCATCCAGCCGCGCAACAGCAGCAGGGCGATCATGAGGACGAAGGTAAAGCGACGCATTACTTAATGATAAGCGATGGCGGGAAAGGTTCCCGTAGGCCATTTGCCTTTTCGCGATGTCGGGCGATGAAAAGCGAAAGGTTGCGAGGAGCCGCAGCTCAAGCCGCGGGCAAGCTTTGCAACACCCACACGCCCGCCGGCGGTGCATTGCGCCACACCGAGCAGGTCTTGTTCCACTGAAAATCCGCTGATGCCTCAAAGGGCGCGCGCGGCTGGTAGGTGAACTGCACCAGCTTGGAGCCGGGGACTCTGCGCAAAAGCCGCTCGATGCTCGTCACAGTCACATCGTGCATGTCCTTTGGGAGTGAGCGAAAGGGAAGGCTGGACACCACCACCACCGGGTCGGTGTAGACGAGGCCGTCCAGTACCTCGTGAGCCAGGTCCTGCCGCACGTCCAGCCCCGGAAACCTGCTACGAAGCTGTTGCGCCAGACTGGGCTGTATTTCGACTGCTATCAGTGAGGCGTTGGGCAGCCGGCTGCGCAACTCCTTCGTGACGGGGCCCGTGCCGGCGCCCAGTTCCACGACATGTCTCGCCTCGCCTGTGGCGCGGACCATGGCCGAGGCGAGGAAGCGGGACGAGGGCGCGACGGCGCCGGTCAGCGCAGTTTTTTTTAGCAGGTGAAGCAAGAGGGCAGGCATGGGCAGAGTATGCGCCGGGCATTTGCCTGTTGGGCGAAAAAGCGGTGCGCAATATATGGTCTGAGCCAGTCGTTCGGAGCCCCACAACCCACTGGAATCAGCGCAATATGCTGCCGGGTGAGTGTCAATTGACTTCATCACTCAGCCGGTGGCGTTGTGGCGATTGAGAAATGGGAAACACATTGCATCCGCCCTACAACGTGAGAAAAGACAGGATAACATCTGCCTCCATGCCCCGCCGAATTCGCGCGATTCTTCTGCTACTTGCCATTATTTGCCAGGCACTGACCATGTTCAGCCCGCTGGCTGTGGCAGAGCGTGCCGTCAAGCTGGAACACATCGCACTGCACAGCCAGGATGCCAGCCATCACCACCATGATGATGACGATGGACAGGCTGTGCACATGGACGAAGCGGATGAAGCAGACGGCGTGGACGGCGCGGTTCAGCATGTGCATGCATATGCTGGATTCAATACGGCCGGTTTGCTGACCACGGGCTGGGCCACGGTCGCAACCGTTCGGCCACTTTCACCCAGCAAGACGGTGAAATCATTGGGGCCATCCCCGCATCTTGAAGGCCCGCTCAGGCCCCCCCAGCGCAACGCTTGAGGGAATGTCCAGCGCCTTGCAAGGGGCGCTGGGTATTTGCATTTGCATCTTCTGAAGATCCCGTTTGCGACCCGGCTTACGCCGCAGGTCGCACTGTGTGCGCAACCGTGCCTCAAATCCAGAAAGTTATTGAATGAACAAGTTACTCGCAGGCCGCCTCATGGCCTTGCTGCTGATGGCGTTGCCGTTGGTGGCACTCGCCCACGGAATTTCCGAGGCTGACCGTCAGAGCATGCTTGATGGCGGCTATTTGCGCTATATCGGGTTGGGTGCCAGCCATATGCTCACGGGCTACGACCACCTGCTGTTCTTGTTGGGGATGGTATTTTTCCTGACCAGCTTCAAGGACGTGGCCAGGTTTGTCACCGTTTTCACCCTGGTTCACTGCATCACACTGATCTTTGCCACGTACTTCAAGATCACCTGGAATTTCTATCTGGTGGACGCGATCATCGCCATCAGCGTGATCTACAAGGGCTTTGACAACAATGGCGGCTTTCAGAAGTATTTCGACATGAAGTCGCCCAACCTGCTGGCCGCGGTCTTTGGCTTCGGGCTGCTGCATGGCTTTGGGCTTTCCACCCGGCTGCAGCAGTTGCCCCTGGGCGACGACAACACCAGCATGTTGCTGCGCATCCTGAGCTTCAATCTGGGGGTGGAGATCGGTCAGATTGCCGCTTTGACGGTGATGGTAGGTCTGCTGGCGTTCTGGCGGCATCGCCCGTCATTCAAGCGCTTCAGCTTTGCGGCCAATATGGGCCTGATTTACGCGGGTGTTTATTTGCTGTTCATGCAATTGCATGGCTACCAACACGATGCCAGCCCCGACAGCTTTCGATTCCCGGCAGAGGAGCACCAGCCTATTCATGAAGACATGGATATAAAAAATTCGACGGATGCCAGCCGCAACGCCCTTTAACTATCTTGTATTTTTCACTTACTCAACCGAAAGAAGACTCCCATGAAACGCATCTTGTCTATCGCCACTCTCGTCGCTGCATTCGCCGCCGCACCTTCCGCTTTTGCTGCCGAAGGTGGTGGCTGTCACTTTCACGGCAACAAGCCTGCCAACGAGGCCACCGTGCTCGGTTGCGCCCGCCAGCGCAAGGACGCTCTGGTGGCCAGCGGCAAGATCGACAAATCCTGGCAAGCCGTCAAACATGACAAGGCCGAAATGGCCGAAGGCGCGAAAGGCAAGGAATGGAAAGTGAGCTTCATGGACTCGGCTGCCAAGGACAAGACGAAAGAGACGCTCTATATGTTCTTCACGCCGCCAGGCAACTTCATTGCTGCCAATTTCACAGGCAAGTAAGACCGTGCAGGCATCTTTGCGTGGGCCAGCGCTTCGGGGCGGAGCGCTGGCCTTGCTGGCCGCAGGGCTGTTCGGCGTCAGCACGCCTTTGGTTCAATTTTTTGGAGTTGGCCTGGGCGCCTTCACCACCGCAGCCTTGCTGTATGCCGGTGCGGCGGTCGTCGGGACATTGCTCAGGCAGCCCGTAGAACGGGAGGCCCGCCTGCAGCGCAGCGACCTGGGGCGCTTGCTGGCCATGGCCGGCTTTGGCGCCGTCATTGGACCCGTTGCGCTGGCATGGGGACTGCAGCGCACCAGCGGCACCAGTGCCTCGCTGATGCTGACGCTGGAAGCGCTGTTCACGGCGGTGCTGGCCTGGAAGCTGTACCACGAGACGATGGACCGGCGCGTCTGGGCCGCCATGCTGTTGCTGCTGGCCGGTGGAATGGTTCTGGTTTTAGACCAGGGCCGCCAGGGCGATGCGCAGTTGGCGGGCTTGATGGCGGTACTGCTGGCCACGGCAGCGTGGGGGGTGGACAACACGCTGTCGCGCGGCGTGGCTGATCGCGACCCTGGACAGGTGGTTTTGGTCAAAGCGGCGCTGGGCGCTTTTGCCACCACCGCGCTGGCTGCGACCATGGGCGAACCGCTTCCAACGCTCACGGCTGCACTGGGCCTCCTTGCGGTGGGCGCCACCGGTTATGGGCTTAGCTTGCGGTTTTATTTGCTTGCACAGCGCGCTTTTGGCGCAGCGCGCACCGGATCGGTATTTGCCTTCGCACCGTTCATTGGTGCCTTGGTGGCCTTTGCGTTCGGGGAGCGGTCAGCCAGCGCGTTGATGGGCTTGGGCGGCTTGTTCATGCTGGCGGGCGTGATGCTGCATTTGATGGAAAGCCATGCGCATGCGCACACGCATGAAGCCATGACGCATGAGCACGCCCACCGGCATGACGATGGGCATCACAACCACGTGCATGACGAGATGCCTGACGGGACGCACAGCCATGTTCATCAACACGAACCCTTGTCCCACAACCATGCGCATGTCCCGGACGCGCATCATCCACATCGACATTGAGGGCGTTTTTTGGATGCCTCGCCGGTATCAACCCGAGGCGGTCAGGGGGGCGGCGGCCCCAGCGTGAAACTGAACGTCGCGCCCTGGCCCGGAGCAGAATCGGCCCAGATCTTGCCGCCATGCCGCGTCACGATTTTGTGCACCGTGGCCAGGCCAATGCCATTTCCAGCAAATTCGGATGCGGTGTGCAGCCGCTGAAAAGCACCAAACAGCTTGTCCGAATCGGCCATGTCAAAGCCCGCGCCGTTGTCCTGCACGGTATAGACGGTTTCACCTTCCGGGCGGGTGGCGGCTTGAAATGCAATGCGGGTGTGTGGCTGCTGGGCGGTGAACTTCCACGCGTTGCCCAGCAGGTTGTCGAGCACCTGCCTGAGCAATGCCGGGTCGCCCTGGGCCATGATGGTGGGTTGAATATCGCGCAGCAGTTCTCGTTCGGGCGCCTGCTCCTGATAGCCATCCAGTATCGTTTGGGCCAGCGCGCTCATGTCTACAAGATCCCAGCGCAAGCTGCTCCGCGACACCTGCGCCAGTGACAGCATGGCGTCAATCAGCTCGCCCATCTGCAGTACCCCGGCGCTGATGCGGGTCACGCAATGCTTGCTGCGCTCGCTGGCCGCGCTCTCGTCGATCTCCTTGCGAAGCAGGCTGCTGAATCCGTCAATGGTGCGCAGCGGGGCGCGCAGGTCGTGTGACACCGAGTAGGAAAAAGATTGCAGTTCTTCGTTGGCTTCCTCCAGCTCGGCCGTGCGTTGGCGCACGCGCTGCTCCAGGCTGGCGTTCAGTTGAAGTATTTCCTGCTGGGCCTGCTTGCGTTCGGTGATGTCACGCAGCACGCTGACAATAATCCAGTCGTCACCAAAGCGCTGGGCCTGCCGGTGCACTTCGACCTGCAACGCGCGCCCGTTTTTGCAACGCATCAGCGTTTCGATCATGCGGTTTGCCCCATTGCCGGCGATCAGGGCGTCGTAGGTGCGCTCCAGCGCGTCCCGCGTGATGGTGTTGAATGATCCCGGACCCCGTTTGAAAAATTCTTCGCGGGTGTAGCCCAGCATGGTGCAGGCGGTCGCATTGACCTCGACATACTGCATGGTCCTGCGGTTTGTCAGGAAAATCGCATCGGCGGTGGCGTCCAGGGCTGAGCGAAAGCGCTGCAGGTCGGCCGTGCGCGCCTGCACCTGCTCTTCAAGGATGCGGGTGTGGTTCTGGTAGAAGTCGCTGAATTCCTTGAGCCTGAGCAAATTGCGCACCCTCAAGCACAACTCGGCCCGGTCTATGGGCTTGCTCAAGAACTCTTCGGCGCCGGCCGCAAGGCCCAGCAGGCGTGCGCTGCGGTCTTCAAGCGCAGACACCACAATGATGGGAATCCGGGACGTGGCGGGATTCGCTTTAAGAACGCTGGTCACCTGGTAACCGTCCATGCCCGGCATCATGATGTCGAGCAGGATCAGGTCGGGTGCCTGCTGCGCAATCATGGCCAGGGCTTCTTCGCCGCTGGCGGCGCAGATGGTGCGGTAGCCTTCGGGCAGTAACAGTGCTTCGAGCAGCTTGCGGTTCAGGTCTTCGTCATCAATGATGAGGATGGTGGCGTTGGAGTGGGCATTGGCGCTGGTCATGGCGACAGAGTGAATTAAGTGGTTTAGCGGGTCGCTGGCGGCGCAGTCCTGACCAGCAGGGAATCGATCACGGCATACAAGGCCTGGTAGCGCAAGGGCTTGGCAATATAGGCATCG
>NZ_JADMJK010000096.1:0-2932 GCF_018780625.1 Polaromonas sp. | reverse complement strand
ATCGATCACGGCATACAAGGCCTGGTAGCGCAAGGGCTTGGCAATATAGGCATCGCAACCGGCTGCCTGGGTTTTTTCCCGGTCCTCTTTCATGGCCATGGCGGTCAGGGCAATCACGGGAATGGCGGCCGTGGCGGCGTCCTGTTTCAGCAGGGCGGTTGCCGCCAGGCCGTCCATGCCCGGCAGCTGGATGTCCATCAGGATGAGGTCGGGCTGGTCCATACGGGCCAGTGTCAACCCGGTTTCGGCATCGACTGCGCGCAGCACCGTATGGCCGGCGCTGGTCAGCAAAAGACAGGCCAGCTTCATGTTGGCCGCGTTATCTTCAATGATCAATATTCTGGCCATCTGGTGCCTCTCTGGATTCAATACGGCAGCAGTGCGCGCTTCACCTCGGCAACAAACTGGGCACGGTTCAATCCAGCTTTTTCTACAACGTGCATGAACTTGCCAGGAGTGTTGTTGAGCGTAGCGCGGTCCAATGCGGTGACTTGCTTGGCTGTCACGATCAGGATCGGGATGTGCGCTGTGTTGGCATGGCGCTGCAGCGCTTCAACGACATCGAAGCCGCTGACTTCCGGCATCATCAGGTCGAGCAAAATCAGGTCCGGCCGCAGCCGCTGCGCCAGGCTTATGGCCTCTGCGCCGCCATAAGCGCGCACCACCGCGTAGGACGGGCTTGGCAGGAATGCCGCAATCACTTCGACCGCCTTGGGGTCGTCGTCTACCACCAGCAGCGTGTGGATCCGTTCGGGGACTGGATGAAGGCCCAGATTGGCCAGGGAAAATTTCAGTTGTGCGCGGCTGACCGGCTTTTGCAGCACGGCGGCAGCGCCGCCAGTCAAGGCCATGGTGCTGTCCGCCAAGCCGGACACGATTACCACCGGTACCTGCGCCGCGCGGCTGATTTCGCGCAGCCGCAAAAGAAATTCCCAGCCGCCCATGCCAGGCAACTGAAGGTCCAGCGTGACCAGGCTCAGGGTTTGCTCTGCAGCCAGCAGCAGTGCGTCCTCGGCCCTGGCGGCATGCAGGACGGTCAGCCCCTCGGCTTCGAGCAGCAGGCGAATCAGGTCGGCTGCCTGCTGATCGTCTTCGACAACCATTGCCATGCGTTCCCCGGGTTCGGCCACGGCCCGGATTGCCGAGTCTGCGCTGTGGCTTGGGTCAGGATCGGCTTGCGCCGGCATGCGCAGCGGCAACCAGGCGGCAAAGCGCGAGCCCTCACCCTCGGCGCTGGCCACACCCACCGTGCCGCCATGCAGTTCAGCCAGTTGTTTGACCATGGCCAGGCCCAGCCCGGTGCCCTCGAACTTGCGCGCCAGGCTGCTGTCGATTTGACTGAAGGCCTGGAACAGCTTGGCCAGGTTGCCTTGCGCAACACCAATGCCGCTGTCGCTGACGGAGAGTTCGAGGAATTCGCTGTGCTCGTTGTCCGCCAGTGCAAAGCTGCGGACCGGCCAGGCACCCGGCAGCGTGCCCACGGTGGGGCGCAGCACGCGCCGCGCGCGCAAGACCACGCGCCCGCCATTGGCACTGAACTTCACCGCATTGGCCAGCAGGTTGTAGACGATCTGCTTGGTCTTTCGGGTGTCCAGCTGCAGCAGGCTCAGATCCCCGGCGGTTTCGAGCTCGAGGTGAATGCGCTGGGCCAGGGCTTTTTCCTTGACGATGGACAGGCTGCCCGACAGCAGCCGGTTCAAATCGACGGTTTCCAGCTCGAGGTCCATCATGCCGGCTTCGACCTTGGACAAGTCCAGAATGTCATTGATCAGGGACAACAGGTGCTGGCCACTCGTGAAAATGTCGTTGACGTATTCCTGGTGGACATCGCTCATCGGGCCCATCAGACCATCCTTGAGCGCTTCTGAAAAGCCGATGATGGCGTTCAGCGGCGTGCGCAACTCGTGCGACATGGTGGCCAGAAATTCGGATTTCATTCGGCTGGCATGCTCCAGTTCGATGTTTTTTTCCTGCAGGGTGCGCTCAAAGCGTTTGCGCTCCGTCACATCGCGCGCGGCCGCAAACACGCCTTGCAGCTTGCGGTCCCGGTCCTGGAAGGTCGCCGCGTTGTAAGACACCACTGTTTCGTCGCCGTTCTGGGCGCGCACGGTCAGCTCATAGTCGCTGACCTTGTTTTCTGTGAGCGCGCGCTTGATGGCGGCATCGGCCCGAACCGGGTCGGTAAAGAAGTTCTTGCAGGGCGCGCCTATCAGCTCGTCGCGCGTGCGCCCGGTCAGCGTCATCATTTGCTGGTTCACGTCCGAGATGAAGCCCTGCGGGTCGGTCATCATCAGCGCATCAATGTTCGATTCGATCAGCGATCGGGTGTAGAACTGCTGGTCGCGCAGCCGCTGGTCCAGCAGTGCCTGCGCCGCCTCGACTTCCTTGCGGGCCGTATTGTCGGTGCCAATCAGCAGATAGCCGATGATGCCCTCCTGTGCATCGCGCAGGGCCGTGACCGAGACGATGGCGGGGAAGCGGCTGCCGTCCTTGCGGATATAGGTCAACTCGTAAATATCTTCGATGCCGCGCGAGGCCTTGAACACCAGTGCCTCAAAACCCGGTGTGATCGGGGTGGAAAGCTCAATGCTCAATGCCTCCGCGCGTGCGATCACCTCCTGCGGATCGGAAATGTCGGCCGGCGTGATCTTGTTCATCACATCGGCGGCGGCGTAGCCGAGCATGCGCTCTGCGCCGACATTGAAAATCTGGATCACGCCTTTTTCGTCGGTGGCGATGCTGGAAAAATTGGCGCTGTTGAAAATCGCGCTCTGCAGGGCACCGGCTTCCAGGAGGGCCTCTTCCGCGCGCTTGCGCGCCGTGTTGTCGGTGCCGATCAGCAGGTAGCCGATGATCGCTTCCTGGTCGTTGCGCAAGGCCGTGACCGACACGACCGCCGGAAAGCGGCTGCCATCCTTGCGGATGTAGGTCA
>NZ_JADMJK010000038.1 GCF_018780625.1 Polaromonas sp. | reverse complement strand
CCCACCGTCCCCGAGGGCACGGCGCGCCTGCGCATCGCCCTGTCGGCGGCCCATACCGACGCCGACATCGACCTGTTGATTGACACCCTGACCGCTTTGGCCAGGGCCGCGCGCTGAGCCGGACCGCATCGCGGCATCAGCTAGACTCAAAAAAACCACCTGGTAAGAAGGAAAACAGACCATGTCCTCCGTTGTAGAACAACCCATCACCCTGCACCGCCCCGCCGCCCCGCTGGCCCCCAAAACCGGCGCCGAGCGCTGGACCGTGGACGCGATTGAAGCGCTGTTCAATCTGCCTTTTCCCGAACTGATGCACCAGGCGCAAGCCGTGCACCGCGAGCACTTCGACCCGACGCGGATTGAATTTGCCACGCTGCTGTCGGTCAAGACCGGCGGCTGCGCCGAAGACTGCGGCTACTGCCCGCAGGCGGCGCGCTACGACACCGGCGTGGAGGCCAGCAAGCTGATGGAGCCGGCCGAAGTGCTGGCCGCCGCCAAACTGGCGCAGGCCGCAGGCGCCACGCGCTTTTGCATGGGCGCGGCCTGGCGCTCGCCCAAGGAGCGCGACATTGAAAAAGTCGCCGAGCTGATCCGCACCGTCAAGGCACTGGGCCTGGAAACCTGCGCCACACTGGGCATGCTCGAAGACGGCCAGGCGCAAACGCTGCAGGACGCGGGCCTGGACTACTACAACCACAACCTGGACAGCGCGCCTGACTTCTATGGCGACATCATCAGCACGCGCCAGTACCAGGACCGGCTCGACACGCTGGCCCGCGTGCGCAGCGCCGGCGTCAAGGTCTGCTGCGGCGGCATTGTCGGCATGGGCGAAACCCGCCGCCAGCGCGCCGGCCTGGTGGCCGAGTTGGCCAACCTCACGCCCTACCCCGAGTCGGTGCCCATCAACAACCTGGTGAAGGTTGCAGGCACGCCGCTGGCTGACCAGGCCGACCTGGACCCGTTCGAGTTTGTCCGCACCATTGCGGTGGCGCGCATCACCATGCCGACGGCCCGCGTGCGCCTGTCGGCCGGCCGCCAGCAGATGGGCGACGCGGTGCAGGCGCTGTGCTTTCTGGCCGGCGCCAACTCGATTTTTTACGGTGACAAGCTGCTGGTCACCGGCAACCCCGACACCGATGCCGACCTCAAGCTGCTGGAGCGGCTTGGCATGACGCGCTCGGCGCCGCAGGCGGCCTGATGCCGCGCGCGACGGCCTTGATTTTTGAGGCCTGCTGAACAGCCCCCCGGATTAAACTCCCGCTCATTCAGGAGAGTGCCCATGACTTCAGACACCGCTGCCCCGGCAGCTTCAGCCACCCCTTATGGCACGCTGCCGCCGGCTTCCACGCCCTCGGCCCGCAAGCCCATGAGCCTGCCGCGCCTGCGGGAAATGCGCGCCCAGGGCGAAAAAATCACCATGCTGACCGCCTACGACGCCACCTTTGCCGCCGTGGCCGATGCGGCGGGCGTCGAATGCATCCTGGTGGGCGACTCGCTGGGCATGGTCTGCCAGGGTCTGACCAGCACCGTGGGCGTGACGCTGGAGGCCATGCGCCACCACACCGAGTGCGTGGCCAACGGCCTGCGCCGCGCGCATGGCGTGGCGTGGCTGATCGGCGACCTGCCGTTTGGCAGTTACCACGAATCGAAAGAGCAGGCGCTGCGCAGCGCCGTCACCCTGATGCAGGCTGGCGCCCACATGGTCAAGCTCGAAGGCGGCGGCTGGACCACCGAGACGGTGCGCTTCCTGGTCGAGCGCGGCATTCCGGTCTGCGCCCACCTGGGCCTGACGCCGCAAACCGTGCATGCGCTGGGCGGCTACCGCGTGCAGGGCAAGACCGAGGAATCGGCCGCGCTGCTGCGCCGCGACGCCAGCGCACTGCAGGACGCAGGCGCCTCCATGCTGGTGCTGGAAATGGTGCCAGCGGCGCTGTCGGCCGAAGTGACCGCGCTGCTGACGCACTGCCCCACCATCGGCATTGGTGCGGGCGACGGCACGTCGGGCCAGGTGCTGGTGCTGCACGACATGCTGGGCATGAACCTGGGCAAAATGCCCAGGTTTGTCCGCAACTTCATGGAGGGCGACAGCAACCGAAGCGCCAGCGTGCGCGGCGCCATGGAAGCCTATGTACGCGCCGTCAAGGACGGCAGCTTTCCGCTCAACAGCGCCCACGCCTGGTAGCCCGTCCCCACCCTATTCAAGGAAAACCCATGCACATCGTTCACACCATCGCAGACCTGCGCGCCCACCTCAGCCCCTACAAGCGCCCGGCCTTTGTGCCCACCATGGGCAACCTGCACGCCGGCCATATCGCGCTGGTCAAGCAGGCCAAGCCGATGGGCGATGTCACCGTGTCCAGCATTTTTGTGAACCGGCTGCAGTTTGCGCCGCACGAGGACTTTGACAGCTACCCGCGCACGCTGGACGCCGATGCCCAGCGCCTGGAAGCGGCCGGCTGCGATGTGGTGTTTGCCCCGCGCGAAAAAGACCTGTACCCCGAGCCGCAAACCTTCAAGGTGCATCCGGCGACCGACCTCAGCGACATGCTGGAAGGGCATTTCAGGCCCGGCTTTTTCATCGGCGTCAGCACCGTGGTGCTCAAGCTGTTTTCATGCGTGTTTGCCGGCATGCCGACGGGCGTGGCGGCCTTTGGCAAAAAGGACTACCAGCAGGTGCTGGTGGTGCGCCGCATGGTGCAGCAGTTTGCCCTGCCGATCGAGATTCTGGCCGGCGAAACCCAGCGCGCCGACGACGGGCTGGCGCTGTCGTCGCGCAACAGCTACCTCAATCCCGCCGAGCGCCAGGAAGCCGCGCAACTGGCCCAGGCCCTGCGCGCCATGGGCGACGCCGCCCGCGCCGCCGGTGCGACCGAGGCCCCCGATCTTGCAGCGCTGGAAGCCCAGGCCCTGCAGGCGCTGGCGCGGCGCGGCTGGAAGCCCGACTACCTGACAGTGCGCCGCCGCAGCGACCTGCAGCCCCCGCAAGGCCCGCTGGCCGGCGTGCCGCTGGTGGTGCTGGGCGCCGCCAAGCTGGGCAACACCCGGCTGATTGACAACCTGGAAATTTGACGATTGGCCGGACGGTGCTTGCGCAGGTATTGAAAACGCACCGAACCAGCGGCAGGACGAGTTTTTCCGGGCCGTTTTGCCCGTGAGGTATAAACCGCATGAAGGCATTACCGACGCACCCAAGGAGTTTCACCATGGCCATCTCGCACGCCGCCTCCGGGCAACTCGTGGACGTTCAGCCGCTGGCAGACCAGTTGGCCGAGGCCCGAACCACGGCACTTTTCAAAACCGGCACGCTCGAAGTAATGCGGGTGGTGATGCCTGCGCATAAAACCATGCCCTCGCACCAGGTCAAGGGCGACATGACAATTCACTGCCTGGAAGGCGAGATTGAACTGACGGCGCACGGCCAGACGCAGCGCATGAAAGCCGGCCAGCTGATGTGGCTGGCAGGCGGTGTCGACCACGCCCTGACGGCGCGGCAGGACTCGTCGCTGCTGGTGACGCTGGTGCTGCAGAAGTAGCGAGCGGCCCTGGCGCCCCGGCGTCAGGCTTGTTCGGTGGTCGGCTCGCGGTCCATCAGCAGCGCCACCGCCTCGGCGGGCTGGATTTTTCCGTCCAGCAGTGCCACCACGCTTTTCGCAATCGGCATGTCCACGCCCAGGCTGGCGGCGCGCTGCACCACGGTGCGGGCGCAGTAAACGCCTTCAGCCACATGGCCGAGCGACTGCACCGCTTCGGCCAGGCTGTTGCCTTGCGCCAGCAGCAACCCAACCTTGCGGTTGCGGCTCAAATCGCCGGTGGCCGTCAGCACCAGGTCGCCCAGCCCCGAAAGTCCGGTAAAGGTTTCAGCGCGGGCGCCAAGCGCCACGCCCAGGCGCGTCATTTCGGCCAGTCCGCGCGTGATCAGTGCGGCGCGGGCATTGAGCCCGAGCGACAGGCCATCACACAGCCCGGTGGCAATGGCCAGCACGTTCTTGACCGCACCGCCGACTTCGGTGCCGATGATGTCGTCGTTGGCATAGACGCGCAGCGTCGGGCCGTGAAACGCGGCCACCAGCGCATCGCGCACTTCGGCGTGTTCGCTGGCGGCCACCAGGGCCGTCGGCTGACCGCGCGCCACTTCGAGCGCAAAACTCGGGCCGCTGAGCACGCCGGCTCTTAAATTGGGCGCCACCTGGGCCCGTATCTCATGGACCATCAAGCCAAAAGGGGCGGATGACGCAGTGGATCCGGTTGCGGCGAGCGGCGCTTCAAAGCCCTTGCTGAGCCAGGCGACCGGCACGGTGGCGCGCTGCAGGCGTATCAGCATGTCGCGCGCGGCCGACACCGGCGTGGCCATGATGATGAGGTCTTGTCCGCTGAGCGCCTGGGCCAGCGAGGCGTCGCTGCCGCCCTGCACCCGCAAGCCCTCAGGAAAGGCAATGCCGGGCAGGTAGCGTGCGTTGGTGCGTTCGGCCTGCATAGCCTGGACCCGAGCCGCATCGCGCGCCCACAGGGTGACCTGATGCCTGCCCGTCGCGCGTGAGGCGCTGACGGCCAGCGCCGTGCCCCAGGCGCCCGCGCCAATCACGAGCAGGTTCACAACCGCAATCCGTCAGCGACGTCAGTGACAAACGGCATCTGAACGCCCCTCAAACAATGATCTGGGGGGGAGCCACTGCGGCAGCGGCGGCTTCGACCTGCTGCTGCTCGTACATCGCCTGGAAGTTGATTTCAGCCATGTGCACCGGCGGGAAACCGCCGCGCTGGATGATGTCGGCCACATTGCTGCGCAGGTAGGGGTAGACGATCTGCGGGCAGGCAATGCCCAGGATGGAGCCAATTTGCTCGGCCTGGATGTTGCGGATTTCAAAAATTCCGGCCTGCTTGGCCTCCACCATGAACACGGTTTTATCCGCGATCTGGGTATGCACGGTGGCGGTCACCGTGACCTCGAACAGGCCGTCAGCCACTGGCGCGGCGTTCACGCCGAGCTGGATGTCCACGCTGGGTTGCTCCTGATTCAGCAAGATTTCCGGCGAATTGGGTTGCTCGAGCGACAAGTCCTTGAGGTAAACGCGCTGGATCTGGAATACGGGGTCAAGATTGGCTTCGGCCATGGTGCTCTTTCGGGGGTTCTTGAAAAATGGAAATGAATCGCAAAGCCATCCGCACTCAAAAGCGTGCGGCGACTAGCGCTGCATTATCTCAGGGGGCGAAATTGGGCCTGTCGCCCGGACTCAGGCATTGAGCAGCGGCATCAAGCCGCTGCGGCCGTCGAGCGCGACCAGGTCATCACAGCCGCCGACATGGGTTGATCCGATGAAAATTTGCGGCACGGAACGCCGGCCGGTGATCTCCATCATTTTCTGCCGCTCGCCGGGCACCATGTCGACCCGGATTTCGTCAAGTTCGGTGACACCGCGCTCCTTGAGCAGCTGTTTGGCCTGAATGCAATAGGGGCAGGTGCCGGTGGTGTAGATTTTGACGGTTTGCATGCTTTCTCCGGGAGATGCTGGCAGGAGGCCAGGCACAGGGAATAAAAAAATCAGGGTCAGCCCGGAAATTGCCCGGGTTGCCACCCTGAAGCTGTCTTGCAGACAGCTACTTTCAGCCTTGTCAGGCTTTTTCAACCGGCAGGTTAGCGTCTTTCCATGCTTTGAGCCCGCCGCTCAATGATTGGGCCTGCTCGTAGCCGAGCTTTTTGGCAATGGCGACAGCACGGCCAGAACGCATGCCGCTGGCGCACACCAGAATCACCGGCAAGGCCTTGTTTTTTACCACGCCCGGCAGCCGGGACTCCAGCTCGCCCAGCGGTATGTGTTTTGCGCCCACCACGTGGCCAGCGGCAAATTCCTCGGCGCTG
The DNA here is from genome assembly GCF_018780625.1 of Polaromonas sp. Lineage (GTDB taxonomy): Bacteria > Pseudomonadota > Gammaproteobacteria > Burkholderiales > Burkholderiaceae_C > Polaromonas. Next base: position 14,949 of record NZ_JADMJK010000038.1, on the reverse strand, counting down.
CATACATCCACCACCACGGCTTTTTCACGGTTGATCAGCTGCACCGCGCCGCTGGCCGTCAGGGCGCCCGCGTTCATGCTGCCTGAAATCATGGGCCATACCAGCATGCTGCCAGAAGCCAGTGCGACGGAAATCAGCATCCAGTTATCGATCAGAAATTTCACTTTGAACCTTTGTGTGTTTTATGCCTAACCCGTGATTTTAGAATAGAGGCAGAAACCGGCCTGCTGCCGGCCATTTATCGCCCTATCCTCAATACCGACTGCCCACTTTATGTACAAACTTGTGCTCATCCGCCACGGCGAATCGACCTGGAATCTTGACAACCAATTCACCGGCTGGACCGACGTGGACCTGACGGAGACCGGCATAGAGCAGGCCAAAAACTCCGGCAAGCTCCTGAAGCAAGAAGACTATGACTTTGACCTGGCCTACACCAGCGTACTCAAGCGCGCCACCCGCACGCTGTGGCATGTGCTCGATGAAATGGACCGGACCTGGCTGCCTGTGGTGCACAGCTGGCGGCTCAATGAGCGGCATTACGGCGCCTTGCAGGGCCTGAACAAGGCTGAAACTGCCAGAAAATACGGCGACGAGCAGGTGCTGGTCTGGCGCCGCAGCTACGACACCCCGCCGCCACCCCTGACCGCTGAAGATGAACGCTGCGAGCGCGGCGACCCGCGCTACGCCAAGCTGCCCCCCGAGCAGGTGCCCCTGACCGAATGCCTCAAAGACACGGTGGAGCGTGTCCTGCCGTTCTGGAATGAATCCATGGCGCCCGCCATCAAAGCCGGCAAGCGCATCATGGTGGTGGCCCATGGCAACTCGATACGCGCGCTGGTCAAGCACCTGGACAACATATCTGACGAGGATATCGTGGGGCTCAATATCCCCAACGGCATCCCGCTGGTGTACGAGCTGGACGAGAACCTCAAGCCGCTGCGCCACTACTATCTGGGCGACAGCGAAGCGGCTGCCAAAGCCGCTGCAGCCGTGGGCGCACAGGGCAAGGCCTGATATCCAGCCAGGGCCAGCCCGGGCGCCATTTTTTTGTAAAAGTCTTGTAAAACCGACGGATAAGCCGGCAGTTTCAACCCTTTTTCGGCACTGCATGGCCCTGCCAATGGAACTGTAGAGCGGCGCTTCTGTCCAAGGTGTATATTGCTCCAGTTCTGTAGGAGCAACGGTTCCTCAACAGACTTATGAAGGTATTTTTATGGGTCAAAAGCTCAAGACAGCAGGCTGGATTTCAATTGGCGTTGTGGCAGGCGCCCTCACCACGGTACAACTTCAGGCCGTCGCACGCGGCGGACTCACGCCATTGCCGCTCGAAGAGTTGCAGCAGCTTGCCGCGGTTTTCGGAATGGTCAAATCAGACTATGTCGAGCCGGTTGACGAGAAAAAACTGATCACCGACGCCATCTCGGGCATGGTGGCCAGCCTGGACCCGCATTCCGTTTACTTCGACAAAAAATCGTACAAGGAATTCCGGGAAGGCACCAGCGGTCGCTTCGTCGGCGTCGGCATTGAGATCAGCCAGGAAGACGGGCTGGTCAAGGTGGTGTCCCCAATTGAAGGCTCGCCGGCCGACCGGGCCGGACTGAAACCCAATGACCTGATCACACGGATTGATGACACGGCCGTCAAGGGCTTGAGCTTGAACGACGCGGTCAAAAAAATGCGCGGCGAGCCCCAGACCAAGGTGCGGCTCACCATTTTCCGCAAGGATGAAAACCGCACCTTCCCCGTCACCATCACCCGTGAAGAAATACGTACCCAGTCGGTGCGCGGCAAGGTGGTGGAGCCCGGCTACGCATGGGTTCGCCTGAGCCAGTTCCAGGAACGCACGGTGGAGGATTTCGTCGTCAAACTTGAGCAGATTTACAAGCAGGAGCCCAACCTCAAGGGCTTGGTGCTGGACTTGCGCAACGACCCGGGCGGTTTGCTGGATGCGGCCGTGGCCGTGTCGGCCGCCTTCCTGCCTGAAAACGTCACCGTGGTATCCACCAACGGGCAGCTGGCTGAAAGCAAGTTCACGTACAAGGCATCGCCCGAGTTTTACCAGCGCCGCAACGGGGCAGACCCGCTCAAGCGCCTGCCTGCAGCGCTCAAGAACGTGCCGCTTGTGGTGCTGGTGAATGAAGGCTCCGCCTCGGCCAGCGAGATTGTGGCGGGCGCACTGCAGGACTACAAGCGCGCCACCATCATGGGCACCCAGACCTTCGGCAAAGGCTCGGTCCAGACCGTGCGTCCGCTGGGTCCCGACACGGGCATCAAGCTGACCACTGCGCGCTACTACACGCCGAGCGGCAAGTCGATTCAGGCACGCGGCATTGTTCCCGATGTGATGGTCGACGAGACCGCCGAAGGCAGCCCGTTTGCCGCGCTGCGCACCCGCGAAGCCGACCTTGAAAAACACTTGGGCAGCGGCCAGGGCGCTGAAATCAAGGACGAGGGCCGGGAAAAGGCCCGCGAGCAAGCCATGAAGCGACTGGAAGAAGAAGCCAGGAAGACGCCTGAGCAGCGCCGCCCGCCCGAATTGGGCAGCGACAAGGACTTCCAGCTGGGGCAAGCCATCAATAAGCTCAAGGGTCGCCCTGTGCTGGTCAGCAAGACGGCCGTGGTCGAACCTAAAAACGAGAAAAAAGAAAACTAGGCCTGAACCCGGGCGAATCAGGCCCCAACGAGCCCGGGCCGGCTTGCGTCATGGCACTCAAGCCGGCCTTTGCATGTGTCCTTCCCAATTTCCGCTTCTTTTTTCTTCATGAACGACGACCAGCTGCTCCGCTATTCCCGGCATATCCTGCTTGACGAAATAGGCATTGAAGGCCAGGAAAAACTCCTGTCCTCCCATGTGCTGATGGTGGGTGCGGGGGGGCTGGGTTCGCCGGTGGCCTTGTACCTGGGCAGCGCCGGCGTTGGCCGCATCACGGTCGTCGACCATGACCGGGTCGATGCCACCAACCTGCAGCGGCAAATCGCCCACACGCTGGCGCGCATCGATCAGTTCAAGGCCGCGTCCGTAGCACAGTCCATTGCCGCCATCAACCCGGATGTCAACGTCATGACGATCACTGAACGGGCCGATGATGCGCTGCTGGACAAACTGGTCCAGGAAGCCGACCTGGTGCTGGACTGCACCGACAACTTCGCGACGCGCCACGCCATCAACCGTGCCTGTGTCCAGCACCGCAAGCCGCTGGTGTCAGGAGCCGCCATCCGCTTTGACGGGCAAATCGCGGTTTATGACCCGCGAGACGCTTTGTCTCCGTGCTACGCCTGCGTGTTTCCGGAATCCGAGTGGCTCGAAGACACGCGCTGCGCCACCATGGGCGTGTTTGCGCCGCTGGTCGGCATCGTGGGATCGGTGCAAGCCGCCGAGGCCCTTAAACTTTTGTGCAATGTAGGGCAGCCGCTGACAGGGCGACTGCTCATGCTCGATGGCCGCAGCATGTCATGGAACGAGATGCAATTGGCACGCAACCCCGCCTGCACCGTCTGCGGCGGCCATTAAATTAACGCTTGCCCGCCGTGGGCTTGGCCGCTTTCGCCAGCACCGCCTGGCAATCCGCGTCGTGGCCCGGGCCGGTTTCCACCGTGGCAGCCAGTGCCAGCAAAGGGTTGATGGCGGCCAGCACCAGGCCAATTCCGACCCGACCCGCCAGCGCAGCCTTGTCTGGACCCACTGAGGGCGCAACAAAAGTACCACCAATGAGCAGTGGCGACCGCAGGCTCAGAATGCTGCGGTCTTTGGGCGAGGGTTCCAGAACAATGTCCAGGGTTTCCTTGGCCAGACTCACCCGGCCGCGGCCATTGATCACGGTATCGGTGGTGTCCAGCACGATGGCACGGCTGGTCATCAGCCCGTCCGTCACATCAAAGGCTGCAGCGGCGCAGCGCAGTTGCACCGTACGGTCACCGCGCACCAGAAACTTGATGATTTCGCCGCCGTCCAGGCCCATATACTCCAGCAAGATGTTGCTGATTTCACCCTTGCCCATCAATATGGCGACATCCCCGGAGGCCGACCCGAGCATTTGCGCAGCCGAATTGCCACGCCCTTTCAGGTCAAACTGCCCGCTGATTTTCCCCAGGCTGCTCTTGGTGGTTTCGACGGCAGGAAACAACTGGTTCAACTGGACCCCGCGCACGTCAAGCCGGGTATTAAAGGCGGCAGGCACCACGTTCGCGTCGATATGAATACGTCCCGCAACGCTCCCTCCGGCAACCCCCAGGGACACGGGTTCCAGATCCAGGACCCCATCTTTCAGCTTGACGTGAACGCTGCCCTTGTCGAGCGGCAGCGCCTTCACATGCCGGATGTCCGCAGCGGCGTATGTCACGTCGGCGTTCATGGCCTTGAGCCTGTCCACGTCCAGCGTCGCCACGGGCAGCACCTTGCCTGAAGCGGCGCCAGCGATGCGGCCCGAACTGCCCGACGGCGCCAGGCCGACCACCGGCCCCAAATCCGCAAAATCCAGCAGCTTTGACGCCACTTTTCCTGTCAGCATCGGCACCGCAGCCGACTGGTCAAAACTCAGCGCGCCACTTAGGTCCGACTTGCCCAGTACCCCCTGAATCTGGCTGGCGGACCAGACCTTGCCTTTCTTGAGCAACTTGCCGCGAAGCTTGTAGGGCGGCGTGGAAGGCAGGACGACGCCCAGCAGCTTGTAAAGCTCTCCAAGATTTCGCCCCTGCAGATCAACCGTGGCGTCCAGGCTGGCGAACTCTGCAATATTGGCAATCGAGCCCTTGGCCTTGAGGGTGGTTCTTCCCGCCGTGGCATTCACTTCAATAGGGAATGGGGCCTGGATATTCTGGTTCAGTTGCAGCACGCCACCGCTTCGCCCGTCAGCGCTAAACGCCTCATTTTTCCATTTTCCCTTGGCGTTGAATCGCAAGGGAAGCTGGTCGGGCGCCTCCTCGGCAAGGGTAAATTGAGCGGTTATATTGGCGCCTTGCGCCGCTGCCCGGTAGTGAACGCTACCGTTATTAACCAGCAAGGCGCCGATCACCGGGACAGCGCTGACGTCGGATGTGTCGCGCGACAGCGCCCAGGTGCGCCGCCCATCGGGCTCAATCTGCAGGCCAAGTTGCGCTTCAGTCAGCACAATCCGGGGCAGCACGACCTTGCCCAGCAACAGGGGTAACAACTCGATATCGAATTCGGCAACACCCGCTTTAACCAGGAAAGGCTCGCTCGCCCACTCGGGATTGGAAAACTCCACACCCTCCGCCCGCACGGTGCTGGTCAGGCCTGGGCGCACCGCCAGATGTTGCGTAATTGCGAAGCGGCGCCCCAGCTGTTCCGAGACATAGCGGTTGATAGGTTCACGAAGTGAATCCCATGGGAAAAAATAAATGCCCGAGGCCAAAACGACCAGCAAAGCGACGGTGCCCGCAAGCCACTTTCGGGCGGAAGCAGATTGGAACAGGGGGTTTTTCATTCGTTGAAGGTGGTTACGGCCAGTTTCAGAAAAATTCTTTTCGTCGCAGCGGCCGGCAGCGCACCAACCGCCAAGGGGGCAATCAACAGATGCGGGCACTGGCTTGCAGATGGTTGACTATCAAGCAAAAAGACGCTGAAGGCCAGTCGGCAAGCGCCATGAAACGCTGTGGGCATGTACCTACAGTCCTTTGCAATGCGGACGTAGGAAACATCCTACTCAGATAGACTGGGCCGGATGGCACAATCAACTGGCGGCAGAAGATACATTAAGTAATGGGGCAGGATTACATCCGCTGACTCTTGCCGGCAGCAACTGGCGGGTCTTTCGCAATGTTCCGAATCCCTAGCGTCGTTAATTAGGCAAGAGCAGTGAGACTTAAAACTTATATCGTCGAAGACAACCCGACCATTCGCGAAAACCTGATTGGCACACTGGAAGAATTGGCCAGCATCAACGCGGTGGGAAGTGCCGAAACCGAGAACGAAGGCAAAGCGTGGCTTGCTGAAAACCGGAATGAATGGGACTTGGCGATCGTTGACCTGTTTCTCAAACAGGGAAGTGGACTGGGCGTGCTTGCATCTTGCCGGGACCGTCCATCGAGACAAAAGGTGGTCGTACTGAGCAACTACGCCACGGCAGACATTCGCCAGCGCTGCGCACAATTGGGTGTTGACGCAGTTTTCGACAAATCAAACGAAATCGATGCATTGGTGGACTACTGCATCCAGCAGAGCAGTCAGTCCGCTTGAAATCAGTCGATCAACTTGTTCTTGAGCGCGTAATAGGTGAGGTCACTGTTGGAAGAAAGACTCATTTTTTCCATCACGCGGGTGCGGTAGGTACTCACGGTTTTGACGCTCAGGGAAAGCGCCTTTGCAATGTCGCCCGCCGTCTCCCCTTTGGCCAGCTTGAGAAACACCTGAAACTCCCGCTCCGACAATTGCTCATGGGCAGCCATGTCCTTGGGGCGGTTCAGTTGCTGCGCCAGCAACTCCGCCACTGCCGGCGTGATGTAGCGCTTTCCAAGAGAAATCACACGAATCGCATCGACAATTTCCGACGGGTCGCACTCCTTGTTCAGGTAGCCGCTGGCGCCCTGACGAATCAGATTGACCGCGTAATGCTCCTCGGGGTAACCGCTCAAAATCAGGATACCCACGTCGGGCGCTTTGGCACGGATCATGGCCAAAGCGTCGATGCCACTCTGGCCGGGCATGGAAAGATCCATGACCAGGATGTCCAGCTCGACATTGCGAACCAGATCGATGGCCTCGCGGCCACTGCCGGCTTCGCCGACGACCCGCAAGTCCACCTGATCCGAAAAAAATTGCTTGAGCCCGGTACGCACAATGGCGTGGTCATCCACAATTCCGATTTTTATCATGTCGCTGTCTTTCTTTAACGGCTGCGCAAAGCGCGCCATCATCATTGATTTCCAGCGCTCATTATTGTCGAATTATTCACTGAATACTGAATGGATTTTGCCGTGAAAAGATTTGCAATATACAAAATAGCCATCAGCCTGCCCTTGGCGGTGCTGGCTGCAGCCCTTCTCATATTTATCAACGAAGCGAGTTTTCAGCGTTCTACTGCGGCGGCGGCCAACATTGAGGAGGCGCAGCAAACCCGCGGTGCCATCAACAAGTTGCTGCAGCATGTGCTGGACGCAGAAACCGGGCAACGGGGGTATTTGCTGACCGGCGATCCTCGCTACCTGGAGCCGTACACCACCGCCATGGCGGATCTTCAGCAGACCCTTGGGGTTCTGAATCAGCTGTTCGCCCCCTACAAAGACCAACTCGCAGAGTTTGGCGTCATGTCAGAGCATGTTTCACGCAAACTGGCCGAAATGGACTTGAGCGTACGCATGCGAAGGGAAGGCAACGAGGACGCCTGGAAATTCATCCTGACCACGGACGTCGGCAAAGTGCACATGGACGCGATTCGTGCACAGTCGGCCCGGCTGACGGCCAGCAGCATCAGCAAAATGGAACTGGGGCAAGCGCAGATCAAAAAGACATTGCTGCTGTCCCGCATCGGCATTGCCACCATGGCGCTGGCCGGGCTGCTGGCTTTTTACATGTACCTGCAGCAAACCAAGGCCTTGCTTGCCGCCGGCAAGCGGGAGCAGGAGTCGCTGCAGCGTGAGCGCGACATGCTGGAATCGCAGGTGCGCGAGCGCACTGCCAGCCTGGCCAAGCTGGCCACCCATTTGCAAAATGTGCGGGAGGACGAGCGGGGTCATCTGGCACGTGAACTGCATGACGAGTTGGGCTCACTGCTGACGGCTGCCAAGCTGGATGTTGCCAGGCTCAAGTCGCGCCTGGCTGGCAACGTGCCAGAAGCCACAGAACGCCTGGCGCATCTGACCAGCACGCTGAACAGCGGCATTGCCCTGGCGCGGCGCATTGTTGAAGATTTGCGTCCCTCCTCGCTTTCCCACCTCGGGTTGGTGGCATCGCTTGAAATTCTGGCCCGGGAATTTCAGGAACGTTCGGAATTGACCATCACCACCGACCTGGAGCATGTCGAATTGGGCGGGGCCGCGCAACTGACCGTTTACAGGCTGGTTCAGGAGTCGCTGACCAACATCGGCAAGTATGCCGAGGCCAGGCAGGCTGAAATCAGCCTGCACACCTTTGACGGCTATATCTCCGTCGAGGTCAGGGACGACGGCAAGGGCTTCAAGCTGGACAGCGTGGGGCCGACCAGTCACGGCCTGGCAGGCATGCGACACCGCGTTGAGGCCGCTGGCGGCCGACTGACCGTGACGAGCAGTGAAGGCAGCGGCACGCAAATTCGCGCGGTGCTGCCCCGGGGCAGTTGAGCCTGGCGCAGCGTTGCAGCAGTCCCCATTTCCCCTGAAACCATGCACGCGTAACAAACTGTCAGCCGTCTCCTACAGTGCTTCCACCCTGGAACTGACAGAGGCACACGTTCGCAGCCGATGAGAAAAAATCAGCTTCTTTCTTAAGCTAGTTGCAGGCGTTTCAAAAGAAGCCCGCCAGCCCAAGCAAGGAGATTGAGATGCTGCACTATTCCGTCGTTTTTCTGGTGATCGCACTGATCGCCGCCGTATTTGGTTTCGGCGGCATTGCAGCAGGCGCCGTGGAGATTGCCAAGATACTCTTTTTCATCTTCGCAATCATGGCGATCGTGAGTTTTGTCGTCAGCCTGCTCAAAAAAAAATGACGCCTGCTACTGCAGGGTGCCATCCCACGCAGCGCCTTCTCTCTACCCAGCGCACACTTTCCTGAAATTCCAACTCACCAAGGACTCAAAATGAACACCCCAAACGCCTCCAGATTTGCCCACGATGCCCTGCCTGCCATGCGCCAGGCGTCTGATGACTTGATGCAAACCGCTGGCAAAGCGGTTTCGTCAAGCCGCAGCTACGCCAACGAGGCCCTCGACAAAGCCGAACACACCGTGCGCGAATTGCGCGGCAACATCGATCCGGTTGTCGACATGCTGGCATCCAAGGCACAAAAGCTGGCGCGCCACAGTCTTGACCTGGCCACAGAGGCCAAGGACCGCGCCGAGCACTCCCTCAAGCGGGCAGCGAACGTGACCACACGCTACGTGGCCGATCAGCCCCTGCGTTCCGTGCTGATTGCCGCGGCCGTTGGCGCTGCGGTAGCACTGCTGATTGCATCTGCCCGCAATCGCGATCAAAACCGCCGCTAACGCAATCATCTGCTGAAATGTTGCTGACTTTTCAGGCCAAGCGCTGACCCCCAACACATACCCTGCTCATGCTGCATCCGCTTTTTTCAACGCTTGTACAGAGACCCGATCTGGTCGTGGACCACCTCTCGGCCTACGCCGCGTTGTTTCATGATGAAGCCTCCTCCGCAGCCTCCGCGTTATTGACGCGCGCAGTGGCCTGGGTGCTGGTCGCATTGTCGGCAATGGTGTTTCTGGGCTTGGCAGGCACAGCCCTGATGCTGGGCCTGCTGCAAAACCAGTTCCATTGGGGTTTGGTTGCGGTGCCGGGCTTTGCCTTGGGATTGCTGCTCATTGCGTTCTTTATGGCGAGAAAGCCGCTTCAACGCGAGCGTTTTACCGAACTCAAGGCGCAGATGGAAAGCGACAAACGGGCGCTGCGCTCGGTGGCCTGAAGGTATATCGGCATGAACTCCCTTTCAGATCCGACGCCCCAGGAGCGACTGGCAAGCAGCCGCAGGGCCATTCTCAGGCACATGACGCGGGACCGCCAAAGCCTGGACGACCCAACCGGTCCAGACACCGGCGAACGGATGGAATCTGGCGCGGGGTCTGGCGGCAAGTGGGGCGTGTTCAAACATGCCGTACGGGCCTGGTGGCACCACCACCCTGTGCATGTGGCGCTTGATGTCGCCACGCCGGTGATCGGCCGCTATGCCGCAGAAAAGCCCTTCAAGCTACTGGCGATTGCAGCCGGTGTCGGTGCCGCGACGGTCGTGCTCAGGCCGTGGCGCCTGGTTTCGCTGGGAGGGCTGCTGCTGGCAACACTCCGGTCATCCGAGCTTTCAAACGTCGTGCTGTCGGTGCTTTACAGCGCCCCGCGCGATGCGGAACAACCACAGGAAACCCCATGAACACCCAAAACACCTCCTCCGCCGAGCTCAAGGATTGGCTGGAAAAATAACCCTTAACGCAGGTCGATGGGCGTGGTGCCGCTCATCGACAGGCTTTTTAAACTTGCACCAGTTCAGTTCAGTTCAGTTAAGTCAAATCAAGAGGAAAACCCCATGAAATACGTTCGCGCAATTGCATTCGCCGCTCTGGCAGGTATCACCATCATCGGCAGCGGTTGCGCTGTTGTCCGCGGCCAGGAAACTGCTGGTGCCTACGTTGATGATGCTGCCATCACGACCGCCGTCAAAGCCAAGTTCCTTGAAGACAAAACCGTCTCCGGCCTGTCCATCAGCGTCGAAACGCTCAATGGCACGGTTCAGCTGTCCGGTTTCGCCAAGTCAACGACTGAAAAAGCCCAGGCAGGAAATATCGCCATGGGCGTGAAGAACGTCAAAAGCGTTCGCAACGACATCGTCGTTCGTCCTTAAGCGTTGATCCGCTCCTTTCGCTGCTGCGGTAGCGAAACATCAGGCAGGCGATGAAAATTTCATCGCCTGCTTTTTTTGCGTCCCTGCCAACGACGCGTCATGACGGGTAGCAAGTTCCATGCTGTTTCCGGAACGTCCCGGGATACACCGCGGGCGCCGCATGTGCTGGCGAAAAAATTCCTATCCCCGCAGCCTGGGCATGACGCTGCTGCACGGCGTAGGGGCCGGGATTTTTGCGGTAGCGGTAGGACCAGGCATACCCTTTCATCACCATCCACTTCCCCAAGTCGTCATCCTTTAAATCAACCCGCGCCAACAGCCGACCGTAGTCATCATGACGCCTGCCGTAAACCACGACATGCTGACCCAGCGCCCGGTGCTTGAGCGCCTCGCGCGCCATACGGCCTCCCGGCTGGCAAATCTCGGGGGCATCAAGGCCGTCCATGCGAATGTGGACCGGTTTGCCACCATCTGCCGGGCGCACATGAACGCTGTCGCCGTCCACCACATAGCTCACGACGCCCGACCAGCCGGGCTGCTCGCGTGCCGATGAGAAGGCCGGAGAACACCAGGCCACCAAGATGGTGAAGGCGGTAAAAGCCAGTACCGCCAGCAGGGCGGCCCGGGAAGCCGAAGTCACATGTTTCACTTGCCACCAAATAAATAGCATTAAACCCTCATATCTATTGGGCCAGAGGCTTGAATAATACTCAAATACGCGTCGCCTCGGCCGTGACTATCCAGCCTTCCAGCGGATCCATCCCGGGCGGCAAGCCATAGCGGGGTGCCCCCTGCCCCGCCGCCCACGCGGCCTGCATCAGGCACAAGACGGCATCCAGGCTGTCGCCGCTGGCATCGTCAATGAGCGCGTCGCGCTGGGCATGACTGACTTTCAGACGCAAACCCAGCCGGGTTTGCCCATGCTCCAGCGCGGTGATCAGGTCTTTGCGGGCAATCAAGCGCTCGGGCGTCTGTTTGGCCCTGTCGTCGCTTTTGTAGGAGCGCTTGCCCAGCACCTCGCGCGCGAGCAGACCGGGGTAGCCCTCCAGCGCAACACGCTGGCTGTCGCCGTCATGCAGACCCGGGAAATGCACGCCCGCATCCAGCAGCCGCGGCACACCGGCGTGCAGCATGTAGGCTACCGGCGGATTGACCCATTTCATGGAGGGGCTGGAGCCGGCCGGCTTGTCGGCGGCGCGATGGGAAAATTTTTGCCCTGCGGGACGCGCGTTGCAGAAAGCTGCAAAGGCATTGCGGATCTCGGGACGGCTCATGCCCGCGTAGTGGCGGATCAGCCCAGGCCAAAGCACCGGCCAGGCCAGGTGTTCCACGAGCTCGCGCGGCAGGCCAAAGGGCAGGTCAAAGGCTGCTATCCAGGCCCGGTCCTGGCGCACCCAGTGCGTAAAGCCTTCCAGCGACTCAATGCGCTCCAGGCCCGCCAGCAACACGCGTGCGCCGGCGCACGAACCTGCCGCCATCACAATTGGTTTGCGGCGGCTCGGGCTGCTGGAAAAATCACAACCTATCAGCAAGGCAGCGGTCATGTGCAAGCCTGTCGGCAAGCCGGCAGCAATGATGACGCGGTATCAGGACCGGCCGATGATGGACGCGGTGGCCATCAGTTCTTCAAGCAATGCAAAAGATACCTTGCCAGACGCCGAGTAAGGGTCGAGCTCAGGCTTTTCGGAGTATTTCAGCAAAATGGACTGGTTCAACTTGAGGATATTGACCTGCCCCATGGTCCAGCCACTGAAACGGCGCTCTGATATTTCTTCATATTGAAGCAGCACGACATCCTTGTGGCGCACATCCCGCTGTATGTGGCCATACAAATCACTGATGGCCATTCGACCGCCTTCAATGGCCTGCAGAAAAATACCCCCGCCGTAGCAAAGAATGCCGGTAATCCCGGAGGTCGGGTTGTACTGTCGTGACTGCGCCAAAATAGCCTCGATGGCGGAGGGACTGGTGTCCAGCGCGCGACTCGCATAAAGCAAACGTACCAACATTCAGTCAGCCTTTCCGGGGAAGTAATGCAAGGAATTCGCGGCGAAGGGTCGGATCCTTGAGGAACACGCCACGCATCACGGAATTGATCATTTTGCTGTCCATGTCCTTGACGCCGCGCCAGGACATGCAGAAGTGACTGGCCTCCATCACGATGGCCAGACCATCAGGCTGCGTTTTTTCCATGATCAGGTCGGCCAGTTGCACCACGGCTTCTTCCTGGATCTGGGGCCGGCCCATGACCCATTCAGCCAGCCGCGCGTACTTGGACAAGCCAATCACATTGGTGTGCTCGTTAGGCAAGACGCCAATCCATATCTTGCCGATCACCGGGCAAAAATGGTGCGAGCAGGCGCTGCGTACCGTGATCGGCCCAACAATCATCAACTCGTTGAGGTGTTCGGCATTGGGAAACTCGGTGATGTTGGGCGCCTCGACATAACGGCCCTTGAACACCTCGTTCAGGTACATCTTGGCCACGCGGCGTGCTGTGTTGCCTGTGTTGTGGTCGCCAGCGGTGTCAATCACCAGGCTGTCGAGCACGCCCTGCATCTTGACCTCAACTTCATCCAGCAGCTTTTCCAGATCACCCGGCTCAATGAACTCGGCAATGTTGTCGTTGGCATGGAAACGCTTGCGGGCATGGGCCAATCGTTCGCGAATTTTGACGGAAACAGGCGTGCCTTCATCCGTTGCGTCCTGGGGGTGCGTGGTAGTTTTCATAAGCATGTTGGATATTACCAGCTTGTCCCAAAAACAGACTCGCCCGACATATTTCAAGGTTTTATGCCCTTAGCCCAATAACTGCGGACATATGAAGCTACTATTTATATAGCATTCTCAATCACTGGCCACGCCCCCCTGTGGCCTCAAAAAGGCTCAGTAACGCTGCCCGGTGACCAGCAGCGCGAGTCGCATCAAAGCATATGCCAGCCAGCCCTGCAAACGCTGGCCAAGCGGCCGCTGACTGTAAGCAGCGGGGTCCATGCGCCGCCCCTGCGTGGTCATGGCTTCGCACAAATGGCCTCTCAGGACCTGTGCAAATGCAGGGTCGTCGACCACCACATTCGCCTCCCGGGCCAGCAGCAAGCTCAGGGGATCAAGGTTGGACGATCCCACGGTCGCCCAATGCCCGTCCACCACCGCGACCTTGGCATGCAAAAAACTCGCTTCGTATTCATGAATTTCAACCCCGGCGGCCAACAGGGCACCATACACCGGCCGGGCAGCATGGTATTGAAAAAAGTGTTCATACTTGCCTTGAAGCAGCAGCGTCACGCGCACGCCGCGCCTGGCGGCCCGGACCAGGGCGCGGCGCAGCTTGCCACCGGGCAGAAAATAGGCGTTGGAAATAATGATTTCGTGGCGGGCCTGGCCAATCGCCTTGCGGTAGGCGCGCTCGATGCTGGCGCGATGGCGCAGGTTGTCGCGCAGCACCAGCGCAGCCCGGGGGCGTGCCATGGCAGATGATGCCGCACCGGCGTTTGACGCAGGCGCAAGTTGCGGGACATCGGCAAGCCCGCCGTAACCCGCAGCCCTGAACTTCTCCCACGCCTCGCCCAGATGCCGCTGCCGCGCGCTATACCCTACCTGGACGCGCCACCAGAGCAAGGCCATGGCGTCGGCGGCCTCCAGCGCCAGTGCCCCCGTTGCGGCGACTGCAAAATCAAAGCGCGGGGCCTTCAGTTCACCGTGAATCAGATCAAAGTAATCGTCCAGTACGTTGATGCCACCGCAAAATACCAGGCGCTGGTCAACCACGCACAGCTTGCGGTGCAGCCTGCGCCAGCGTTCAGGCACCAGCAGCCCCAACCCACCCAGACCGCCAAGTCCTGCCCCCAGCGGCGAGTAGACGCACCACGCAACGCCTGCGCGGGCAAACTTCTGATGCCAGTCCGAAGGCAAAGGACTGGTACCAATGCCGTCCACCAGCACTTGAACCGTGACACCACGCCCGGCAGCGCGAATCAAAGCGTCGGCCACCTGCGCGCCGGCGCCGTGAAAGTCAAAAATATAGGTTTCCAGCTGAATCCACCGCGTTGCGGCATCAAAAGCCTCGATGAGCGCCGGGAAAAACGCCTGGCCACTGTGCAGCAACTGCAGTTCGTCAGCGCTCTTGCGTGGAAACATGGGTGGGTGGTGTTGCGTCATGCATGCGGTGTTTGCCAATCCGGTCGGCCGTGCATGGGCGCCATGCGTAGCGCCACTCAAGCGATGAACTGCGGCAACAACAAAATGGCTTCGGCATTGGAGGGTGAAAAACAGCGCTCGGCTGCGGCGTGATACGGCAACCACTGCCAGGCCGTGTGCTCGCGCGGATTGAGCGTGACGGCACACCGCTGAGGGATGCACAGGCCAAACACATGCTCGGTGTTGCGTGTGACCCCCGGCGCGTAGCGATGACGCCACACCGGGTAGATTTCATACACATTCGACAGCCCCCA
>NZ_JADMJK010000146.1 GCF_018780625.1 Polaromonas sp. | reverse complement strand
GTTTCACGTTATTGGCAACACGCTATTTGCACCGTTCATGGAGTATGGGTGCCGTGGACAGCTTTTGCGTGTATCGAGGCGCGTTAGGAGGACGGCTCGCTTACCCTGTCTTGCCCTATTTGTCTCTCCGGTGCCAGCAGACCATTAGCGCCGGCATTGATTTAGCGCAAGTGAGCCGTCACCGCCTTCGCTAGTCTTGCAGCCATAAAGCGCCAGCCCTCGCCGACTTGGTTGGCAAGCCGCGGCTTTGCTGCGCAGAGGGAGATGCCAATGAAACCTCAGAAAAAGCCTGCCGAGTTACAGCAAGCGGTGCGGGCGCTACAGCCCTATTTCGTGCGCGCCGCCTTGTTCAGCGTATGCGCCAGCCTGCTGGTGCTGGCGCCTGGCGGCTACATGCTGGAGGTGTACGGGCGGGTCGTCAACAGCCGCAGCCATCTGACCCTGGCCATGCTGACCTTGCTGGTTCTGGCGGCTTACTGCCTGATGGAAGTGCTGGAGTGGGCGCGGGCGGAGATCATGTACCAGGCGGGGCAGGAACTGGACCGGAAAATGCGCGACCGCGTGTTTGGCGCGATTTTTGAGTCCAGCCTGCGGCGAATGCCTGGCGCAAGCGTTCAGCCGCTGAACGATTTTCGGAGCGTTCGGGAATTTCTGTACTCGCCGCCCCTGCTGGCACTGATGGAAGCGCCTGTCTCACTGGTTATTCTGGGCTTGATGTTCGCCATCAGTCCGGTGCTGGGCTGGTCGGCTGTGGTGGGCGCCATGGTGCAGGTGTTTGTGGGCTGGCTGAACGAGAGGAATACCCAGCCGCCGCTGGTGGCGGCCAACCGTTGTTCCATTGCCGCGCAGCAATATGCGCAGGGTTCCCTGAGAAACGCCCAGGTGATCGAGTCCATGGGCATGCTGCGCGATGTCCACCGCCGCTGGATGGGCAAGCAACGTGAATTTCTGGAACTGCAGGCGCTGGCGTCGGACCGTGCCGGGACCTATCACGCCGTGACCAGGTTCTTGCAGGTGACCATGGGTTCGCTGCTGCTGGGTCTCGGCGCCTGGCTGCTGTTGAACAACCAGCTCAACGGCGGCGCCGGCATGATGATTGTGGGCTCCATCCTGGGCGGGCGGGTACTGGCGCCGCTGGTCCAGCTTGTCACGCAGTGGCGCGTGGTGATCAATGCCCGCGACGCCTGGCAGCGCCTGGAAAGCCTGCTGGACGCCATCGCGCCAAAGCCGGACACGATGGCCCTGCCGCCCCCCAAAGGCCTGCTGCAGGTCGAAAGCCTGGTGGCAGTCCCGCCGGGCGGTGGTCCCGCCATCCTCAAGAATGTGGCGTTCAGCCTGGCCCCGGGCGAGGTACTCGCCGTGGCAGGTCCTTCAGCCTCGGGCAAGACGACCCTGGCGCGCCTGATGGTCGGCCTGTGGCCGGCGGCAAGCGGCAAGGTGCGGCTGGACGGGGCGGACATGTTCACCTGGGACAAAAGCGAGTTGGGGCCGCATATCGGCTACCTTCCGCAGGACGTGGAATTGCTGGAGGGCACAGTGGCCGAAAACATTGCCCGCTTCGGTGAGGTCTGGCCTGCGAAGGTCAAGGCGGCTGCATTGGCCGTGGACCTGCATGCTTTCATCATGAGCCTTCCGCTGGGCTATGACAGCCCGGTCGGGCGCGAAGGCGGGATGCTGTCGGGCGGCCAGCGGCAACGCATCGCGCTGGCGCGCGCCCTCTACGGCGATCCCGTGCTGGTGGTGCTGGATGAGCCGAATTCGAGCCTTGACGAGGCGGGCGATGCGGCGCTGTCGTCCGCCATCCTGGACCTCAAAGCGCGCGGCACGACCTTTGTCGTGATGACGCACCGCACCAGTGTGCTGGCCGTGGCCGACAAGCTGCTGGTGCTGAACGACGGTGTGATGCAGGCCTTTGGACCGCGCGACGAAGTACTGGCCGCCCTGAACAAGGCCAGTGCGCAGGCGGCTGCCCAGGCGCGGAAAACCCAACACGGTGTTGTGGCTGAAGCGGCCTGAGTCGTCGATGCCCGGAAAGATGCTCATGAAAAAACCTGACTTTTTCAAGCGCAGCGAACTGGCGGCCAGCCTGTGGGCCTTCCGGCAGGAGTTCCTGGTTGTTGGCCTGTTGAGCTTTTTGACGAATTTGCTCATGCTGGCGCCAACGCTCTACATGCTGCAGCTGTTTGACCGCGTGCTGACCAGCCAAAATGAGCTGACGCTCCTGGCGGTTTCGCTGATCACCTTGTTCCTCTTCGGCGTGCTGGCCTTGTCTGAATGGCTGCGCTCGCGGGTGCTGGTCAGGGCGGGCATGCGCTTTGACCAGCAGCTCAGCACGCGGGTGTTTAACGGAAGCTTTCAGGCTTATCTTGGCGCCTCAGGGTCCACGCCGTCGCGCGCCTTCGCCGACCTGATCCTGGTCCGCCAGTTTCTGACCGGTAGCGGCGTCTTTGCGCTGTTTGACGCACCGTGGGCGCCCATCTACATCGCCGTGATTTTTTTCCTGCACCCCTGGCTGGGTGTCTTGTCGCTGGTGTTTGTTGTGGTCCAGGCCGCACTGGCCTGGTTTGGACACAGGCGCACCGTCGCACCGTCGGAAGAGGCCACAAAAGCGGGCAGCGAAACCACCAGTGACCTGCAAAGCAAGCTGCGGAACACTGAAGTGCTCGAATCCATGGGCATGATTGGCAATCTGCAGAAACGCTGGAACCGGCAGTATGCGGACTGGATGGGCAAGAGCGCCCTGGCGCAGGGCATCACGCACCGCATCACGGCCTGGAGTAAATTCATTCGCTATAGCCAGCAGTCGCTGGCGCTGGGGGCGGGCGCACTGCTGGTGATCGATGGGCAGCTCACGCCGGGGGCCATGATTGCCGCGAATGTGTTGATGGCGCGCGCGCTGGCGCCTATCGACCAGCTGGTCAGTACCTGGCGCGGCTTTGTCGCCTGCCGTGCGGCTTTTGAACGCCTGGAAAAGTTGCTGGATGAATTTCCCGAGCAGGACCCGGCCGTCACCCGGGTCGGCCCCACCGGCGAAATCAGCCTGCAAGGCGTCGTTGCCAGCGTGGCCGGGCGCGCCGCCCCCATCCTGAAAAATATCTCGTTTTCAGTGCCGGCAGGCACCGTGGTGGCCGTGCTGGGCCCTTCAGGCTCGGGCAAGTCCACCCTGGCAAGAGTCATGCTTGGCATCTGGCCGGAGTTTTCCGGCGCGGTGCTGCTGGACGGCCTGCCGGTCCAGGGCTGGAACCGCCTCGACCTGGGGCCTCATCTGGGCTACTTGCCGCAGGACGTTGAATTGTTTGAAGGCTCCATTGCCGAGAACATTGCCCGGCTTGGCGAGGTGGACGCGCGCAAAGTCATTGCGGCGGCCCGCAGCGCGGGGATGCACGAGATGATCCTGCGCTTTGCGAAAGGCTACGACACCCCCATCGGCGAGGCCGGCAGCCTGCTTTCCGGCGGCCAGCGGCAACGCATAGGGCTGGCCCGCGCGATCTATGGCGACCCCTGGCTGGTTGTGCTGGATGAGCCCAATGCCAACCTGGATGATGCCGGGGAGGCTGCGCTGCTGCGAACCCTGCGTGAACTCAAAGCCAAAGGAAAAACCGTTTTCCTGGTGACGCATCGCCCCGGCGCCGTGGCCGTGGCGGACCGGGTCATGGTTCTGCGAGAGGGCGAGTTGGTGGCGGACGGGCCCCGGGACGCGGTGCTGGCCACCTTGCGCCGCCCTCCGTCTGCTGCGCCTGCGAGGGCTTCTGCACAGCCTGCTTGCGCTTGATCTAGCGCAGCTTCTTACATCCATTCATTGCGCAAACTGATGCCATGGCCAAACCAGGTTTTCTCAAAGGCGTGACGTCTACCCCTTCGTTGTCAGCGGAGGATGAATCTGCGGCGGACAAGCGCCCCGGGCTGGGCCCGGCCGGGCGCATCGGCTTGTGGGCGCTGGCCATCGGCTTTGGGGGATTTTTGCTGTGGGCGGCATTTGCCCCGCTGGATGAGGGCGTGCCCAGCCAGGGGCAGGTTGTGATCGACACGAAGCGTAAAACGGTCCAGCACCTGAGCGGCGGTATTGTCAAGGAGGTGCTGGTGGGGGAAGGTAGTCAGGTCCGGGAAGGCCAGTTGCTGCTCAAGCTCGACGATGCCGCCGCCAGAGCGAACTTCGAAGCCGTGCGGCAGCGCTATCTGGGGTTTCGCGCCATGCAGGGCCGCTTGCAGGCCGAGCGGGCCGGGAAGGACACCATCGACTTCCACCCGGATCTGCAGGCGGCTGCGGTAGATCCGCTGATCCGGCAGCAAATGCTGAACCAGGAACAGTTGCTCCAGTCGCGCCGCGCGGCTTTGCGCGCTGACCTGCAATCCATTGAAGAAAGCATTCAGGGCCAGCAAGGACTGTCACAGGCTTACGCCGGCATGCTGGGCAATCGGCGAAGCCAGCTTGCGCTGCTCAATGAGGAACTGGGCCATACCCGCAGCCTGGTCAGCGAAGGCTATGCCCCGCGCAATCGCCAGCTGGAGCTGGAGCGCCAGCTGGCCGACGCGGGAGCGTCCATCGCCGAACTGCTGGGCAATACGGTCAAGGCCCAGCGGACTGTCACGGAACTTCGCCAGCGCGCCATCGCCAGGCAGCAGGAATACCGCAAGGAAGTGGAAACGCTGCAGGCGGAGGTGAGCCGCGAAGTGCTTGCAGATGCCGAGAAGTTTCGCGCCTTGCAGGACGATCTGCGCCGCACCGAGATCCGCTCGCCCGCTTCGGGCCAGGTGGTGGCGCTGGCGGCGCAGACCGTTGGCGGTGTGATCAGTCCAGGGCAAAAACTGATGGATGTGGTTCCTGCGAATGAGTCCTTGATGCTGGAGACAAGAGTGCAGCCGCATCTGATTGACCGTGTGTACGCGGGCATGCCCGTTGATGTGCGTTTCTCGTCTTTTGCCCATGCGCCCCAACTGGTGGTGCCAGGCCAGCTGGCGTCGGTGTCTGGCGATTTACTGACGGATCCCCAGAACAACACGAGCTACTACCTGGCGCGGGTGGCTGTGACGCGCGAAGGGCTGAAGATGCTTGGCAAGCATTTGATGCAGCCTGGCATGCCGGTCGAGGTGGTTTTCAAAACGGGTGAGCGCTCGCTGCTGACCTACCTTTTGCATCCGCTCACCAAGCGCATTGCAGCCTCCATGAAGGAGGAGTGAGATGGTGGAAAAAAGCGCTGCCCCAACGGTTTCTTTTTTGCCGCTGGCCAGGGCGGGCGCGTTCGCTATGGCGATTGTCTGCGCGCCCGCCTGGCCGCTCGACTTGTCGCAGGCCTACGAGGCGGCCCTTGCGCAGGACGCGACGATCCGGTCGGTGCGCGCAGCCACGGACGCCCGGCGTGAGCGCCTGCCGCAGGCACGCGCGCAGCTGCTGCCCAACCTTTCGGCCAGTGCCTCGCGCTACCGAAATTCGCTGGATCGGACCTCGCCCGATTTCTTTGGGCGGCTGGTCACGTCCGACGAGCGCTACACCAGCAGCAGCGAGACCTTGACCTTGCGGCAGCCCCTCTTTCGCAAGTTGCTGATGGCTGACTACCGGCAGGCGCAAGCGCAGGTTGACGATGCCAATGCCATTCTTGAGCGGGAGCTGCAAAACGTCGCGGTCCGGGTCAGTGGCGCTTATTTTGAGGCCCTGCTGGCGGAGGAACAGCTCGCATTGGTCCTGGCCCAAAAGACGGCTTACACCACCCAACTGGATGCGGCCGAAAAGCGCTTTCGCGCCGGTGCCGGAACGCGCACCGATATCGATGAAGCACGTGCAGCCCTGGACCTCAATGTGGCGCAGGAACTGGAGGCACGCCAGAGCCTGGACTTGACCCGCAGACAACTTCAAAGCCTGATCAATCGCCCCGTTGACAGGCTGGCGCCGCTGGACGCGCGCAAGATGCAGCTGCTGGAGCCTGCGCCCGGTCGGGTGGAAGACTGGGCCGAACGTGCCGAAACCCACAGCCCGGAAGTCCAGTCGCTCCGCGCGCAGGTGGAAGTAGCGCGCCAGGATGTGGACAAGGCGCAGGCGGGCCACTACCCGACGCTGGACGCCATCGCCCAGTGGTCCCGCAGCGACAGCGATACCGTCACCACCGTCAAGAACCGCTACAACAACAGATCGATTGGACTGCAACTCAATGTGCCCATCTTTTCAGGCGGGTATGTGAATTCCACCGTGCGGCAGGCTGTGGCGGCCCAGACGCGCGCAGAAGAGGCGCTCGAAGCGCTGCGACGCGACCTCGGGGTGCGGCTGCACCGTGAGTTCCGCGGGGTGACAGAGGGCGTATTGCGGGTCAAGGCCCTTGAACAGGCCGTGCGTTCAGCCGAGCAGGTGGTTCTCTCGAATCGCCGCTCGTTCGAGGCGGGCAGCCGCACCTTGCCCGACGTGCTCAATGCGGAGCAGCAGAAGGTTTCAGCCCAGCGTGACCTGGCGCAAGCACGCTTTATCTACCTGATTTCGCGTGTGCGGCTCCATGCGCTCTCGGGCGGGCCCAAGGCCGAAGTCATTGACGAAGTCAACGGCTGGTTGACGCGCTGAAGCAAGCCCACAAGCCCTCCTTCGGCCTTATGTGGCTGGATGCGTCAGGTGCCCCAGCGGCAGCGCACCGCTGGCCTTGACCTCGCCCAGCGAAAAGCTGGTGTGCAGATCCTTGACGTTGGGCAGGTTGATCAGCACGTCGCGCGCGAACTGGCTGAAGCTGTTCAGGTCGCGGCTGACCACCTGCAGCTCGAAGGTGCCGGTGCCGCTGATGTAGTGGCAGCTCACCACTTCGGGGATTTTGCGGATCGCCTCTTCCAGGGTTTTGAGCACGTCGCCGGAGTTGCGGGCGGCGTCCAGCCGCACAAAGGCCAGCACGCCCAGTCCGATCTTGTGGCGGTTGATCTCGGCCCGGTAGCCGGTGATGAAGCCCGCTTCCTCCAGCGCCCGCACGCGCCGCCAGCAGGGCGCCGCCGACAGGCCGACGCGGGATGCCAGTTCGGTGTTGGTCAGGCGTGCGTCAACCTGAAGCTCATGCAGGATGGCGATGTCAAATTTGTCCAATGTTTCCATTTTGTCGTGTTTCCTGGCAAGAATCTTTCTCAGGATAGCTTAAATCGGGCAAAGAACGCAAAGACATATCGGGCCGTCCGGCCTACACTTTGCCTTCAGTGAGAGGCGTGGTCGTACCTGACCGGGGCCTCGCCTGAGCCCTGCCCACAAGGCGGTACGACCCCTATTCTGGAGACCAACAATGAACGCCCCATTGCCCGAACACATCCGCAAAGCGCTGGAAACCGTCACGCTGGACGATAAATATTCCCTCGGTCATGGCCGGGCCTTCATGAGCGGCGTGCAGGCGCTGGTTCGCCTGCCCATGCTGCAGCGCACGCGCGACGCTGCGATTGGCCTGAACACGGCTGGTTTTATCAGCGGATACCGCGGCTCGCCGCTGGGCGGCTATGACCAGGCGCTGTGGGCGGCCAAAAAGCACCTGGCGGCGCAGAACATCGTGTTCCAGCCCGGTGTCAACGAGGAGCTGGGTGCGACCGCTGTCTGGGGCACGCAGCAGCTCGACTTGTATCCGCAGAGCAAAAAGTTCGACGGCGTGTTCGGCATGTGGTACGGCAAGGGTCCCGGCGTGGACCGCTGCTCGGACGTGTTCAAGCATGCCAACATGGCGGGCACGGCCAGGCATGGCGGCGTGATTGCCATCGCCGGCGACGACCATGTGTCCAAAAGCTCCACCGCGCCGCACCAGAGCGACCACATTTTCAAGGCCTGTGGCCTGCCGGTGTTTTTTCCGTCCAGCGTGCAGGAAATCCTCGACATGGGCCTGCATGCCTTTGCCATGAGCCGCTTTTCGGGTGTCTGGTCGGGCATGAAGACGATCCAGGAAGTGGTCGAGTCGTCAAGCTCGGTGTCGGTCGATCCGGACCGGGTGAAGATCATCATTCCCGAAGACTTCCAGATGCCGCCCGGCGGCCTGCACATTCGCTGGCCGGACGCGCCGCTGGAGCAGGAGGCGCGGTTGATGGACTACAAGTGGTATGCCGCGCTCGCCTACATCCGCGCCAACAAGCTCAACTACAACGTGATTGCCGGGCCGAACGACCGCTTCGGCATCATCGCCAGCGGCAAGGCCTTCAACGACACGCGGCAAGCCTTGGTGGACCTGGGCCTGGACGAGGACACCTGCCATCAGCTCGGCATCCGGCTGCACAAGGTCAACGTGGTGTGGCCGCTCGAAGCCAGCATCACGCGCGACTTTGCCATGGGCCTGCAGGAAATCCTGGTGGTCGAGGAAAAGCGCCAGGTCATCGAATACCAGATCAAGGAAGAACTCTACAACTGGCGCGCCGACGTGCGGCCCAATGTGCTGGGCAAGTTCGACGAGCCTGAGGGCGACCAGTCCGGCGGCGAATGGGGCCGCTCCAACCCGAGCGACAACTGGCTGCTGCGCGCCAAGGCCGATCTGACGCCGGCCCTTATTGCCAAGGCCATTGCCAAGCGCCTGACCAAGCTGGGCGTTCCCGCCGACATCATTGCGCGCATGGAGGGCCGGCTGGCCGTGATTGCGGCGCGCGAACGCGCCCTGATCGAACCCAAGCTGGAGACCGGCGAGCGCGCACCGTGGTTTTGCAGCGGTTGCCCGCACAACACCAGCACGCGTGTGCCCGAAGGATCGCGCGCGGTGGCCGGCATTGGCTGCCACTACATGACGGTGTGGATGGACCGCAGCACCTCCACCTTCACGCAGATGGGCGGCGAGGGCGTGACCTGGGTTGGCCAGGCCCCGTTCACCACCGACGCGCACATCTTTGCCAATCTGGGCGACGGCACCTACTTTCACAGCGGCTTGCTGGCCATTCGCCAGAGCATTGCCAGCGGCGTCAACATCACCTACAAGATTCTCTACAACGACGCCGTCGCCATGACGGGCGGCCAGCAGGTCGGCGAGCGACCCGAAGGCCATTCGGTGCTGCAGATCATGCAGAGCCTGGATGCCGAGGGCGTGACCAAGCTCGTCATCGTGACCGACGAGCCCGAGAAATACGACGGCGCCAGGCTGCTGGCCGGCGTGACCGTGCACCATCGCGACGAACTGGACAAGATCCAGCGCGAGTTCCGCGAGATCAAGGGCTGCACCGCCATCATTTACGACCAGACCTGCGCGACCGAAAAGCGCCGCCGCCGCAAGCGCGGCACGCTGGTGGATCCGGCCAAGCGGGTGGTCATCAACGAGCTGGTGTGCGAGGGCTGCGGCGACTGCTCTGTGCAATCGAACTGCCTGTCGGTCGAACCCCTGGAAACCGAATTCGGCCGCAAGCGCCGCATCAACCAGAACACCTGCAACAAGGATTACTCCTGCGTCAAGGGTTTTTGCCCGAGCTTTGTGACGGTCGAAGGCGGCCAGCTCAAAAAGCCCAGGAAAGAGAAAAAAGGTGACCTGGCCAGCCTGCCCGCAATTCCCGAGCCGGTGCTGCCGGTGGCTGAAAACGCCTGGGGCATCGTGGTTGGCGGCGTGGGCGGCACGGGCGTCATCACCATTGGCCAGTTGCTGGGCATGGCGGCGCACCTGGAAGGCAAGGGCGTGGTCACGCAGGACGCGGGCGGACTGGCGCAAAAAGGCGGCGCCACCTGGAGCCATATCCAGATCGCCAACCGGCCCGAGGCCATCTACACCACCAAGGTCGACACCGCCAAAGCCGACCTGATCATCGGCTGCGACCCGATCGTGACCGCCAGCCCCTACACGCTGGCCACCATGCAGCCGGGCCGCACCTTTGTCGCGATGAATTCGCACGGCACGCCGACGGCGGCGTTTGTGACCAATCCGGGCTGGCAGTTTCCGGGCGGCAACTGCGAAAGCGCCGTGCGGTCTGCCGTGGGTGCAGAGTTGATGGCGAGTTTTGATGCCGAACAGGTCGCGGTGCAGCTGATTGGCGACTCGATCTACACCAACCCGCTGATGCTGGGCTTTGCCTGGCAAAAAGGCCGTGTGCCGCTGACCCATGCGGCGCTGATGCGCGCCATTGAGCTCAATAACGTGCAGGTTGACAACAACAAGGCGGCGTTTGAATGGGGCCGTCGCTGCGCGCATGACCTGGCCTCGGTGCAGGCCTTGTTCAAGGCTGCGCAGGTGATCGAATTCGTCAAGAAGCCCTCGCTGGCGGAGATGCTGGCCAAGCGCGTGACCTTCCTGACGGCTTACCAGAACGCGGCTTACGCCCAGACCTATCAGGCCTTCGTGGAAAAAGTGCGTATCGCAGAAGCGCCGCTGGGCAAAACCACGCTGACCGAGGCCGTCGCCCGCTACCTGTTCAAGCTCATGGCCTACAAGGATGAGTACGAAGTGGCGCGGCTGCACACCGACACCGGTTTCCTGAACAAGGTCAACGCCATGTTTGAAGGCGACTTCACGCTCAACTACCACCTGGCACCGCCTTTGATCGCGGCCAAAAACGACAAGGGTGAACTCCAAAAGCAGTCCTTCGGCCCCTGGATGCTCACCGGCTTCAGGCTTCTGGCCAGGCTCAAGGGCCTGCGCGGCACGCCGCTCGATCTGTTCGGGCGCACCGAAGAGCGCAGGATGGAGCGCGCATTGATTGACGAGTACAAGGCCAGCCTGGAGGAGGTACTGGCCGGCTTGAACGCCGACAACCACAGCACGGCGCTGGAAATTGCCCGGATTCCCGAGCTGATCAAGGGCTATGGCCATGTCAAGGCGCGCCATCTGGCCAGCGCCCGCCCGCAGTGGACTGCGCTGATGCAGTCCTTCCGCCAGCCAGCGGCCTCGTCAGGGCGGCAGGCGGCGTGACCGAGGGGCGCCTGACCCTGAAAAAAGCCGTGCTGGCCGCAATGACACCTGCGTGCTGCTTTACAGCCGCATACAATGACGGGATCTTTGCTTTGGCCATGCTGGCCGGGCGCCTGTCAGTGTCTGTTTAAATTGTTGTGGAGTTAGCCGTGTTCATTTCTTCTGCTTTTGCCCAAACCGCTCCCGCTGCCGCCGCATCTGGTGACTGGATGTCTTCCATTACCGGAATGCTGCCGCTGGTGTTGATGTTCGTGGTGCTCTATTTCGTCATGATCCGCCCGCAAATGAAGAAGCAAAAAGAGCATCGCGCCATGATTGAAGCGCTGGCCAAAGGCGACGAGGTCGCTACTGCGGGCGGCCTGCTGGGCAAGGTCACCAAGCTGTCCGAGGGTTATTTGTCGCTGGAAATTGCGCCCGGCGTGGAAGTGCAGTTGCAGCGTAGCGCCATTGTTCAGGTGTTGCCCAAGGGCGCCATCAATACGGCCAAATAAGGTCATGGCGGCCTGGCGCCGCATTCAGGCCTGCTGAGGCAGCCGGGCCTTCCCTTTGTTCATACGCCCATCAGGAACCGCCCTCTCATGAATCGATATCCGGCCTGGAAGTACGCCATTATTGTGCTCGCGCTGCTGATTGCAGCCCTGTACACGCTGCCCAACTTTTTTGGCGAAGCGCCTGCCGTGCAGGTCTCCAGCAGCAGGGCGACCACCAAGATTGACCTCACGACGCTGGCCCGGGTCGAGCAGGCGCTCAAAGATGCCGGCATCATGGCGGACGCCATTGCCCTGGACGGCACTTCCGTCAAGGCGCGTTTTGGCAATACCGATACGCAACTCAAGGCCAAAGATGCAATCCAGAAAGCGCTGTCGCCCGATGGCACCGACTCCGCCTATGTGGTCGCGCTCAACCTGCTGTCACGCTCGCCTTCGTGGCTGACCGCGCTGCATGCCTCCCCCATGTACCTGGGCCTGGACTTGCGCGGTGGCGTGCACTTCATGCTGCAGGTGGACATGCAGGCAGCGCTGACCAAGCGGGCCGAGTCCCTGGCTGGCGATCTCCGTTCGTCGCTGCGGGAAAAAAATATCCGGCACAGCGGGATCAGCCGCAACGGACAGGCCATTGACATCAAATTTCGCGATACCGAAACACTGACAGCAGCCAAAGGGCTGATGCAGGACCAGTTTCCGGACCTCCAGTCGGTCGATGCCCCGGATGGCACGGAATACAAGATGACCGCCACCATCAAGCCCGAGGCGGCGCGCCGCATTCAGGACCAGGCGCTCAAGCAGAACATGGTGACGCTGCATAACCGCATCAACGAACTGGGCGTGGCCGAGCCGGTGATTCAGCAGCAGGGCATCGACCGCATCGTGGTGCAGTTGCCTGGCGTTCAGGACACGGCCAAGGCCAAGGACATCCTGGGCCGCACGGCCACGATGGAGATGCGTCTGGTCGAAGACAGCGCCGAAGCGCGGGCCGCTGAAAACAACACCGGCCCGGTGCCTTTTGGGGCCGAGCGTTTCTTTGAGCGCAACGGGCAGGCCGTGATCGTCAAAAAACAGGTGATCCTGACCGGCGAAAACCTGACGGATGCCCAGCCTGGCTTTGATTCGCAAAACCAGCAGCCCAAGGTGGACTTGACGGTGGACGCCAAGGGCGGACGCATCATGCGCGATGTCAGCCGCGAAAACATCAAAAAGCGCATGGCGATCCTGTTGTTTGAAAAAGGCAAGGGCGAGGTGCTGACCGCACCCGTCATCCAGAGCGAACTGGGCAACCGCTTCCAGATTTCCGGCTCCATGAGCGTGAGCGAGGCCAATGACCTGGCGCTGCTGCTGCGCGCCGGCTCCCTGGCCGCGCCCATGGACATCATCGAAGAGCGCACCATCGGCCCGACGCTGGGCGCAGACAACATTGCCAAGGGCTTTCAGAGCGTGGCCTGGGGTTTTGTGGTGATCGTCGCTTTCATGGTTTCTTACTACATGCTGTTTGGGCTGTTTTCGGGCCTGGCACTGGCCGTCAACCTGCTGCTGCTGGTGGCGGTACTTTCCATGCTGCAAGCGACGCTGACCTTGCCGGGCATGGCAGCCATGGCGCTTGCGCTGGGCATGGCGATTGACTCCAATGTGCTGATCAACGAGCGCATACGCGAGGAATTGCGCAACGGCGCCTCTGCGCAGGCCGCCATTCATTCGGGTTACGAGCGGGCCTGGGCGACCATCCTGGACTCCAATATCTCGACGCTGGTCGTTGGTCTGGCCTTGCTGGCCTTTGGCTCGGGCCCGGTGCGCGGCTTTGCCGTGGTGCATTGCATCGGCATTCTGACCAGCATGTTCTCGGCGGTATTTTTCTCGCGCGGCTTGGTTAATCTCTGGTATGGCCGTCAGAAAAAGCTCAAGACGGTCTCCATTGGTACGGTGTGGCGTCCCGCCTCTTCCGGCACCGTGTCGAAATAATCCAGTCTCTTTTTCCGCGCAGCCTTCCAAGGACCCCAGATGGAATTTTTTAAAATCCAACGCGACATTCCGTTCATGCGGCGTGCCCTGATTTTTAACGTGGTCAGTTTTGCGACTTTTGCGCTGGCGGTTTTCTTTCTGTTCTCCCGGGGCCTGCATCTGTCGGTCGAATTCACCGGCGGCACCCTGATGGAGGTCAATTACACGCAGGCCGCCGATGTCGGGAAAATCCGCGATACCGTGGCGGGTCTGGGCTTGACCGATGTTCAGGTTCAGAATTTCGGCACCTCGCGTGATGTGATGATCCGCTTGCCGGCGCAAAAGGGCGTGAGCACGGCCCAGCAAGGCGAAACCGTGCTGGCCGCGCTGAAAGCCGTCAACAGCGATGTGACGCTGCGCCGCACGGAATTCGTGGGCCCGCAGGTGGGCAAGGAGTTGGCCGAGGATGGCCTGAAGGCGCTGGCGATGGTGGTGTTGGGCATCATGGTCTATCTCGCATTTCGCTTTGAATGGAAATATGCGGTGGCGGCCATCATTGCCAATCTGCATGACGTGGTCATCATTCTTGGATTCTTCGCATTTTTTCAGTGGGAGTTTTCGCTCGCTGTGCTGGCCGCCGTGCTGGCGGTACTGGGCTATTCGGTCAATGAATCGGTCGTGATTTTTGACCGGATTCGCGAGAATTTCCGCCGCTACCGCAAGATGAATACCGAGCAGATCATCGACAACGCGATCACCTCGACCATCAGCCGCACCATCATCACCCATGGTTCGACCCAGATCATGGTGTTGTCCATGCTGCTGTTCGGCGGCCCCACGCTGTTTTATTTTGCGCTGGCCCTGACCATCGGTATTTTGTTCGGCATTTATTCGTCGGTGTTCGTGGCGGCTGCGATTGCCATGTGGCTGGGCATCAAACGCGAAGATCTGGTGAAAGGTCCGGCCAAAAAAGATGAAGACCCGAATGACCCCAATGCCGGGGCCACGGTATAAGCTGGCGCTGTGACTGTGCAAGGTGGCTGTGGCTTCAAGTACCGATAGAAACACTGTGCTGGCAAACCAGGCGCGTGCGTTATTTACCAAGCGCGCCGGACAGGTGTTGCCAGAGTTGGCCCAAGCCATCAGTGACAGGCTCGTCGCCTTGGCCGAGCAGCCGGGCAGCGGCCGTGACATCCAGGCGCAGCAGGACGCGGTGCTTGCGTTCCAGCAAAATGCTTCTGCCTGGATTCAGGGCACCATCAGCGCCTGGAACATGGCACGAAGCACGCCTCGGGTTGCGGTGCAATCGCGGTTTACGGAGTCCAGTGCATTCGAATTGATGGGCAACGAGGTGATGGAGAACCAGATCCTGGCTTCCCGCCTTGCGCTGCGACTGCTGGATTTTGCGAGCTGGGAGTTCAATGACCTCCGGCTGCGCATACAGCATCTTGAGGTCATCACAGAACTGCATAAAGACGACATTTTTCGCCCCGAAGTGCTGGCGCGGCACATGGCCGAACAGTGGACGGAGGCGCCTCTGCCACGGCCGCTGTGGATGGCGGTGCAGGACCTGATTCAGAAAACCATGGCCGAGCGCATGCTGCATGTGTACCACGAGGCCAATGAGTTCCTTGTCGGCCGGGGCGTGATGGCTGAAATTGATCTTCGTCCCCTGGTCAGGCGTACACCCTCAGCGGTCGCGGAAAATTCCGGGTTCAGGGACGGTCTTGAGCGGGCGCCGGAGCCGGCACAGCGCGCCGGCGCCAGCAACCCGGTCTTCGACGAAACGCGCATGCAGACGTCCTCCACACCCTTGACCAGGGCGCGCATGCGCGCCCAGGGCGTGATAGGCAATCTCAAGCGGCTGCTCTCCGTTCAGGATTCGGGCTTCGATAAATCTCTGTCCAGACAGGCTTCAGGACCGCTCGCTGCGGCCATGGCCGGCATGCAAAGGTCGAAAGACGCAGGGCAGGAAGATACAGTATTCGCTGATTCGCAAGGGCCGGGCCATGTCTTTGCCCAGGCGGATGTAAACCAGGCCGTGAGCGCGGTGCGCGAGCGCGCCAGTGCACTGAAGCAAGTTGCGTCCACCGCGTCCGAAAAGGCAACCATTGAAATTGTGGCCTTGATGTTCCAGAGCATTTTGGCTGAAGACCGGATTCCGGCGGCGATTCGGGTCTGGTTTGCCCGGCTACAAATGCCGGTGCTGCGTGTAGCGATTTCCGAGCCCGAGTTTTTCGGATCGCTGCAGCATCCGGCGCGTCGCCTGATTGATCGCATGGGTTCTTGCGCGCTCGGTTTCGACGTGACCTTGACGGGCGGCGCCATGGAGTCCGAGATCAAGCGGATTGTTCAGGTGATCGAGCAATACCCTGAAACAGGGCGCCGGGCGTTTCAGTTGGTCTACGACGAGTTTGAAAAGTTTCTTTCCCGGTTTCTCTCGGAGCAAGGCACGACAGCCCGCGTGGTGAGCGTGGCCCAGCAGGTTGAGCAAAAAGAGACCATGGCCATTCAGTACACCATTGAGATGCGCAACATGCTCAATGACATGCCGGTGCGCGATGAGATTCGTGAGTTCCTGTTCAAGGTATGGGCTGAAGTACTGGCTATTTCTGCGACCAAAAGCGGTCCGCAGCATCCAGACACCATCAGGCTCAAGCGCGCTGCGTCCGACCTGGTATGGGCAGCCAGCGCCAAACCCAACCGGAGCGACAGAGCCCAGGTGATTTCCGACCTGCCCAAACTGCTGCAATTGCTGCGCCTGGGCATGTCGATGATCGGCCTCACAACCAATGAGCAGGACCAGCGGCTCAAAGCCATCAGCGACACGCTGGCGGACGCGTTCATGTCGAAGACCGATGCGATTCCGATGGCGCGGGTGGAGGCCTTGGCCCAGCGGCTGGCCAATCTGGAAGATTATTTATCCGACGAGGATGTTGGTGATTTGCCGCTGGACATGGACAGCCTGGTGACGATGATAGGAATTGATTCTGCAACCATTGAAGTGATCGTCGATGGTGGCAGCCCGCCCGCTGACGGCATGCGGGCTTGGGTCGATGAACTGCAGTTGGGCACCTGGTTCAGCCTTGATCACAATGGCAAAGTCAGCCATGTGCAGTTTGCGTGGTGCAGCGATCGCAAGCAACTGCATTTGTTTGCAGCGGCTGACGGCCGCAACTTTTTGATTCAGGCCCGCAGGCTGGCGGCCTATCTGCAGGCAGGGCTGCTGGTTCCGACAGAAGAAGAGGCGCTCACGGTGCGCGCCACCCGCGATGCACTGGCCAAGATCAACGCGAATCCGGAGCGCCTGCTCGCCTAGCCTGTTTGCTGGGCAGATGCGGTGTGGGGGATGTTCAGTGCGCGAGACGAAGCTCGGTGTCGTCACAGAGCTCGTCCAGCACCAGCGCATCGGGTTCTTCGCCAAAACTCCAGTAGACCATGAGCACGATGATTTTCAGGTCGTCCAGGGTGACAGGATCTCCCGGTGCCGCCATGGCGCGGTCGATGACGATTTCGCGCATGTGCGGCGGCAACACGCCGGATGACTCCAGAAAACTCACAAACCCCAAGCTCTGCGCGCCCAGGTGCACCTGCTCGGCCACTGAGTAAACGCGCAGGCTGTTGGCTGATTGCGGCTGAATGCCCGACAGGGCTGGAACAGATTCTGCAGGCCCTGAATGGACCTTGGCCGGCAGGCCGATTTGCGTCACTTGGGCTGCGATGTTCAGACCGTCAAGCCACACCAGCGCATCCTGGATTTCCTCGGCGTCAAACCCTGCGGCAGTGAGTTTTCGACCCAGGCGCTGGAGTTCCGGGCAGGCGTCGCCTTGCCAGTAATTCTCATAGACGTAGACCAATACTTCAAACATGGCCCCAATATAACGCAGATGGGCGCTGCAGTGCCAAGCCTATCCACGGGGCCGGGCAGCCTGCTTCAGCCTGCCGCAAGGCGCTGAAACAAGCCCCCGGGCAAGCGTGCAACCTGCCCGTTCAGTTCAAGTTCAAGCAATTGCGCCTGCAGCCGGGCGGTATCCAGGCCGGTGCGTGCCTGCAAGGCATCCAGGCTCACGGCATCAAAGCCCAGCGCCGCCAGCAGCGGGTTTTCGGCCTCGTCATTCTCGCTGTTGGCCGACTGCACCGCGCGGTCGGCGTTTTCAGCCAGGCCTGTTGCGGGAAGGTGCAGCTCTTCCAGTACGTCTTGCGCCAACTCCACGAGTTTGGCGCCCTGTTTGATCAGTGCATGGCAACCGCGTGACTGGGGCGAGTGGATGGAGCCGGGAATGGCAAAAACTTCCTTGCCCTGTTCGGCCGCCAGCCTCGCCGTGATCAGCGAGCCCGATTGCAGTGCCGCCTCTACCACCAGCGTGCCCCGGGACAGCCCGGAAATGATACGGTTTCGCTTGGGGAAGTTGGCGGTCAGCGGCGGCGTTCCGAGCGGAAATTCACTGATGAGCATGCCCTGCCGGGCAATCCGGTGGGCCAGCGCGAGATGGCGTTTCGGATAGACCCGGTCCAGCCCGGTTCCCACCACCGCAATCGTGTCGCCGCCACCCAGCAGGGCGCCATCGTGGGCCGCACCATCAATGCCCAGCGCCAGCCCGGACACCACGCAAATTCCGGCGCTGCCAAAGGCCCGGGCAAATTGGCGGGCGTTGGCTTCCCCCTGGGGGGTAGGGTTGCGGCTGCCGACGATGGCGAGCTTGACGGCTGCTTGCTTTGCGGCTGCTGGCGCTTGCTGGGCAAGGGTTCCCAGCATGTAGAGCATCAAAGGCGGGTCTTCGATGTCAAGCAGTTCGGAGGGGTAAGCAGCGTCGCCTAGTGCCACCACGCGTCGGTCGTCGCCCGCCTGTAGCCAGTCCAGCGTGGTCTGCAGCTGCGCGGCCAGGGTGGGCGGCTCGGTCAGCAGGGCGCTGGCCAGTTTGTCGGAGCCCAGTTGCCGCAGCGTTGCCCCGCTTTGCGCAAACACGGCCTGCGCGGAGCCGAAGGTCGCCAGCAGTTTTCGCGCCGTCGTGTTGCCGATGCCGGGCGACAGGGCCAGCCGCAGCCAGGATTGAAGTTCTTGGGAATCCACTTGGTGATGGGTTTCAGGCGTCCTGCCGGGCAGGGCCGTCGGCAGGACGCGCGTTCAAGGCCTCAATTCGGGTTGGCGAAGCGGTCTCCAACCTTGACGCCATCGGTCACCTGCAGGACCAGCGCATAGGACAGATTCTCAAAGGTGCGGAACACCATCATCAGTCCGTTGCGCTCGTTGGGCAGCTTGATGCCCGGGCGGGCGCTGTCGGTTTTATCCTGCAGACGCTGGCCATCCTTGAGGAGTGCCATCACATGACCGCGCTCCAGTCCGTCGCGGGTGCCCCGGTTGACCACCACGATCTGGTTTTCTGCCGCAAAGGCCACGGCGTTGCCATAGACCGAAACGATCTGACCGGTGATGACGCTCGCCGGCGCTCTGGGCACATAGCTGAGCAATTCACGCGCTGGCTCGGGCATCAGGCGGTCGCCCACCCGCATTTCTTCCTTGGCGGCCACGATATCGATGGTGGCCGGCACGATCTCACTGGTGGCCTTGCCGTCTTTGTCCTTGGCCTGCACAATGGATTCGCCGCGCACCAGCTCGGCTTTGCCGACATACTGGGCCTCGTAGCCGAGGATTTCCTGCGTTGTCGGGTCTTTGAGCGGCGTGGCATTGCGAAACACCCGGAAATCCTTGGCTTCGCCCGCGGCGTCGCTGAGCGGCTTGCCCTTGTTGTCGCCCCCGGTGTACTGGCCGCGCGCATAGGCGCGGTCGCCACGGCTGAGCAGCACACGGCCTTCCTGCGTGGCCACAATCCGTGGTGCCAGGGCAAACGTGGTGGCGTCCACAATCATCGCTTCGGCTAAAAATGGCTCGATCGCATTGGGCGAGAGCGTGGGAATGGAGGCATCGGCCAGCGACTCATAGCGCGTGCGGGGAGAAAGCCGGACGGTGTCGGTGGGTGGGCCGCCGTCGCTGGCCCCACGGCGCGTGCGCAAGCGGGCGCGGCCGTTGGTCTTTTCAAGGTAAAGCTGCTGGCCGGGGTAGATGAGGTGGGGGTTGCGGATGTCTGCAAGGTTCATGCCCCACAGCTCGGGCCAGCGCCAGGGGTGTTTCAGAAACAGGCCGGAAATGGCCCACAGCGTGTCGCCCCGCTTCACGGTGTAGCTGTCGGGGGCGTTGGGGGCCAGGTCTGCCAGCGCAACACCGGTTTCAGCCACCTGGTTGGCGGTGGCCCGCTGGTCTGCGCTGATGGGAAAATTCTGTGCGTGAAGGCCGACAGTGGTGCCCAGAAAAACAGTAGCGGCTATTGAAATACGACTGAAACGACCAAAAATAGTGTGCATCTTGAAGGCCCTTGGGGCTGGCAGGGGGTCTGATGCGGCGACAAGTGGCGCGTCAGACCTTGTTTTTTTCTTGATAAATCACTGCGGATTTTGTACGCAAGCCCCTGATTAAGCAACGATTACGCGATTCTGAGAATATCGGATGCTTTAAAAAATAGAGAAAAGTGGCGAAAATAGCAACATCTCTTCCTTTGCCCCATGACCCAAACAACTTCATCGACCCAACTCTCCATCCTTCGCTACCCTGACCCGCGCCTGAACACGGTGGCCAAACCCGTGGCGGCGGTGGACGCGCGCATTCGCGCGCTGGCCGACGCCATGTTCGAGATCATGTACGAAGCGGCGGGCATTGGCCTGGCCGCGACGCAGGTCGACGTGCATGAGCGCCTGGTCGTGATTGACGTGAGCGAAGACCGCGACCAGCCGATGGTGCTGATCAATCCCGAGATCATCTGGGCCAGCCCCGAGACCCGTATGGGCGATGAAGGCTGCCTCTCGGTGCCCGGTATCTACGACGGCGTGGAGCGTTCGATTGCCGTCAAGGTACAGGCGCTGGACCTGGACGGCAAGCTCCAGGTGCATGCGGCTGAAGGCATGCTGGCGGTCTGCATCCAGCATGAGATGGACCACTTGATGGGCAAGGTGTTTGTGCAATATCTGTCGCCGCTCAAGCGCAACCGCATCAAGACCAAGATGGTCAAGCAGAAAAAAGACGAAGAGCGCGACGCCGAGCGCTGAACCCGGCGCGGCGCTTGGGGCGCCCGGGAGTCTTTAGAATCGACGCCCATGCGCATCATTTTTGCCGGTACCCCTGAATTTGCCCGTGTGGCCTTGGCCGAACTGCACAACGCCGGCTTTGACATCGCCCTGGTGCTGACCCAGCCCGACCGCCCCGCCGGCCGCGGCATGAAGCTGCAGGCCTCCGCCGTCAAGCAGTTCGCGCTGGACCACCAGATGGCGCTGGCACAGCCACGCAGCCTGCGCCTGGACGGCAAATACTCCGAGGATGCGGCCGCTGCCCGCGCCGCGATCGAGGCCGCCGTCGAGGCTGGCGCCGAGGCCATGGTGGTCGCGGCCTATGGTCTGATCCTGCCGCAGTGGGTGCTCGACCTGATGAGCGCCAGCGAACGCAGCGCCGGACCGCCCCAAGCAAGTTCAGCCCCCTCGGGGGGCAGCGCAGTACGCAAAGCGACAAGCGTGGGGGCTCGTAAGTTGGGCTGCTTCAACATTCATGCCTCTCTGCTGCCGCGCTGGCGCGG
>NZ_JADMJK010000245.1:2655-4050 GCF_018780625.1 Polaromonas sp. | reverse complement strand
GTGGTGTCGGCGTTCAGGTAATGCGCGCCGGTGGTGTGAAAGCAGGCGTTGCAGCTGGTGGACACATGGATCATGGCCGGAATGTCGTGCTCGACCATCTTTTCATAGATCGGATACCAGTGCTTGTCACTCAGCGGCGGGCTGGTCCAGTGGCCGCCCGACGGATCGGGGTTCAGGTTGATGCCGACATTGCCGTATTCCCTGACGCATTTTTCGAGCTCGGGAATGCAGGTGGCCGGGTCCACGCCGGGCGACTGGGGCAGCATGGCGGCGGGCGTGAAGTTGTCGGGAAACAGCTGGCTGATGCGAAAGCACAGTTCGTTGCAGATGGCGGCCCAGGTCGCGGACACATTGAAGTCGCCGATGTGGTGCGCCATGAAGCTGGCGCGCGGGCTGAAGATGGTCAGGTCGGAGCCGCGCTCCTTCATCAGGCGCAGCTGGTTGTTCTCTATCGATTCGCGCAGTTCGTCGTCGCTGATTTTCAGGTCCGACACCTTGGGCATCATCACCGGGTCCTTGATGCCGGCGATCTGCTGGTTGCGCCAGTTTTCCAGCGCCTTGGGGGCCGTGGTGTAGTGGCCGTGGCAGTCAATGATCATGGCTTGCTTCATGGGAGTTCTCCTGTTTGTTGTTTCTGATGGGTTACTGCTTGGGCGTCCACACCGAGCGCGGCACCATCGCCTCGCCGCGCATCAGCAGGCGCGCGGTGCGCAGCAGCGCGGCGCGGGTCACGCTTTGCGGGTTGGCCGGGTCGGTTTCCAGCGCCACGCTGAACTCGCCCGTGGGGTGTTCCACCGACACATGCTGGGTGGCCCCGGGCTGCATCACGGCCACGCCGTCGCAGACCGAGCCCTTGAGCACGCAGGCCGTGCCCACGGTCACGGCCGCCAGCACGCCAATCGCGTCGTGGCAGACATGCGGAATGAAGCTGCGGGTGGTCAGGCTGCCGCCATCGCGTGGCGCGGCAATCAGCGTCATCTTGGGGTAGTTCTTTTTGCTGACATCGCCCAGGCCCATCTTGAGCGACACCTGCAGCCGCAGCGCCTCGATGCGCTGCTTGAGTTCGGTGTCGGCGTTCAGTTCAGCCACGCTTTCATAGCCAGTGCGGCCCAGGTCGCTGGCCTTGAACAGCACCAGCGGCATGCCGTTGTCAATACAGGTCACGTCCAGCGTGAAGGGCTCAAAGCCCTCGCCGGTCACGGTGATGCTGTCTTTGACCTGGCCGGTGGGCAGCAGGCCGGAACACACCGAGCCGGCGGTGTCGAGAAAGTTGATGGTGATAGGCGCCGAGGTGCCGGGCGCGCCGTCGATGCGCGCGTCGCCCTCGTACTGGACCTCGCCGCCCTGGGTTTGCACCGTCACGTCGCACTGCATGTCGGTGTTGAGCGTCAGCAC
>NZ_JADMJK010000245.1:0-2555 GCF_018780625.1 Polaromonas sp. | reverse complement strand
AGCGCAAACGGCACCACGGCGGCCAGCATGTTGCCGCAGTTGGCGGCGGTGTCCACCGTGTCCTTGTCGGGCTGCAGCTGGGCAAACAGGAAGTCGAGGTCCACGCCCGGCGTGGTGCTTTTGCGCACAATGCCGACCTTGCTGGTCAGCGGATGCGCGCCGCCCAGGCCGTCAATCTGGCGCTTGTCGGGCGAGCCCAGCACCGCCAGCAAGACCTTGTCGCGCGTGGGAATGTCGGCCGGCAGGTCGGCTTCGTTGAAAAACGGACCCTTGGAGGTGCCTCCGCGCATCAACAGGCAGGGAATGGCCGTCTGGGAAGTCATGGGTTTGTCGTCCTCGGAGTTCGAATAGTAGGGTGCATTGTCTGGATTTATCAAGCCCGGCGACAGGGTGCGCCGCGACTATCAGCTAGAACAAAAACCTATACCGCCGGCTTTGATATGCCGATAAACTGCAGTCCGTGGACCTCAAACAACTTGAATATTTTGTGCGCGTGGCCGAACTCGGCAGTTTCACGCGCGCCTCCATTGCGCTCGATGTGGCCCAGCCCGCGCTGAGCCGGCAGGTGCGCCTGCTCGAAGTCGAACTGCGCCAAAGCCTGCTGGTGCGCAACGGCCGCGGCGCCACGCCGACCGAAGCGGGCAAGCTGCTGCTGGCGCACGGGCGCGGCATCTTGCACCAGGTGGAACGCGCCCGCGAGGAACTGGGCCGCGTGCGCGGCTCGCTGGCCGGGCGCGTGGCGATCGGCCTGCCGCCCACGCTGGCCCGGGTGCTGACGGTGCCGCTGACGCGCGCCTTTCGCCACGAACTGCCCGACGCCCGGCTGTCGATCAGCGAGGGCCTGTCTGCGGTCATGCAGGAATGGCTGCTCAACGGCCGGCTCGACATTGCCGTGCTGTACAACGCGCAGCCCGCCGCCGGCATCGAGATGACGCCGTTGCTGGACGAGGATCTGCTGCTGGTGCAGGCGCGCCCGCCCGGCCTGCAGGAAGACCCGCCACCGCCGCCAATTGCGCTCAGGGACGTGGCCAGGCTGCCGCTGGTGATTCCGAGCCGGCCCAACGCCATCCGCATGCATGTGGAAGCCGAAATGGCGGGCATCGGCTGCCGGCCCACGATTGCGCTGGAGATTGACGGCGTGTCCGCGATTCTGGACCTGGTGGCCGACGGCGCCGGCTGCGCGCTGCTGTCGCGCAACGCGGTGGCCAGCTCCATCAAGCCGTCGGCGTTCAGCGTGCGCATGATTGGCGATCCGCCGCTGCGCACGCGGCTGTCGCTGGTCACCAGTTCGCTGCGGCCGGCCACGCTGACGCAGCAGGCCACGCTGGCGCTGATCCAGCGCACCGCCAAGATACTTCTCAACAACCCCTGAAAAAGTGCCGCAATTACTATGAAAAACATAGCTACTCATGCCCGCAACATAAGCGTCACGGCCATTTTTTATACTATTTTTGGCGCACTGGGCATGGCGCAGGCCCAGCCTGCGGCCTATCCGTCCAAACCGATCCGCATCGTGGTGCCGTTCACGCCGGGCGGCAGCACCGACATCCTGGCGCGCGCGATTGGCCAGGAACTGACCAAGGCCTGGGGCCAGAGCGTGATCGTGGACAACGTTCCCGGCGCCGGCGGAGCCATAGGCGCCGACAAGGTGGCCAAGGCCCCGGCCGACGGCTACACCCTGCTGATGGGCCACATCGGCACGCTGGCCGTGAACCCCAGCCTTTACCCCAAGCTACCCTACAACCCG
The DNA here is from genome assembly GCF_018780625.1 of Polaromonas sp. Classification (GTDB taxonomy): domain Bacteria; phylum Pseudomonadota; class Gammaproteobacteria; order Burkholderiales; family Burkholderiaceae_C; genus Polaromonas. The sequence continues at coordinate 808 of NZ_JADMJK010000245.1, read as the reverse complement.
GTCAAGGATTTTGCGCCGGTCGCCTGGGTCGCGCGGGTGCCCAACGTGCTGGTGGTGCACCCCGCCGTGCCGGCCAAAAACCTCAAGGAACTGGTGGCACTGGCCAAGGCCAGGCCCGGCCAGCTCAACTACGGCTCGGGCGGCAACGGCAGCGCCGCCAACCTGGCCACCGAATACTTCAAGCTGCAGACCGGCACCTCGCTGCTGCACATCCCCTACCGCGGCACCGCACCGGCCGTGACCGACCTGATGGGCGGCCAGATCCAGCTGCTGTTCACCGGCGCGCCGGCCGTCATGAGCCAGCTCAAGAACGGCCAGCTGCGCGCGCTGGCAGTGTCCAGCCCGCAGCGGCTGGACGCCCTGCCCGAGGTGCCCACCGTGGCCGAGAGCGGCTACAAGGGCTTTGAGGCAGACCAGTGGTATGGCGTGGTGGCCCCGGCCGGCACGCCGCGCGAGATCGTCGCCAAACTCAATGACCAGATCAACCAGGCGCTCAACGCCCCCGCGCTCAGGTCGCGCCTGACAGCCGAAGGCGCAGTGGCCACGCCCAGCACGCCCGAGGTGTTTGGCAAGCTGATCGAGACGGAGATTGGCCGATGGAAGCCGGTGATTGGGTCGGGCCGGGTGCGGGCGGATTGAGCGGCTGAGTTGGCTGGAGTGGGCTTGGGCAGTTACTTTTTTGGTAGCGGGTTGGGTTGTCGTGGTTGGGCTGGCCGGTCTAGCCCGGCGGGCGAGGCACTTTGCTTTTGCTTCGCTTCGCCAAAAGAAAGTACCCAAAGAAAAGGCGACCCGCAGTCTGGGTCCCTGC
>NZ_JADMJK010000236.1 GCF_018780625.1 Polaromonas sp. | reverse complement strand
AAAAACAAACGCCCAAAAAAAATGGGCGGTGAAAACCCGCCCATTTGGTCGTGAAGCGCATATTATAGCGCGCCAAACGCTTGAAATGCAACAATTGCGCACCGGAACGGGCTTGTTCAGGCGGTTAGCCTGCATTAACCGGCCGCTATTTTAATAAATTTGCGTGCATCCCGCGCAAATCTTCAAGCCTGCGCCACCAGCACCCGGGTATACGGGTGGCACGGAGCCTCCAGTACAGAAAATACCGTGCCGGACTCCACCACTTCGCCGTCCTTCATCACCATCACGTCATGGGCCATGGCCCGTATCACGTCAACGTCGTGCGTGATCAGAAGATAGCTCAAGCCGCGTTCACGCTGCAGGCGCTGCAGCAGTGCAAGCACCTGCTTCTGGATGGTGACATCGAGTGCGCTGGTCGGCTCGTCCAGCACCAGCAGGATGGGATTGATGATGAGCGCACGCGCAATCGCCAGCCGCTGGCGCTGGCCGCCGGAAAATTCGTGCGGATAGCGCTGCAACAAACCGGTAAACCGCCCGGCTTCCTCGCCCTCCCCCATGCCCACGTCGGCCAGCGCCAGCAGGACGCGCTGGCGGCGCTGTGCCTCGTTTAGCGCCGGCTCGTGCACCAGCAAACCCTCTTCCACAATGGCTTCTACCGTCATACGCGGTGAAAGCGACGAAAACGGATCTTGAAACACCACTTGAACGGCCTTGCGAATGGCCTTGTTGCGGTTCGCCTGCCGTGTCCAGGGTTGGCCAGCCGCCAGCAGTTCCCCGGAAAACGGAAGCAGACCAAGGCCGGCCAAGGCCAAAGTGGATTTGCCAGAGCCCGATTCGCCGATCACTCCCAGGGTCTTGCCCGGTGCAATCGTGAACGAGGCATCCTGGACGGCGATAAATTCACCCTGCCTGAACCAGCCGCGCAGGCCAGGAACAGCCACGGGGTAGGCCACACGGACATGGCTGGCCTGCATCACGGGTGAAGCGCCGGTCGCGCCCGCCTGATGCACTGCGACATCCCTGACCGGTTTGCTGTCTATGAGTTTTCGGGTGTAGCCATGCTGCGGGTTGGCAAACACGTCCGCGACCGGCCCCTGTTCCACGATATGGCCGTTTTCCATGACGGCAACGCGGTCGGCGAACCGGCGCACCAGGTTCAGGTCGTGCGTAATCATCAGCACGGCCATGCCGTTTTTGCGCTGCAAGTCACTGAGCAGGTCCAGAATCTGGCCGCGCAAGGTCACATCGAGCGCCGTGGTGGGCTCGTCAGCCAGCAGCAGCCGCGGCTGGCAGGCCAGCGCCATGGCGATCATGGCGCGCTGGCGCTGTCCGCCCGACAGCTGGTGGGGAAACGATCGAGCCCGCCTTTCGGCATCCGGGATACCGGTGTCCGCTAATAATTTGATAGCTTCTTGCGTAGACTGGTATTGGGTTAGACCCTGTTTTAGTTGTAAAACTTCGGCAATCTGGTCGCCCACGCTGAACAAGGGATTCAGCGCCGTCATGGGCTCCTGGAAAATCATGGCGATGTCGCGGCCTCGGATGCCGCGCAATGACCCTTCTGGCAAGGACAACAAATCCACGACGTCGCCATTTGGCGCAGAAAATAAGGCCTGCCCGCTGATTTCGGCGTTTTGAACCAGCCGCAGCAGGCTCAAGGCTGTCACCGTCTTGCCTGAGCCCGACTCCCCGACTAGCGCAAGCTTCTCCCCGGGCGCAATGGAAAAATCAATGCCGCGAACGACTTCCTTTCCGGCAAACGCAACCTTCAGTCTTTTTACTTCCAGCAGCATCGGGAATGAGCGTTCCGCCGACAGGCCGCCCTTAGGCGGAACAGCCCCTTCGGGGGGCAGCGTAGTACGCGAAGCGACAAGCGTGGGGGTCATAGCTCTGCCTTTCGCGGATCCAGTGCATCACGCAGGGCGTCACCCATGAAGGTCAGCAGCAGCAGCGTGACAACCAGCACCGCAAATGTTGACAGCGAAATCCACCAGGCGTCGATATTGGCCTTGCCCTGATTGAGCAGCTCCCCCAACGAGGGCGTTCCCGGCGGCACGCCCAGACCGAGGAAATCGAGCGAGGTCAGCGCCAAAATCGCGGCGCTCATGCGAAAAGGCAAAAAAGTCACCACGGGCGTGAGGCTGTTGGGCAAGATGTGGCGCCACATGATTTGCAGGTTGCCAACGCCCAAGGCGCGGGCTGCCCGCACATAGTCCATCTGGCGGTTGCGCAAGAATTCGGCGCGCACGTAGTCTGAAAGCCCCATCCAGCCAAACAGGCTGAGCAGCAGCAGCAGCAAGGCCACGCTGGGCGCAAACATGGCGCTGAAAATAATCAAAATGTAGAGTTCCGGCATGGAGCCCCAGATTTCCATGAAACGCTGAAACACCAGGTCGGTCTTGCCGCCCACGTAGCCCTGAATCGCCCCTGTGATGACGCCGATGACGACTCCGATGACCGTCAGCGCCAGGCCAAACAGCACGCTGAGGCGAAAGCCGTAAATCAGTTGCGTCAGCAAATCGCGCCCCCGGTCGTCCGTGCCCAACAGGTTGTCGCGCGATGGGGCCGAGGGGTTGGGCTCTTTCGCAAAGTAGTTGATGGTGCGCGGCCCGTAGGGATTGGGCGGATAAATGGCCCAGTTGCCATCCTGGCTCAATTTTTCACGGATGAAGGGGTCGAGGTAGTCGGCGGGTGTGTCGAAGTCGCCGTCAAAGGTTTTTTCCGAATAGTCCTTGAATAGCGGAAAGTACAACTCGCCCTGGTAGCGGGCGACCAGCGGCTTGTCGTTGGACAGCACCTCTGCAAACAGGCTGAGCACGACCAGCGCGCTAAAAAGCAGCAGGCTCCAGTAGCCCAGCCGGTTGCGCCTGAAGCGCTGCCAGGCACGGCGCGACGGTGAGAGGGATGGCGGGGATGAAGAGGCGATGTCCATGTTCAATCAAACTTCACTCGGGGATCGACCCAGACATAGCAAAGATCGCTGATGAGCTTGGTGACCAGGCCAATCAGCGTGAAAAAGTAAAGCGTTCCCAGCACCACCGGGTAGTCGCGCCGGATCACGCTTTCATAGCTGAGCAGGCCGAGCCCATCGAGCGAAAACAGTGTTTCAATCAACAGGGAGCCGGTAAAAAAAGCGCCGATAAAGGCCGCCGGAAAACCCGTGATGATGGGAATCAATGCATTGCGAAACACATGCTTCCAAAGCACTTGGCGCTCCGAAAGCCCTTTGGCGCGGGCCGTCATCACGTACTGCTTGCGGATTTCTTCCAGAAACGAGTTTTTGGTCAGCACCGCCGTCACGGCAAAGCTTCCCAACACCATGGAGATGACCGGCAGCGTGATGTGCCAGAGGTAGTCGGTGATGCGCCCACCCCAGCTCAGCGTCTCCCAGTTGGCCGACGTCAGCCCGCGCAGCGGAAACAGCTGCAGTTGCCCGCCAAACACCACCAGCAGCGCCACGCCCAGCACAAAACCCGGAATCGCGTAGCCGACCAGCACGACCAGGGTCGTGACAAAGTCAAACCGCGTGCCCGCCCGCACCGCCTTGGCCACGCCCAGCGGCACGGCAATCAGGTAGCTGATGAAAAAGGTCCAGAGGCCCAGGCTGGCGGAGACCGGCAGCTTTTCCTTGATCAGCTGCCATACATCCTTGTGCTGGTAAAAGCTGTTGCCCAGGTCAAAGCGGGCAAAGCGCCCCAGCATTTGCACAAAACGCTCCTGCAACGGTTTGTCAAAGCCGTAAAGCGTCTTGATTTCCTTGATGCGCTCAGCGTCCACTCCTTGCCGGCCCCGATAACCGGCACCGGCGACGGATGCCCGCTCGCCCCCGGAATCGCGCCCCTGCAATTGCGCCACCATTTGCTCGACCGGCCCGCCCGGCACAAACTGCACAATGGCAAAGGTCAGCAGCAGCACCCCGAACAAGGTCGGGATCATCAGCAGCAAGCGCTTGAGGATGTAACTGGCCATGATTAATCCATTTGTTCCAGCAGGGGGGACATCGGCCGCCGTGCCGGGCCGCCACCAGCAAGGCCAGCCCCCTCGGGGGGCAGCGCAGCACACGCAGTGGCAAGCGTGGGGG
>NZ_JADMJK010000211.1 GCF_018780625.1 Polaromonas sp. | reverse complement strand
TTGGCCAGTTTCATGGCGTAAGCCACGGCATGGGCCGACTCCAGCGCCGGAATGATGCCTTCGGTGCGGCACAGGTAATGAAAGGCGGCGAGCGCTTCGGCGTCGGTGATGCCGACATATTCGGCGCGTCCGATGTCTTTCAGATAAGCATGCTCGGGGCCGACGCCGGGGTAGTCGAGGCCGGCGCTGATGCTGTGCGTCTCGGTGACCTGGCCGTCTTCATTTTGCAGGACATAGGTGCGGTTGCCATGCAGCACGCCGGGCAGGCCGCGCTGCAGCGAGGCCGAATGCTTGCCGCTGTCCATGCCTTCGCCGGCAGCTTCCACGCCGATCAGGCGAGTCTGCTCATGGGTGATGTAGGGATAGAAAATGCCCATGGCATTGCTGCCGCCGCCGACGCAGGCGACCACCGCGTCGGGCTGCTTGCCGTCGTTCATCTCGGGCATCTGGCTCAGGCATTCGGTACCGATGACGCTCTGGAAATCGCGCACCATCATGGGGTAAGGGTGCGGCCCGGCCACAGTGCCGATGATGTAGAAGGTGTTGTCCACGTTGGCGACCCAGTCGCGCATGGCTTCGTTGAGCGCGTCTTTGAGCGTCTTGCTGCCGCTTTCAACCGGCACTACGGTGGCGCCCAGCAGCTTCATGCGGTAGACATTGGGGCTCTGGCGCTTGACGTCTTCGCTGCCCATGTAAACCACGCATTCGAGGCCGTAGCGCGCGCAGATGGTGGCGGTGGCCACGCCGTGCTGACCTGCGCCGGTTTCGGCGATGATGCGCGGCTTGCCCATGCGGCGCGCCAGCATGGCCTGGCCTATGGTGTTGTTGATCTTGTGCGCGCCGGTGTGGTTGAGGTCTTCGCGCTTGAGGTAGATCTGCGCACCGCCCTGCTCGCGGCTCATGCGCGCGGCGTGGTAGACGGGGGAAGGGCGGCCCACAAAGTGCTTCAGTTCATAGTGGAATTCAGCCAGGAACTCCGGGTCATGCTGATATTTGGCGTAAGCAGCTTTGAGTTCAGTGAGCGCGTGGGTCAGCGTTTCAGACACGAAACTGCCGCCGTAAATGCCGAAATGGCCTGTGAGGTCAGGTTGCTGGTAGCTGTACATAATTTTTCACAAGTTGGTCGTCTGCAGCGCGAACGGCTGCGACAAATTGGATGATTCTCTCAAGGCTCTTGATTCCTTTTGAAATCTCGACACCTGAGCTCACATCAACGGCCAGCGTGGTGCAACGCGGCCTGACTTGCAAAATGCCATCGGTCACGTTTGCAGGCGTCAACCCACCAGACAAAACGAGGTGAGCGTTGACGCTTTGAGGAAGAAGTGACCAATTGAATGTTTTTCCGCCGCCGCCATAACCCTCGACATGGGCATCAAGGAGAATGGCTTGGGCAGCTTTGAAGTCTTGGGCGTATTTTACGAGATCGAACCGGAGGCCGCCTGCGCCGGGGTGTTCGTCCAGTGGAATGCGTGCGGCGCGCAGGAAAGGCCGACCCACCTGCAGGCAGTCCACGGGCGATTCATCACCATGAAATTGCACCAAAGCCATGGGTATACGGGCGCAAGCAGCTATTATTTCAGTAGCGGTTGCGTTGACGAAAAGAAGCACCGGCGTCACAAAGGGGGGCAGGCGGCGGGCCAGTTCGGCGGCGCGTTCAGCGCTGACGCTGCGCGGACTGGGCGCGTACATGACAAAGCCCACGGCATCGACACCGGCAGCCACGGCGGCGTCCACGTCCTCTTCGCGGGTGAGGCCGCAGATCTTGATGCGGGTGCGCGTATATGGAAAAGCGGTCATAGGCTGGCCTCGGGGGGAGTACAGCACATGCGCTCTTTTTTCCAGCCGGGGCCGCGGAACCGGCTTCGCCGGGCCGCAGGCTGAAGGCTGCGGCTCCAAGTCCGCCTGCGCGGGCTTGGACAGCCTTCAGATGCGCCGGCTCTGGCGGCGTGGCGCCCTGCAAGGGCAGCGGCCCCCTCGGGGGGCAGCGAACCACGCGAAGCGGGGAGCGTGGGGGCTACATGTGTCATGGCAGCCAATCATAAGCGGGCGTGCGGTCCGGCAAGCCGTGGTGGTCTTCGTAAACGGGACCCAGAAAATACAGGCCGTCAGGGGAAAACGTGGGGGCGGACACCTTGCGATTGCGCGCGGCAACCACCTCAGCCAGCCAGTCGGGCGGATAGCGACCCTGGCCAATCGCCAGCAGGCAGCCCATGATGTTGCGGATCATGTGGTGCAAAAAAGCGTTGGCTTCAAACTCGAAGCGCCAATAGCCGGCGCGCTGCGAAATTTCAATCCGGCTGATGGTCTTGACCGGCGATTTGGCCTGGCACTGGGCAGCCCTGAACGAGCTGAAGTCGTGTTCGCCCATCAAATGCAGGATGGCCGCCTGCATGGCTGCGCCATCAAGCGGTCGGTACACCCACCCCACGCGTTTGGCTTCCACGCTGGGGCGAACCGGGGATTCCAGCACCACGTAAGCATAGCGGCGCGCAATGGCGCTGCCACGGGAATGGAAAGTATCCGGCACATGCCGTGCCCACTGAACCGCAATATCGTCGGGCAAAAAGGCATTGGTTCCGCGCACCCAGGATGCGGCTTCACGGTGCACAGGCGTGTCGAAATGCGCTACCTGCATCAGCGCATGCACGCCTGCGTCGGTTCTTCCCGCGCACATCACGCGTATCGGCTGGACTGCAAACCGGGTCAGTGCCAGCTCGAGCTTGTCCTGAACCGTGTTGCGCGAGAGCTGGCTTTGCCAGCCTTCGTAGCTACTCCCGCTGTAGCTGATGCCAAGCGCAATCCTCATGGAAACCCCCTCCGCAGGAGAAAACGGAAGGCCCTCAGACAACGCTCATGACAGTGCGTTGAGAAATGCCTGTGCTTTGACTTTCAGGGGGCCCTTGGCTTGAGCCAGCACTTCTTCGGCCAACGCTCTGGCACCCTCGGCATCGCCCAGGGTGTGGAACTCCTCGGCCAGCAAGAACTTGGTCTCAAGGGGATTGCCTGCTGTCGCTGCCATGCCCTCTGTTGCTGGCGCGCCGGAGGGTTCGAAATCCAGAGACAATGAGTCCAGGTCAAACTCCAGCATCCCGCTGTCGTCGGCCTTCGCGGGCTTCACCGCTTCCGGTGCGGCCAGGGGCTCGGTCGTGAAGTCCAGGCCGTTGGATGGGAAATCGATGTCGAAAGGCGGTGCTTCACTGGGCGGTAAGGCCGTTGCAGCGATGGATACTGCGGACGGAGCCGTCATTGCATTGCCGAAATCGAGGTCCGGATCGTTCTTCTTCAATTCGGGCCGAGCTGCCACCGCAGGCTCAGGAGCGAACGCCTGAACGCTGGATGAAGGCGCTGCGGGAGCGTCTACCCGGGGTGAATCATCCAGTGAAAAATCCAGGTCCAGGTCGACATCCACCGCCGGCTTAGGCACCTGCACCGGCAGACTATCCTGCACGGAGGGAGAAGGCCCCCGTGTTGCGGCGAAGCCATCAGCGGCAGGCTGTCCGCCGGGTTGATACACCGGATTGGCGGGATCAATCTCGCGGCCCATCTCGGCGATATAAGCCCATTCGGGCCCGAAGCCCTTTGTGAGGTTAAAGGCGTCGATGGCGACGCTGTCGAAAGCCTTGCTGTCATGCCGTTTGGCATAAATTTCCAGCAGCTTGCTGTGAATGGCTACACGCATCGGGGTGATACGCAGGGCTTCCTTGAGAATTTCTTCCGCCTGCAGGTCGCGACCATAGGCCAGGTACACATCGGCTTCCGCCACCGGGTCCACATCGCCACCCGCATCGAGTTGGCTGGGGGAATACATCACGGATGAGCCCGTGCCTTTAGCGTCCTTGGTATCCACACGCTGGCCGCCACTGGCGCCGAAGAAGGAGTCGCGTTGCAGCCGGCTGTCCATGAAAGAGCTGTCTACCTGTGCGCCTTTGTCGCGCTGGCGGTAGCGGTAAAAGCCAAGGCCAGCCAATAGCGCCAGCAAGCCCCCTGCCAGCGGCAGTATCAGCGGGTTAGCGAGCAAGTCGTCGAGGAGGCTTGGCTCAGCGGGAGGCGGTGCGGCCGCGACTTCTGGCTTGATCGCCACGGCTGCTGGCGCTGGCGCTGGCGCTG
>NZ_JADMJK010000225.1 GCF_018780625.1 Polaromonas sp. | reverse complement strand
ACAAAGGGCGCGCAGTCTTCCTGCGCGGGCGGCGCGTCCATGATGATGTAACTCTTTGGTGCGGCCGGCGCGGCGGCGTCGACCCGAAAGTAGCGGCGAAAGCTGGCATCGGCAGAGGCCAGCCTGACGCTGTCGGCGTTCAGTCCGTGCTGCGGGGCCAGGGCCGTCAGCCACTGGTGAAAGGCGCTGGCGCGCGCCGGGTCGGCCCAGGCAATAGAGGGTGCGGTCATGGTTCTTGAGCTCTTGCGGGGGTTGCTGCCATGCGCTCGCAAGGCAGGATGCGGGGGAAATGGAGGGTCATGGATAATCGGGCCTGCTTTTACCAACGGGTTTATCTCACATAAATGATGCGCCACGCATCCCAGTCGCCTTTTATTCTCTCCCCGGTCGCTCGCGCGGTCCTGGTGCTGGCTTTTTCCGCCGCGCTGGGGCTGGCCTGCGCCGGGCCGGTGCGCGCCCAGGCGCTGGCGGAAACGGCCGAGGCACCAGGCCCGGCCACGCTCAAAAGCACGCCCATGCTGGCCGAGGAAGTCTCCAACGCACCCGAGAACACCGGCCCCACGTTTGTGTTTGGCGACAAGCTGTCGGGGCGCCCCGACCTGGAAACCGTGATTGAAGGCAATGCCGAATTGCGCCGCGGCGCGACCTCGCTGCGCGCCGATCGCATCGAGTACTACCAGCCCGACGATCTGCTGACCAGCGTGGGCAATGTGCGCATCAACCGCGCCGGCAACCGCTTTGAAGGCCCCGAGCTGAAGATCCAGCTGGACCGCTTCGAGGGGTTTTTCACCACGCCGACCTACCGCTTCCTGAAAAACGGCGGCAATGGCCAGGCCGAGCGCGTCGACTTCATTGACGACAAACACCTGACGGCGCGGCGCGTGACCTACACCACCTGCGAGCGGGGCAACGAAGCCAGCTGGCAACCGGCCTGGGAACTGCGCGCCAGAAGCATCACGTTTGACCTCGACAAGGATGTCGGGGTGGCGACCGGGGCGGTGGTGCGTTTCAAGAATGTGCCGATTCTGGCGTTTCCCGTGGTGAGCTTTCCGCTCAGCGACAAGCGCAAGTCCGGCCTGCTGCCGCCAACGCTCAACGTGAGTTCGGTCGACGGCTTTTCGGTCCGCCAGCCGTATTACTTTGACATTGCGCCCAACCGTGACGCGACGTTTTCACCCGCCATCATGAGCAAGCGCGGCATTGACCTGGCCGGCGAGTTCCGCTATCTGGAGCCGGGCTACAAGGGCGAGCTGCGCGCCAGCGTGATGCCCTCGGACCAGTTGCGCGACCGCGACCGCTGGTCCTACAACTACCAGCATACCGGCGTTATCAACAGCGGGTTGCCGGCCGTGGGCAACTTGGGGCTGGCCCTGAACCTGAACCGCGTCAGTGACAACAACTACTGGCGCGATTTCCCGATTGCCAGCGGCTCGGTCACGCCGCGCCTGCTGCCCCAGGATGCGACCTTGTCATGGGGCAAGGGGTTTTTCTCCACCACGGCGCGTGCCCTGAAGTGGCAAACCCTGCAGGATCTGGACGCACCCATCGTTCCGCCCTACGACCGCCTGCCCCAGCTGACCGCCGCCTACACCCGCGTCGATGCGCCGCTGGCGGGCCTGGGCGTCCTCGGTGACGGCTTTGACTGGTCGGTGGCGGGCGACTACACCCGTTTTTCGGCCGACCAGCGCCTGACCAGGCAGCCCAACGGCAGCCGGGCGTTCACCCTGGCGCAGCTGAGCCGGCCGTGGCTCTGGCCGGCCGGCTTCATCACGCCCAAGGTGCAACTGCATGCCACCAGCTACCAGCTGGACAGCGCGCTGACAAGCGGCTCCATGATGGGCGCGACCTCGGCTTCCCGGGTGGTGCCCACCTTCAGCCTGGACAGCGGGCTGCAGTACGAGCGCGATGCCAGCCTGCTGGGCCGCAGCTTTACCCAGACCCTGGAGCCGCGCGCGTTTTATGTGCGCACGCCTTACCGCGACCAGAGCGGGCTGCCCAACTACGACTCGGGCGCCAACAGTTTTAACTTTGCGACGGTGTTCACCGAGAACGCGTTTGTCGGCAATGACCGCATTGCAGACGCCAACCTGCTCACGCTGGGCCTGACCTCCCGCTTGCTCGACCCCGCCACCGGTGCCGAGGCGGTGCGCGTGGGTGTGGCCCAGCGCCTGCGCTTTGAAGACCAGAAGGTGACCTTGCCCGGCGGCCTGCCCGTCACCGACCGCGTCAGCGACTTGCTGGCCGGCGCGTCAGTCAACTGGGTGCCGCAGTGGGCGTTTGACAGCACGGTGCAGTACAACCCCAAGACCCGGCAGTCCGAACGCGCGTCGGTGGGCGTGCGCTACAACCCCAGCGACTACCGCGTCATCAGTGCCGCGTTCCGGCGCCAGCGCGCCATCAGCGACAGCAAGCAGATTGACGTCGGCTGGCAGTGGCCCATCAACGACCTGTGGGGCGACAAGGGGCAAAATCTGGGGCCTGGCCGGGGCCAGGGCGGCGGGCGCTACTACAGCGTCGGGCGCTTGAACTACAGCGTGTTGGACAAAAAGCTGGTGGATGCGGTGGTAGGCATTGAATATGATGGCTGCTGCTGGATTGGCCGCGTGGTGCTTCAGCGCTCGCAAAACAGCATCACCACGTCCAACACCCGTATTTTGTTCCAGCTTGAAATGGTCGGCTTCTCGCGCGTCGGCGCCAGCCCTCTGGAAACCCTCAAAACCAATGTTCCGCGGTATCAAAACCTGCGGGACACCATCAGCACGCCCAGCCGCTTTACCACTTATGACTAACCAACGCTTTGCTACCGGATTCTTTCTGTCCCGGCCACGGGCGGCTGCACTGGCACTTGTGCTGGCGCTGCCCCTGATGGGCGCACAGGCCCAGGGCCTGCGGCCTTCGGGCAGCTTGCAGCGCGCAGTCCCTGCCGCCAGCACGGGCGCGTCCGCGCAGCGCACGGCTGATTTCATCGTCGCGGTGGTCAATTCCGAGCCGATCACCAACAACGAACTGCGCGCCAAGCTGCTGCGCACCGAGCAGCAACTGCTCCAGCAAGGCACGGCGGTGCCGCCCCGCAGCGAGCTGGTGCCGCAGTTGATCGAACGCATGATCAGTGACAAGGCGCAGCTGCAGATGGCGCGTGCCTCAGGCCTGCGTGTCGAGGACAGCGCGGTCGATGCCGCCGTCGAGTCCATCGCGCGCCAGAACCAGCTCTCTGTGGACGAGTTGCGCCGCCGGCTGCAAGCCGACGGCATTGACTACAACCAGTTTCGCTCGGAACTGCGCGACGAGTTGCTGGTGACCCGCCTGCGCCAGCGCGAAGTCGAGTCGCGGGTGACGGTGAGCGAGCAGGAAATTGACCAGTTTTTGCGCGACCAGCAAGGCAGCGCCGGAGCAGGAGCCGATTTGTCAGCGATGGCCCTGAATCTGGCTGAAATCCTGGTGGCGGTGCCTGAGAATGCCACGCCTGCCCAGGTCGCCGCACTGCAGGCCAAAGCCCAGCAGGTGCTCGAGCGTGCCCGCGGCGGTGCCGACTTCGCGGCGCTCGCCAACGAGTTTTCCAGCGCGCCTTCGCGCAGCAACGGCGGCCAGATGGGCTTGCGCACGGCAGACCGTTATCCGCCACTGTTTGTCGAGGCGACGCAGTCGCTGCGCGCAGGCGGTCTGGCCGGCCCGGTGCGCAGCGCGGCCGGCTTTCACATCCTGAAGGTGGTCGAAAAAAGGCAGGCGGGCGCGCCAGACGCCGTCATCACGCAAACCCGCGCGCGCCACATCCTGTTGCGGCCCACGCCCCCACTCAGCGAGGCCGCCGCGATCGAGAAACTGGCCGGCTTCAAAAAGCGCATCCTGGCAGGCCAGGCCGACTTTGCCGCACTGGCGCGCGAAAGTAGCCAGGACGGCTCGGCCAAGGAAGGCGGCGACCTGGGCTGGGCCAATCCGGGCATGTTCGTGCCCGAGTTTGAAAAGGTCATGAACAGCCTGTCGCCCAACCAGATTTCCGACCCCCTGGTGTCGCGCTTTGGCGTGCACCTGCTGCAGGTGCTGGAGCGGCGTGAAACCCAGCTCTCTGCGCGCGAGCAGCGCGACATCGCGCGCAACATGCTGCGCGAGAAAAAGCAGCAGGAAGCCTATGTCACCTGGGTTCAGGACGTCCGCGGCCGCGCCTATGTGGAGTTCCGGGACGCACCCCAGTGAACATGGCCCCCACGCTCTTCACTTCGTGTAATTCGCTGCCCCCCGAGGGGGCTGGCCTTGCTTGGGGCGGCCCGGCGCGGCGGCCGCTGGCCCTCCAGATCAACCCTCACGTGACCGAATCTCGCCTGCCATGAAACATATCCCGCGCAAGCGTTTTGGCCAGCATTTCCTGACGGACCGGCTGATCATTGAAGGCATCGTCGACGCGATTGCACCGCAGGCCGGCCAGGCCATGGTGGAGATCGGGCCCGGTCTGGCGGCGCTGACGCAGCCGCTGGTCGAGCGGCTGGGCCACCTGACGGTGATTGAGCTGGACCGCGACCTGGCGCAGCAGTTGCGCCAGCACCCCAAGCTCACCGTGGTCGAGTCCGACGTGCTGCGCGTGGATTTTGTCCATCTGGCTGAAGATATTGGCGGCGGTCGGCCCAAAATCCGCGTGGTCGGCAACCTGCCCTACAACATCTCCACGCCCATCCTGTTTCACCTGCTGGACGCGGTGGACGTGATTGAAGACCAGCACTTCATGCTGCAAAAGGAAGTGATTGACCGCATGGTGGCCGCGCCGTCGACCAGCGACTATGGCCGGCTCAGCGTGATGCTGCAGTGGCGCTACGCCATGGAAAACGTGCTGTTCGTGCCGCCGCAAAGCTTTGATCCGCCGCCGCGCGTCAACAGCGCCGTGGTGCGCATGGTGCCGCGGGCCGACCCGGTGGCGCTCGATGTCAGGCAGCTCAGCGAACTGGTGCGGGTGGCCTTCAGCCAGCGCCGCAAATTGCTGCGCCACACGCTGGGCCAGTGGCTTGCCGCGCGTGACTTTGCCGGCTCGTTTGATGTGCAGCGGCGCGCCGAAGAAGTGCCGGTGGCCGAATACCTGGCGCTGGCGCAGCAGGTTGCGACCAAGCCCGGGTAGCTTGTAAAAAGAGCTGCCTGCGCTCGATTGACAGGGGCCCGCGCCCGATTTGCGCATAAAAAAAGCCCGCTGTGACCAGCGGGCTTTTTTAGTTTCAAACTGAAGCGTGGATGTCAGGCTGCGGTGAGCCAGTACGCCGCGTTGAAGGGGCTGCTCATGCGCAGCGCCATCGGCGAGATATCTATCAGTTTGTCAGTAGGCATAGGCTCATCGCCTTCTGAAACTACTTGCAGGGCCTCATTCGCCCGATCCCCTTGGCCAATGTCTGGGGAGCGGGCTACAGAAAAGAATAGAAGCATCTGAACGGGATCTTGCGATCCGCCCAGTAGTCCGCGGCATCCCTGAAGATGTCGAGCAGTTGCTCGCGCGCTTCCTTGTCAAACTTGGCGTGCGCCGGAATTTGCTCCAGCACGACGATGAAGCCTGGCTGCGGGCCTGACTTGTGAACCAGGTCCGTCATGCAGTCGTACAGCGCATCGAAGTTCTTGCCGAAATGCGCCGGGAAGGTGTACTGCGCCGCAATCATGTCCAGGACTTCCTGCTTGTTCTGGGCATTGCCCAGGTTGGCGTACAGGAAATGCTGGTTCAGCTGCGTGGCGGCTTCTTGCAGTTCAGGCACGCGAAAGGCACGTATGGACTGCACGATGTTGGGCCGCACGCCGCGAAGAGGCGTTTCGTCCGGCTTGCGCACGGGCGAGTCTTCATTTTTACGAAGGAGCGATTCGCCCTGCTTGCGCAGTGGCGTTTCGTGGTCCTTACGAAGTGGTGTATCCATCTCCGCTTCTCTTTCTCTTAAGTCAAAATTCAAAATAACAACCACAGTTCAATTTACTGAACGATTCTGCGAAAACTCGCATAGTGGTCGTCGGTGTAATAACAGGCATCGGGGGCAGCGGGTTTGAAACCACCACAGACAATGCGCCGGGCGCCCCGGCTACGCTCACCGGGCGTTCTGACGGTGTATTCGCGGTAAAAGCCGCGCTGGCTGATGGGGAGAATTCGCTCCCGGTTGCCAAACACCACACCGTCTTTCTCGTGCCGAAACGGCCCACCCTCGTAAATCAGTGTCAGCATGCTGCGCCCTTGGGGAGGCAACTGAACAGCTTCGACCGTGCCCACCTGAGGCCCGAAAAACGGGCCTTTGGCATGCACTGCGCTGGGACTCAAGCTGCTCAGGCTGGCCAACACGACCAGCAGCACAGCCATGACAGCTGTGCGCCAATTCCACCCCTTGCGCACCATGAAAATCCCTTGTTTTTGAATCCGAAGTCAAGCAGCCGATTTCTCGGGTTAACCCTTAAATTTCAAGAGGGGTAGTTTGCCGCATGTGGGCTAAAAAAACAAGTGCTTGCTGAAAATTTCAGCACGGGGACAGGGGACAAGGGCAGAGCAAGTTAGCACTTGCTGCCCCTGTCGTCCTTATTTGGCCTAACGGGTTGCGTTGGCGTCCGCGACGGTGAGTGCCGTCATGTTGACAATGCGGCGCACGGTGGCCGTGGAAGTCAGGATATGCATGGGCTTGTTGGCGCCCAGCAGCACGGGGCCAATGGCGATATTGCCGCCGGCTGCGACCTTGAGCAGGTTGTAGGAAATGTTGGCGGCATCAATGTTGGGCAACACCAGCAAGTTGGCCTCGCCCGCCAGCGTGCTGTTGGGCATCATGGCGCCGCGTGCACCGGCGTCCAGCGCGACGTCGCCGTGCATTTCGCCGTCGACTTCCAGCCAGGGTGCATTTTCCCGCAGCAACTCCAGCACGCGGCGCATCTTCAGTGCGCTGGGCTGGTTGGACGAACCGAAGTTGGAGTGCGACAGCAGGGCCACCTTGGGCTTGATGCCAAAGCGCAGCATTTCCTCGGCCGCCATCACGGTGATCTCGGCCAGCTGTTCGGCCGTCGGGTCGTAGTTGACGTGGGTGTCGAGCAGGAAGACCTGGCGGCCCGGCAGCAGCAGGCCGTTCATGCAGGCGTAGGTGTTCACGCCTTCGCGCTTGCCGATGACCTGGTCCAGATAGTCCAGGTGGTGGGCCGTCGTGCCCCAGGTGCCGCAGATCAGGCCATCGACATCGCCCTTTTGCAGCAGCATGCCGGCAATCAGCGTGAGGCGGCGGCGCATTTCAATCTTGGCCATCTGCACCGTCACGCCGCGGCGCTCCATCATGCGGTGGTAGGTCTGCCAGAAGTCGCGGTAGCGGTGGTCCTGCTCGACGTTGACCACGTCGTAGTCGAGCTCTTCCCGCAGGCGCAGGCCAAACTTGGCAATGCGCTGCGCAATGATGGCCGGGCGGCCAATCAGGGTGGGCCGTGCCAGGCCCTCGTCCACCACGATCTGGCAGGCGCGCAGCACGCGCTCTTCCTCGCCCTCGGCATAGGCCACGCGTTTGCGGGCGGCAGCCTTGGCGGCCGCAAAAATCGGCTTCATCAGGGTGCCGGACGCATAGACAAAGCTTTGCAGCCGCTCGCGGTAGGCTGCCATGTCCTGCACCGGCCGCAGGGCCACGCCGCTGTCGGCGGCCGCCTGCGCCACGGCGGGCGCAATCTTCATCATCAGGCGCGGGTCAAACGGCTTGGGGATCAGGTAGTCGGGCCCGAACGCCAGTTGCTCGCCGGCATAGGCTGCCGCCACCACTTCGCTTTGCTCGGCCTGGGCCAGTTCGGCGATCGCGTGCACAGCCGCAATTTCCATCTCGATGGTGATGGTCGATGCACCGGCGTCCAGCGCCCCGCGAAAAATGTAGGGAAAGCACAGGACGTTGTTGACCTGATTCGGGTAGTCTGCGCGGCCGGTTGCCATAATGGCGTCATCGCGCACCAATTTGACCTCTTCGGGCGTGATCTCCGGTGTGGGGTTGGCCAGTGCAAAAATGATGGGACGGACCGCCATTTTCTGGACCATCTCTTTTTTGAGCACGCCACCCGCCGAAAGACCCAGGAAAATGTCGGCGCCCTCAATGATCTCGCCCAGCGTGCGCGCCGGCGTATTTTGCGCAAACTCGATCTTGTCTTCGTCCATCAGCTCGGTACGGCCTTCGTAGACCACGCCGGCCAGGTCGGTCACAAAGATGTTTTCGCGCGGAATGCCGAGCTTGACCAGCAGCTTCAGGCAAGCCAGCGCGGCGGCGCCCGCACCGGAAGTCACGAGCTTGACGCTTTTGGCGTCCTTGCCGACCACTTTGAGCGCGTTCAGGATCGCCGCGCCCACCGTGATGGCCGTGCCATGCTGGTCGTCGTGGAACACCGGAATCTTCATGCGCTTGCGCAGTTCGCGCTCGACGTAAAAGCAGTCTGGCGCCTTGATGTCTTCGAGGTTGATGGCGCCAAAGGTGGGCTCCAGCGCGGCAATGATGTCGACCAGCCTGGCCGGGTCTTTTTCGTCGATCTCGATGTCAAACACATCCACGCCGGCGAACTTCTTGAACAGCACGGCCTTGCCTTCCATGACCGGCTTGGACGCCAGCGGGCCGATGTCGCCCAGGCCCAGCACCGCCGTGCCGTTGGTCACCACCGCCACCAGGTTGCCGCGGCTGGTGTACTTGAACACCGCGTTCGGGTCCTTGACGATTTCCTCACAGGGCGCGGCCACGCCGGGCGAGTAGGCCAGCGACAGGTCGCGCTGGTTGGTCAGTTGCTTGGTCGCGGCGATGGCCAGTTTGCCGGGCGTCGGGAACTCATGGTACTCAAGCGCTGCGCGGTGCAGCTCGGCACGCTTTTCTTCACGGTTGTCAGGCGTCGTGGCGGTGGGTGTTGGCATTAAAAAGTCTCCAGCAGAACGGCCGGGGTGGCCGTCAATTTTTTCAAGTCTCGGGATTGTAGGACGTCGGCAGCGTCCCTCCCAGAGCCAAGTCCATGCAAAACAGGTGCTGCGCTTTTGACTTTTCAGGTAGCAAGCGCACGGAGCCGGGCTAAAGCGTCACCAGTTTGGACTGCGCCATGCGTTGCGCCGTTTGCGTGCCCGCCAGCACGAAGCCGCGCGGCAGGCCCGCATCGTCGATCCATTGCCAGATCCCCGGCGCAGGCGCGTTCCACTGGCCGGGCGTGCCGGGCTGGGGCGGCGCCACCACCAGCGGCAACGCCGGCGTCTTGACAGAAACCGGCATCAGCGCAAAGGCCAGCGTGGTCGGTGTACCCGCCAGGTTGGCCGCCAGCGCCCGGGCCGCCGCCATGATGGGCATGACGTAAGGCAGCGCCGAGCCGTGCGCCGACAGCGCCGAAGCCGCGCTGGCGTACTGCGCGTTGTCGCCCAGCGCAAATACATCCTGCGCACTCGTTTGCAGTTGCGTGTTGACCACAATCGCGCGGTCCACCTGCAGGCCAGCCGCCTGGGCCAGCAGCGTGTCGGCGCGCAGGCCAACGGCGCTCAGCACACCATGGGCCGCGAGTTCCTCGCCGCTGGCCAGCGACACCGCCAGCCCGCCGGCACCCGATGTCGCATTGACGGCGCGCACGGTGGTGCCCCAGTAAAAGCGCACGCCCAGCGCCTGCAGGGCTTGCTGCAGCGCGTCGCTGGCCGCTTCGGGCAGCAGCGCCGCCAGCGGCCGGGCGCCGGGGTCCACCACGCTGACGCGGTAACCGGCCTGGGCCAGGTCGTTGGCAAACTCGCATCCAATCAGGCCGGCGCCCATGATCAGCACATGCCGGTCCGGCTGGTCGGTGGCGGTCTGCAGGTGGGCGTGGAAAGCGGCAAAGTCCTGCAGCGAATTGACGCTGCGCACCTGGTCCGCGGCGTCGCCTTCCAGCGCAACGCGTATCGGCTGCGCGCCGGTGGCCAGCACCAGCTGGCGGTAGGCTTGCGTGCCGGCCGGCGTGGTAATGGTTTTTGCGGCTGTGTCGATGGCGCTGACCCGGGTGTGGGGCAGCAGCGTCACGTTTTGCGTGGCGGCCATTTTGTCGGCCGGCGTGCTGACCAGCTGCGCG
The DNA here is from genome assembly GCF_018780625.1 of Polaromonas sp. Taxonomy (GTDB): domain Bacteria; phylum Pseudomonadota; class Gammaproteobacteria; order Burkholderiales; family Burkholderiaceae_C; genus Polaromonas. Next base: position 11,204 of record NZ_JADMJK010000225.1, on the reverse strand, counting down.
GGCAGCTTGCCTTGGGCAAACGCGTTGGACAGCGACGGCTTGGCGTAGAAGTCGCCGCTGTCCGCCGTGATCAGCAGCACCGGCGTGGTGGTGTCCAGTTTGCGGAATTCACGCACGGTGGTCCAGCCTGCCAGGCCGGCGCCAATCACGATCACCGGCGCCATCATGCGTGCGCTCCGGATGGGGCTGGTAAATGGGCTCGGGCAAGTTGGGCCATCACGGACTCTTTCAATTCAAGGTGGAAGGAAGGTAGAAGGGCGCCAGAGCGAAACGCTGGTGCAACCAGCGGGCCTCCAGGGCTCAGATCTCGACCACTTCAAAGTCGGCCTTGGCGACGCCGCAGTCCGGGCATTCCCAGCTTTCGGGCACATCGGCCCAGCGCGTTCCGGCGGCAATGCCGTCTTCTGGGCGGCCCACTGTTTCGTCGTACACAAAGCCGCAAACGATGCAAAGATAGGTTTTCATGAGGGTTCCTGAAATTTTAGTAAAAAATGGCTTTGGCCCAATGTATACGGGCATGAAAAGCTATGAATAAAGGAGTAGATCCGGACCGGGTCAGGCGCTGACCTTGGCCAGCTGTGCCTTGTAGTGGTTCGCATGGCGCTCTTCGACCTTGGCCAGGGCGGCGAAACGCTTCTGGGCTTTTTCAAGCGTTGCCCTGAACTGGGCTGCATGCACCCTGGACTCTTCGATCTGCTCGTTCATCTCGGCGGCAGCGGCTGCATTTCCTTCGGCTTCGGCCGTGGCGCGAAAGCCTGGGTACATCTCGGTGTACTCGTAGGTTTCGCCGTCAATGGCAATTTGCAGCGCCTTGGCCGGTGTCATGCCAGCCTTGGGGTAGAGCAGGTCCAGGTGGCCAAACGCATGCATGACTTCCTGGTCGGCCGTGGCTTCAAAGGTTTTTGCGGTTTCCTCGTCGCCGGCTTCGCGCGCCAGCTTGGCGAAATAGCGGTACTTGATGTGCGCCATGGATTCGCCGGCAAAGGCGGCTTCCAGGTTGGCCATGGTCTTGATCTCGGGGCGTTGTGTGGTCATTGTGGGCTCCAGTGTTGTGTTGACAGTTGCTCGATCATAATCAAGTCCGATACAAATCTACAATTGAAATTAACTAATCAATTGATAGCGACTATCGAAAACGCCGCGCCCTCATCGCTTGACGTGCGTAAGCGTCAGCCCGACGCGCAAAAAAAACGGCACCCGAAGGTGCCGTTGCGCGCGGTCAGTCGCTGGTAAAAGCGGCTAACAGGCGGTTATCAGGCAGTGATCAGGCTGCTTTTACAGCGGCGGCGGACACGGCGTTGAGGTTGGACTCAACTGCTTGCGCGGCCTGCTTGGCGGCTTTTTGAGCTGATTCCATCGCGGTGTTGCTGGCTTCCAGGGTGCTCTTGAACAGCGCCACTGCGGCTTCGGAGCCGGCGGGTGCGTTTTTCAGCGAGCTTTCCACGAACGTGGTCACGGCTTTCTGGGATTCTGCGGCCTTGGATTCAAAGGCTTTGGTGAACTCGGCGCCGGTGCCCGACACGATTTCGTACACATGGCGGCTGTAAGCGGCTGATTTTTCAGCCAGGGGCTGGGCCAGGCCGGACTGAAGCTTGACAAATGCTTGTGGATCTTTGGCGCCGCCCAGGGCTTGCAGGTTGGCCAGCGATTCGGCCATGAGGGCCTTGCCAGCGGCCAGGTTCAGTTCAACCAGTTTTTCAAAGCCGGCGAAGGCTTTTTGTGACAGGCCGGCAAAGACGTCCAGGTTGGCTTGCTGGGTGGCGGTGAATTGTTCTGCTGCGTTTTTCATGGTGAGCTCCTTGGGGTGGTTAAAAATGTTGCACTGCAGCAATTAAACCATCATGGGATCCCGCTGGCAAGGGGCTGGGGGCGCCGCGCCCGCTATTAGTGCGCGCACCCCACTTTTGCGAAGCCAGCCCGCCGCTGGCTTCAATCGCCTGGCTGGGGCGAACGGTCAGGCGCCGACCAGGGCGCCATAGGCCTGGCGTGTCTCGGGTGCCACCGACGCCAGCACCTGCTCGTAACTGGTTTTGTGGCGCATCAGCACGCGCGCGGAGGCGACGGTTTTGGACTTGCAGAACCAGTGGCAGCTGTGCTGCATCAAAAACAGCTCGGCCGACAGCGCAAAGGCCTTGCCCTTGGGCGAGCGCCCAAGGCTGTTTTGCGCGGCCCGGGCAATGCCCTGTGCATGGATGTTCAAGAGCGTGCGCAGGTCAAAGGTCGCGCGCGGGAACAGCTTGTCGGCAAACGGCAGCGACACCGGCAGTTTGCTCACGCGCGTTTGCAGTTCCGGGACCCTGGAAAACTCTGCGGCGAAGCGGTTGAACTGGTCGCACAGTTTCAGCTCGGTGCTCTCCAGCAGCTGCCAGATCTGTTCGCGGCGCACCGGATCGTCTTCCGCCAGCGCCCGCAGGTAACCATCGGACAGGGTTTCCATCAGTTTTTCAATCTGATAGTTCCCCAGATGGCTGCCCAGCAAGCTAATGCGCCTGCGCTCGTCCTTTGATTTGAGCGTGTAGGCGCCGATGGCGATCAACATCGCCAGAACAAAAATATCCATGACTACTTCGGGTTGGCTGTCGTTTGAATGGTTGTCAAGTGTGCTTGTCGGGCAGCTGCCAGGACGTCACGCCGCCGAAAAACGGCCGCGCAGGTAGGCCACGATCTTGTCGGAGTCGTAGAGCCACTGGCTGCTGCCGGACGTATCGGTGATTTTCAGGCAGGGCACCTTGGCCTGCCCGCCGTGCTGCAGCAAGGCGGCCCGGTCCGGGCCTTGCGGCTGCGCGTCAACGCGCTGGATGTCCAGCGACAAGCGGCGCATTTCCTGCCGCACCTTGATGCAAAAAGGGCAGGTCTTGTACTGGTACAGCACCAGGCTTTGGCACTGCTGGTCCACGCTTTGCTGCGCCGCCTGGGGCCGGATCAGGCCCTTGGGCTGGGTCAGGCGCTCCTTGAGCAGCACCACCGGACCCAGCACGACGCGCAGGGTTCTGAAAAAGAATCGGATAAAGGTTTTCATGGTCAATGTTAAACGCAAGGCCGGCGTCGCCGCCCGGCCCGCGGTCAGACCTGGTTCGGCAGCGCCCAGGGCGTTCCTCCTGCGGCCAGCGTTTCGCCTTTTCGTTCAACCACCAGACCATAGGCTTCGGGCCGTCGGTGCAGGTCGAAGTTGAAGGTGGAGCGCTTGTAAATGGCGCAAAAATCCAGGTCGCAGCGGGCAATCGCCACTTCGTCGCCCTTGGTGATGCAGCGCGCCACCACCTCGCCCGAGGGCGCGACGATGCAGCTGCCGCCTATGCTGTCCACGCCTTCTTCCAGGCCGGCCTTGGCCACGCCCACCACCCAGGTGCCGTTCTGGTAGGCGCCGGCCTGCATCGACAGCTGGTTCTGGAAAAGCGACAAGTCGTCGTGCTGCGGCGCCGGCGCGTTGTGCACGGGCGTGTTGTAGCCGATCAGCACCATCTCTGCGCCCTGCAGCGCCATGACGCGGTAGGTCTCGGCCCAGCGCCTGTCGTTGCAGATCGCCATGCCAAAAATGCCGCCGAAGGCCTTGGTCACGCCAAAATGCTTGCCGGGGGTGAAGTAGCGCTTTTCAAGATGCTGGAAGCGCCGCCATGGCTCGTGCTCGGCGTGGCCCGGCAAATGCACCTTGCGGTATTTGCCGATGACCTTGCCCTCGCGGTTAACGAGGATGGAGGTGTTGTAGCGCACCGCCTTTCCGTCTTCCTGCGCCAGTTCGGCATAGCCCAGGTAAAAGCCCACGGCCAACTCGCGCGCCAGGTCAAACAGCGGCTGCGTTTCAGCCGACGGCATGTCGCGCTCGAAAAAGCGGTTGATCTCTTCCTCGTCCTCGATGTACCAGCGCGGGAAAAAGGTGGTCAGCGCCAGTTCTGGGAAAACCACCAGGTGCGCGCCCAGCGCGTGCGCTTCACGCATCAGGGCGCACAGGCGGCCTACCACCTGCTGGCGCGAATCCGCGCGCTGGATCGGGCCCAGCTGGCCCAGCGCCACATTGACAAATCGGGACATTGCAAAACTCCAGTCAAATAAAAATAGAGGGGAATTCAAGCGTCGCGCTGGGCCAGCCGTACCAGTACCTGCAGCAAGACCTGCGCGCCCAGCGCCAGGTCGTCGGGTTCGGTGAACTCGTTCACGTTGTGGCTCAGCCCGTTGACGCTGGGTACAAAAATCATGCCGCTGGGGCAGACCCGCGCCAGCATTTGCGCGTCGTGCCCGGCGCCGCTGGGCAGGCGCAGCGCAGGCAAGCCCAGCGCCTGCGTTTCCTGCGCGATCAGCGCGGTCACCATCGGGTCGAACACCACCGGCTCGAAGCGGGCCAGGCGCCGGTGGCTGCAGGCAACCCCTTGCGCGGCCGCGCACTGCGCGGCGAACGCCTGCACCTCGGCCTCGGCGCGGGCCAGCGTGGCCTCGTCGGTGTGGCGCAAATCCACGGTGAACACGGCGCGATGGGCAATCACGTTGATCAGGTTGGGCGACAGCTGGATAGAGCCCACGGTCGCCAGCTGCGGGCCGCCGTGACGCAGGGCCAGTTCATGCACGAACGCCGCGATGCGCACCGCCGCCACGCCCGCGTCATGGCGCAGCGCCATGGGCGTGGTGCCGGCGTGGTTGGACACGCCTTCGATGGTGAACTCGGTCCATGAAATGCCCTGCACGCCCTCGACCACGCCGATCCGCAGACCTTGCTGGTGCAGCACTGGCCCCTGCTCGATGTGCAACTCCACGAAGCTGTCCACCACGGGGCAACCGACCGCCGCCGGCCCCTGGTAGCCGATGCGCTGCAGTTCTTCTTCCACGGTGTAGCCGTCCGTGGCGCGGGTGGCCAGCGCCTCTGCCAGCGGCAGGCCGCCCACGTATACCAGGCTGCCCATCATGTCGGGTTGAAAGCGCGCGCCTTCCTCGTTGGTGAAGAACGCCACCGCAATCGGGCGGCGCAGGCGCACGCCGGCCTCCTGCAGCGTCGCCACCACCTCCAGCCCGGCCAGCACGCCGTAGTTGCCGTCGTACAGCCCGCCGGTGCGCACGGTGTCGATGTGGGAGCCCGTCATCACCGGCGCCAAGTCCTTGGTGTCCGCGGTGCCGGCGTAAATGGCCGTGACATTGCCGATGGCGTCGATGGTGACGGCCATTCCGAGCGCGCGCATGCGCGCCACCGTCCAGTCGCGGCCCAGCCGGTCCGCGTCGGTCAGCGCCAGCCGGTTCACGCCGCCGCCGGCCAGCGCGCCGACTTGCCCCAGCGCGGCCAGGCTTTCCATCAGCCGTGCGGGGCTGATTTTCAAATCAGGAACGGTGCTCATGCCGCCGTCCCGTCCAGCACATCGGCTGCGCTGGCGCCCACCAGTTGCCGGTACAGCGCCGGGTCGGTGTCGGCTTCGCTGCCAAAGAACAAGATCCGGCTTTCGGCATCCAGTCCGAACGCAGCCCTGGCCTGCGGGCCGCGCGCAATGCCGATGGCCGCCGCCAGCCCGGCCACGGCCGATTCACCGGCCACGATGGCCGCATCCTGGCCGGGCGGGCGCGCCAGCAGCTGCATCACCGCCACGGCTGCAGCGTCGTCCACGGTGCAAAAGGCGTTGGCGCCGCGCTCCAGCGTTTCCCAGGCCAGCAGCGACACCTCGCCGCAGGCCAGGCCGGCCATCAGCGTGTCCAGTTCGCCGGTGACCGCCGTAAGTTTGCCGTTGCGCGCGCTTTGCAGCAGGCAGTCGGCGCGGGTGGGTTCCACCACGGCAAAGAAAGGGCGCTGCTGCGCGTCGCGCTCCCAGAAATACGCGCAGACGGCGGCGGCCAGTCCACCCACGCCGGCCTGTACAAAGACATGCGTGGGCCAGGCGCCGAGCTGCTGTACGGCTTCCTGAACCATCAACTGGTAGCCCTGCATGACATCGCGCGGAACGTCCATGTAGCCGGGGTAGGAGGTGTCGGAAATGACATGCCGGCCGTTGGCCCGGGCATCGTGGTCGGCCTGCCGCACGGCGTCGTCGTAGTTGCCCGTGGTGCGCACCACCTGCGCGCCAAAGCGTTCGATGGCCTGCCTGCGCCCTTCGCTGACGGTGGCGTGGATATAGATCACGCAGCGGCAGCCGAACAGCTGCGCGCCCCAGGCCACCGAGCGGCCATGGTTGCCGTCGGTGGCGCAGGTCACGGTGATGCCGGCGCAGGCCTGGCGCAATGTGCCCTGGAGCAGCTCGGACGGCTGCACGTCCCGGCCCAGCCGCTGCCCCAGCACGCGGCACAGCTGCCGGCCCACGGCGTAGGCGCCGCCCAGGGCCTTGAAGCTGCCCAGGCCGAAGCGCGCGCCTTCGTCCTTGTAGTGAATGGCGGCCACGCCCAGCGCATCGGCCAGGTCGCCCAGTGCATGCTGCGGCGTGACCCGGTAGCCGGGCCAGGCGGTGATTTCCTGCTCGGCACTGGCCAGCGCGCCGGCGTTGAGGATGCGGGCGCGCTGCGCGCCATAGGGCTCCTCGCGCTGGAAGGCCGGGTTCAGAAAATAGCCGGTTGAAATGGAGGGCAGCTTGTGCATGGGAGTGCTCACAGGGTGTGGTTTAAGAATCAGTTTCAAGATCGCCGAGCGCCGCATGCAGGCGCTCGATGCGGGACAGGCGGTCGCGCGCCTGTCTGGGTGCGCGCGCTGCCATGGCCGTGGCCAGGAAATTCAGGAGGCTGACGGCCGTGACGTAGGAGTCAAACACCTGCTCGGTCTGGCTGGGGCAGTGCAGAACGGCGGCGGCCTGGCTGGCCAGCGCAGACAGCGGGGTGTCGGTCAGCAGCAGCACGCGGGCGCCGCTGCTCCTGGCGGCCGCCACAACTCGCGGCAGCCGGCTGGTGCGCCGGCGAAAGTCCACGGCCAGCAGCAGGTCCTTGTCAGGTAGGTCGGCCAGAAACTCCGCTTCACGGCCTGACAGCTCGTTGAGCAGGTTCACGTCAGGCCGTACCTGCGACAGCAGGGCGCTGGCGTAAAACGCCGTCATGCAGCCGTTGCGGTAGCCCACGATCCAGACCCGGCGCGCCTGCACCAGCAAGGCCAGCGCCTGCTCCAGCGCTTGCTCCGGGAGGTCGTCGAGCAGGCGGTTCAGGCGCGCCACATCGCCCTGCACATGCGCCTGCAGGCGGGCCGATTCCGATTGACGCGCAGGCGCCCGGCCTATGCGGGCCAGCGGCGACTGCTGCGACACCTGGGCGCGGACCTGCTGGCGAAAGTCGCTGAAGCCGGCGTAACCCAGGCGGCGAAAGAACCGCGCCGCGCTGGCCTTGGACGCGCCGGCCAGGCCCGCCAGCTCGGTCGCGGAATAGGCCAGCAAATCCTTCTTGTTGGCGATCACCACGTCCGCCAGCCGCCGGTCCGTGACCGACAGCTGGTCGTAGACCTTGCGCAGCCGCGCATCAAGTGATTTTGGTGAGTCTGGTGATTCGGTTTTCTGTTTCATGTCATGGCGCCTGGTTTGTGCATGCATCCCCAATTCGATGCATGGCATGCACAAGTTTGAAACATAAGTTCCAATTTATTGGAAATTGAGAAATTATTGTTTCACGCATCATGCGCCTGTCTAGCAAGACCAATGCCCAGCACGTGGCGCTTGCCCTGTGCAGGGGGCAAGCCGGCCCATCTGAAGGCCGTTATGCGCACATGGCATGCAATTTGCCTAATGCGCTTGTGTTCATCAATTTTCTGGAAAGCCCCTCCATCATGAAATTCAAGTTCGCCACCGCACTGACCGGCCTGCTCGCCGGCCTCGCCCTGTTGACCTCGGTGTCGGCCCAGGCCGATGATTCGCTGAGCGCCGTCATGGCCAAGAAGTCCATCTCGCTGGGCATCGCGACCGACTTTCCGCCCTACGGCTTCATGGGTCCCGACTTCAAGCCGCAGGGCCTGGATGTGGCGGTGGCGCAGTTGATTGCCGACAAGCTGGGCGTGAAGGCCGACATGACGCCGGTCAGCACGCCCAACCGGATTCCCTATCTGCAGACCCGCAAAATCGACCTGATCGTTTCAGCGCTGGGCAAGAACGCCGAGCGGGCCAAGGTGATTGACTTCTCGGTCGCCTATGCGCCGTTCTACCAGGCTATTTTTGGCCCCAAGGCGCTCAGCATCAAGGGCTACCAGGACCTGTCGGGCAAGTCGATTGCCGTGACGCGCGGCACCATCCAGGATGACATCCTGCAGCAGGTGGCGCCGCCCACGCTGAAGATCCAGCGCTTTGAAGACGACAGCGCGACCGTGGCCGCTTTCGTGTCGCAGCAAACGCAGCTGCTGGCCACCGGCGCCGCCGTGGCCGGGGTCGCGATCCAGAAGAACCCGCAGGTCCAGGCTGAGTACAAGCTGCTGCTCAAGGACTCGCCCAATTTCATCGGCGCGCGCCAGGGTGAAAAGGCCCTGCTCGACAAGGTCAACGAGATCCTGCGCCAGGCCAAGGCCGACGGCACGCTCAACAGCTATGCGCAGCGCTGGCTCGGTCGCGGCCTGGGCGACCTGCCGGAATAAGGCCACGGGGGACGCTGTTTCACCCCACCAAACTTCACGTTTACTTTTTTGATCCACCAACCATCCTGACACCATGAGCCTTGATTTTTTTGTGGTGCTGGCGCAGTGGCCCATGCTGCTCAAGGGCCTGGCGCTGACCTGCCTGCTGACGGCGATTGCCGCGCCGGTGGGCAGCTGCCTGGGCATTGCCTGCGCGTGGGCGCGGCTGCATGGCCCGGCCTGGCTGCAGGTGGTGGTGGGCAGCTATGTGGAACTGATCCGCAACACGCCGTTCATCATCCAGCTGTTCTTCATCTTTTTTGGCCTGCCCGCCCTGGGCGTGAAGCTGTCGGCCGAGACGGCCAGCATCCTGGCCATGGTCCTGAACCTCGGCGCTTATGCCTGCGAGATCGTTCGCGCCGGCATCGAGTCCACGCACCCGGGCCAGATCGAAGCGGCCAAGAGCCTGGCGCTGAACCGCTGGCAAATCTTCACCCGCGTGGTGCTGCCGCCGTCGCTGGCGCGCGTCTGGCCGGCGCTGGTCAGCCAGATCATCATCGTGATGCTGGGCTCGGCCGTCTGCGGGCAGATATCGACCGAGGAAATCTCCTACGCCGCCAACCTGATTTCCAGCCGGACCTTTCGCAGCATGGAGTCCTACATCGTCGTCACCATCGCCTACCTGGGCCTGGCGGTCCTGCTGCGGCAGGCGCTGAACTGGGCCGGGCCGCGTTTCATTTTCGGCCGCTGAACCAGAAAGGCACCCATGGTTGATTTTTCCTTGTGGGACATCGCGCGCAACCTGCTGCTGGCCCTGCGCTGGACGGTCGGCCTGTCGCTGATCGCCTTTGCCGGCGGCGGCCTGGTCGGGCTGCTGCTGCTCGTCGCCAGGCTGTCCAGGCTGCCGGGCGCGGCGCCCGCAGTGGCGCTGTACGTGCAAATTTTCCAGGGCACGCCGCTGCTGATGCAGCTGTTCCTGACCTATTTCGGCCTGTCGATGCTGGGGGTTGATACCTCGGCGCTGTTTGCCGCGTCGGTCTGCCTCACGCTCTACGCCAGCGCCTATTTCACCGAGATCTGGCGCGGCTGCGTGCTGTCGATTCCGCGCGGCCAGTGGGAAGCGGCGGCCAGCCTGGCCATGAACTTTCGCGAGCAGCTGCGCTACATCGTGCTGCCCCAAGCCACGCGCATGGCCATCGCGCCCACGGTGGGTTTCCTGATCCAGATCATCAAGGGCACGGCGCTGGCCTCGGTGATCGGCTTCGTTGAAATCACCAAGGCCGGCCAGATGATTGCCAACGCCACCTACGAGCCCTTCCTGGTCTACGGCTGCGTCGGCCTGCTGTATTTCACGCTGTGCTTCCCGCTGTCGGTCTGGAGCCGCCACCTTGAACGAAAACTCAGCCCCCGGCACTGAAGGCAACATCCCATGACCCTCGCTACCAACACAACCAACATACCCAGGACCATCCCGCTGGTGGACATTCGCGGCCTGCGCAAGCGCTATGGCACGAACGAAGTCCTCAAGGGCATCGACCTGCAAATCGAGCGCCGCGAGGTGGTCTGCATCATCGGCAAGAGCGGCTCGGGCAAGAGCACGCTGCTGCGCTGCATCAACGGCCTGGAGGAGTTCCAGGAAGGCGCGCTCACGGTGCATGGCCAGCCGCTCAAAATCCACGACCCGCACGCCATGCGCGAACTGCGCCAGAACGTCGGCATGATCTTCCAGAGCTTCAACCTGTTCCCGCACCTCACGGTCGGCCAGAACGTGATGCTCGCGCCCATGCTGGTCAAGGCCCTGCCCAAGCCGCAGGCGCGCCAGCGCGCCGAAAAGCTGCTGGCGCGCGTCGGGCTGGCTGAAAAGTTTGACCACCGGCCCGAGCAGTTGTCGGGCGGGCAGCAGCAACGCGTGGCCATTGCCCGCGCGCTGGCCATGGACCCCGAGGTGCTGCTGTGCGACGAAGTCACCTCCGCGCTGGACCCCGAGCTGGTCGGCGAGGTGCTGCAGGTGGTGGAAGACCTGGCCGGGCAGGGCATGACGCTGGTGCTGGTGACGCACGAGATGAACTTCGCCCGCAAGGTCAGCGACCGCGTGGTCTTCATGCACCAGGGCAAGGTCCATGAAATGGGGCCGCCGGAAGCGCTTTTCAGCCGCCCGCAAACGCCGGAGTTGCAGCAGTTTTTGTCGGCCCTGTGAGGCGGCGGGCGTTTGCCATCACCCCTGCATCGAGGCCTCGATTTCATCGGCCTTGACCGGGTACACATAGCGGTCGGGCTCTATTTTCAGCACCATGCCGGGGCCGTAGCAGCGGTTGCAGTTCCGCCAGCGATTTGTCGGGCTACCCGGTGTTTGAAGAGGCATTCAGCCGGGGGAATCGGTGCGGGAGCTGAAAAAGACGTTTGATTGAGCGGTCTTGGGCTGAGTAAAAAGGCGAATTCATAGGACCGCTTTGCAGCGATTGCCGACTGTCACTTCGGAAACCCGGCCATCTGGTTGCTGCCGCATAGCGGTCGCTCAGCACCAAGAAGAGCGGCCCGTCAACGGTTGAGTTCAGCCGCGTGCGGGGGGCGCAGCCCGGAGCGCGTCGGCTGGAACGAATGGTTAGGCCGCACGTTGAGCTCGCGCCGCGCTCGCATACGCCTCTTCGACTCTGCGACGGTCTTCTGGATCGCTGTTCTGTGAAAGGAGAATATCCCGGTCCGACTTCAACCGGTTGCCACAGCC
>NZ_JADMJK010000099.1 GCF_018780625.1 Polaromonas sp. | reverse complement strand
CATGTGCGCAACTACACCATCAACGACATGCTCACGCGCTACCTGCGCATGAAGGGCTACAACGTGCTGATGCCCATGGGCTGGGACGCGTTTGGCCTGCCGGCTGAAAATGCGGCACTCAAAAACGGCGTGCCGCCGGCGCAGTGGACCTTTGACAATATCGCCTACATGAAAAAGCAGATGCAGGCGATGGGGCTGGCGATTGACTGGAGCCGTGAAATCACGACTTGCTCGCCCGACTACTACAAGTGGAACCAGTGGCTGTTTTTGAAAATGCTGGACAAAGGCATTGCCTACCGCAAGACCCAGGTCGTGAACTGGGATCCGGTGGACCTGACCGTGCTGGCCAACGAGCAGGTGATCGACGGCAAGGGCTGGCGCACCGGCGCGGTGGTCGAAAAGCGCGAGATCCCGGGCTACTACCTGAAGATCACCGACTACGCCGAAGAGCTGCTGGGCCAAGTCAAGACCGGTTTGCCGGGCTGGCCCGAGCGCGTCAAGCTGATGCAGGAAAACTGGATTGGCAAGAGCGAAGGCGTGCGCTTTGCATTCACGCACGACATCCGGGATGCCTCCGGCCTGCTGATTGGCGATGGCCGCATGTATGTCTTCACGACGCGGGCCGACACCATCATGGGCGTGACCTTTTGCGCCGTGGCGCCCGAGCATCCGCTGGCGGCGCACGCCGCTGCCGCCAACCCGGCGCTGGCCGCCTTCATTGAAGAATGCAAGGCCGGCGGCACCACCGAAGCCGAGCTGGCCACGCAGGAGAAAAAGGGCCAGCGCACCGGCCTGCTGGTCACGCATCCGCTGACCGGCGAGCAGGTCGAGGTCTGGGTCGGCAACTATGTGCTGATGAGCTACGGCGACGGCGCCGTCATGGGCGTGCCAGCGCATGACGAGCGCGATTTTGAATTTGCCCATAAATACGGGCTACCGATCAAGCAGGTCACCGATGTCAAGGGTCAGGCCTACAGCCTGGACGCCTGGGCCGACTGGTACGGCGACAAGCAGCAGGGCGTGGCGATCCACTCCGGCCAATACGACGGCCTGGCGTTCAAGGCCTGCGTCGATGCGGTGGCGGCCGACCTGGCGGCCAAGGGCCTGGGCGAGAAGAAAACCACCTGGCGCCTGCGCGACTGGGGCGTGAGTCGCCAGCGCTACTGGGGCACGCCGATTCCCATCATTCATTGCGCAGAACATGGCGCGGTGCCAGTGCCCGAAAAAGACCTGCCCGTGGTGTTGCCGCTCGATTGCGTGCCCGATGGCTCGGGCAACCCCCTGAACAAGCATGAAGGCTTTCACGCGGGCGTGACCTGCCCGGTCTGTGGCCAGCCGGCGCGCCGTGAAACCGACACCATGGACACCTTCGTGGACAGTTCGTGGTACTTCATGCGCTACTGCGACCCGAAAAACGACCAGGCCATGGTGGCCGAAGGCGCCGACTACTGGATGCCGATGGACCAGTACATTGGAGGCATCGAGCACGCCATCCTGCACCTGCTCTACGCACGGTTCTGGACCAAGGTGATGCGCGACCTGGGTCTGGTGAAGATTGACGAGCCCTTCACCAAGCTGCTCACGCAGGGCATGGTGCTCAACCACATTTATTCACGCCGTACCGACAAGGGCGCCAAGGAATATTTCTGGCCGCACGATGTCGAGCATGTGCTGGACGACACGGGCAAGGTGGTGGGCGCCAGGCTGAAAAACGCTGTGAATGAGTTGCCTGTGGGAACACCCATCGACTACGAAGGCGTGGGCACCATGAGCAAGTCCAAAAACAACGGTGTCGATCCGCAGGACATCATTGAAAAATACGGCGCGGACACGGCGCGCCTCTACACCATGTTCACCGCGCCGCCCGAAGCCACGCTGGAGTGGAACGACGCCGGTGTGGAAGGCTCTTACCGCTTTTTGCGCCGCGTCTGGAACTTCGGCGCCAAGCTCAATGCCATGAATTCAGGCGCTTCCTGTGCCCGCGACTTATTGGCTGACGCTACTTTTGATAAAGAAACCAGGGCGCTCCGGCTCGACGTCCATACGGTGCTCAAGCAGATCGACTACGACTACCAGCGCATGCAGTACAACACGGTGGTTTCCGGTGCGATGAAGCTGCTCAATGCGCTTGAAGACTTCAAGGGGCAGGTATCGGGCAATGCCCTTGGCGCGCTGGGCGAGGGCTTTGGCATCCTGCTCCGGTGCCTCTACCCCGCAGCGCCGCATCTGGCGCATGGCTTGTGGTCCGAGCTTGGTTATGCCGCCCGGCAGGGCGACCTGCTGGACGCACCCTGGCCCGAGGTGGACAGCGGCGCCTTGCAGCAGGACGAGATCGAGCTGGTGCTGCAGGTCAATGGCAAGCTGCGCGGGTCGGTCACGGTGGCGGCGGGTGCTGACAAGGCCGCCATTGAGGCTGCTGCGCTGGCGTCCGAGGTTTTCCTGAAGCTGGGTGCGCCCGCCAGAAAAGTCATCGTGGTGCCGGGCCGCCTGGTCAACATCGTTGTCTGAGTCCCCGCCCGGAAAACCCCAAGACAAGGCCACTATGCAGCGTCGCTCTTTATTGTCCCTGATGGCCTCCACGGCCGCCCTGAGCGCCCTGGGTTTGGGTGGCTGCGGTTTTGCGCTGCGCAAGGCCCCCAACTTTGCGTTCACAACGCTCTACAGCGGCCTGGCCGAGACCTCGCCATTGGGCGTCGAGTTGAGGCGGTCGCTGGAGTCCACCCGCAAGGTCAAGGTGATCACCGATGGTCGCCAGATCAACGAGGCGCAAGTCGTTCTCGACGTGCTGCTCGACCAGCGCGAAAAGGTGGTGCTCAGTCTCAATGCCGCAGGCCAGGTGCGCGAATTTCAGTTGCGCATGCGCTTTCGCTTCAGGCTGCGCACGCTGGCGGGCAAAGAGCTGATACCGGCCACCGAAATCACGCAGCAGCGCGACATCAGTTTCAATGAGTCGGCGGTGCTGGCCAAGGAAGCTGAAGAAAACCTGCTCTACCGGGACATGCAAAGCGACATCGTGCAGCAGGTGATGCGTCGCCTGGCGGCCGTGACGGCGCTTTAGGCGCGATCCACCCAGTACCGTGCGCGGCGCGTTGCCGCTGCGGGTCAATCAAATCAGGACAACCGGCGACAAAGTCGCTAAGCTTTACGAGTATGCCCACGGTCAGTCTGTCACCTTTGCCCCTGTCTTTGCCGGTTCCGGGCTTGCCGGAGCGCGCAGCCGCTTCGGAGGCTGCCGACACCGTGCCGCTTTCACTGCTGGACGATCCGCTCGAATGGTCGGCTTTTAGCCGGCCGCTGCCGCAGCAGCCCACCTGCTGGGAGTCCAGCGTGGTGTTTGAGGGCATGCACTGCGCCGCCTGCGCGCTCTCCATCGAGGATGCCCTGCGTCAGGTGCCCGGTGTGGTGTCGGTCGATGTCAGCGCAGCCAGCCACCGGGGCCGCATTGTCTGGTCAGATGAGGCCGTCAAGCCGTCGGACTGGATGCAGGCTGCCCGGCACGCGGGTTACCGTGCCGTGCCGGCCAACGACGCCTTTGCCAGCGACCGGCGCCGCGCCGAGACGCGCCAGGCGCTGTGGCGGCTCAGCGTGGCCGGCTTTTGCATGATGCAGGTCATGATGTACGCATGGCCCGCCTACGTCGCCAAACCGGGTGACATGGCGCCCGACATGGCGCAACTGCTGCGCTGGGCGTCCTGGGTGTTGTCGGTGCCGGTGCTGCTGTTTTCGTGCGCGCCTTTTTTTGGCAATGCCCTGCGGGACCTGCGCCAGCGCCGCATCAGCATGGACCTGCCGGTTGCGCTGGGCATGGGCATTACCTTTGTGGTGAGTGCCATTGGCACGTTTGAGCCCCAGGGAATTTTTGGCGCCGAAGTGTATTTCGACTCTTTCACCATGTTCGTGTTCTTCTTGCTGACCGGGCGCTGGCTGGAACTGCGCCTGCGCGACCGCACCGCGGGCGCGCTGGAGGCGCTGATGAACCGCCTGCCTGACAGCGTGGAGCGGCGCCGCGCCAATGGCGGGTTCGAGCGCGTGGCGGTGCGGCGTCTGGCCGCAGGCGACGTGATCCGAGTACTGCCGGGCGAGGCCTTTCCGGCCGACGGGACCATCCTGGAGGGCCGCACGCTGGCCGACGAGGCCCTGCTGACCGGAGAATCCCGCCCGCTGACCCGCAGTGCGGGCGATGCCGTGATTGCGGGCAGCCACAACCTGACCGCCGCCGTGCTGGTGCGCGTGGAGCGCACCGGCAGCGACACCCGCTTTGCGCAGATTGTGGCGCTGATGGAGAGCGCCTCCACCAGCAAGCCGCAACTGGCGCAACTGGCCGACCGTATCGCCAGGCCATTCCTGATTTTTGTACTGCTGGCTGCCGGTGGTGCCGGCGCTTACTGGTGGTCGCATGACCCCGGCCATGCGCTCATGGTGGCGGTGGCCGTGCTGATCGTGACTTGTCCCTGCGCGCTGTCGCTGGCTACGCCCGCGGCCATGCTGGCCAGCGCGGGTGCCCTGGCGCGTCGCGGTGTGCTGGTGCGTCGCCTGCAAGCGCTGGAAACCCTGGCCACGGTGGATACGGTCGTGTTCGACAAAACCGGGACGCTGACCCGCGATGCGTTTGCGCTGGGCGAGGTGCGTACCCGGGACGGCATTTCCCGGGAGGACGCCCTGGCCATGGCCGCCGCGCTGGCGCAGCATTCACTGCATCCTGTTTCCCGCGCGCTGGCGGCGGCTGCCGGGCAGGCCGACAGGCTGCGGTCTGGCGCCTGGCTGGCCCAAACCGTGGAAGAATCTGCCGGGCAGGGCCTGTCGGGGCGCCTGGTCAACCCCGCCAAGCCGGGCGTTGCCGTGCCGGCGCGTCTCGGCTCGGCCCGTTTTTGCGGCGTGGCGCTGCCCGAAACAGACCAATTGCATGCCTGCCTGAGCGATGCGCAGGGCTGGGTGGCCACCTTTGAGTTGCGCGAGGATCTGCGCCCTGATGCCCGGGCGGCCGTGGCGGCGCTGCTGGCCCATGGTGTGCAGGTTCACCTGCTGTCGGGTGACCGGCCCGATGCGGTGGCGCGCGTGGCGCGGCAAATTGGCATCAGCCAAGCCCGCGGCGGCTGTACGCCACAAGACAAGCTTGCGCTGCTGCAGGGACTGCAGGCCCAGGGCCGCAAGGTCGCGATGGTCGGTGATGGCCTGAATGATGGCCCGGTGCTGGCCGGTGCGCACGTGTCGTTTGCCTTCGGCCAGGCGGTGCCGCTGGCTCAGGCGCAATCTGATTTCGTCGTGCTGGGTGACCGGCTCGGCACGGTGGCGCAGAC
Organism: Polaromonas sp.; assembly: GCF_018780625.1. Classification (GTDB taxonomy): domain Bacteria; phylum Pseudomonadota; class Gammaproteobacteria; order Burkholderiales; family Burkholderiaceae_C; genus Polaromonas. The sequence continues at coordinate 15,941 of NZ_JADMJK010000099.1, read as the reverse complement.
GTTTTTACGGGCCCGTCGAACACTCACCGTGGTGCACCAGAACTTGTGGTGGGCCGCAGGCTACAACGCGGTGTGCGTGCCCTTGGCCGTCGTGGGCTGGTTGCCCGCATGGCTGGCCGGGCTGGGCATGGCCTTAAGCTCGCTGCTGGTGGTGCTCAACGCCATGCGCCTGTCGGGCGCTGTCCAAGCTTTGGAGACCGTGTGATGGATATTCTTTATCTGCTGATCCCTTTGTCTGTCATTTTGGTGTTATTTATTTTGGGCGGCTTGTGGTGGGCCATCTACCATGGACAATTCGAAGACATTGACGCTGAGGCAGAACGTATTCTTCGCAATGATTGATCCAGGTCAACGTACATTCGGTTACGCCGCGATACGCTCAAGAAGTTATTAAGAAGAGGTAGAAATGAAATTTGCCAATACACAGGCCACGGCTTACAACGACACCGTTGTCAGGCAGTTCGCCATCATGACTGTCGTTTGGGGGGTGGTCGGCATGCTGGTCGGCGTGATCGTTGCCGCGCAGCTGGCCTGGCCAGACCTGCTTGCCGATATTTCCTGGCTCAGTTACGGCCGACTGCGAAATCTGCACACCAACGCGGTGATTTTTGCGTTTGGGGGCTCCGCATTGATCGGAACCTCCCTGTACGTGGTGCAGCGTACCTGCCAGGTGCGTTTGTTCTCGGATAAATTGGCAGCCTTCGTTTTCTGGGGCTGGATGGCTGTCATTGTGGCCGCTGCAGTTTCTCTTCCAATGGGCTTCTCCCAGGCCAAGGAATACGCAGAGCTTGAGTGGCCCATCGATATCCTGATCACGCTGGTATGGGTGGCGTACGCCATTTTGTTCTTTGGCACGGTGGGCACCCGCAAGGTGAAACACATTTACGTGGCCAACTGGTTCTACGGCGCTTTCATCATTGCCATTGCAATGCTGCATATCGTGAATAACGCCTCCATTCCGGTCGGCCCCATGAAGTCTTATTCGGCTTATGCCGGTGTGCAGGACGCCATGGTGCAGTGGTGGTACGGGCACAACGCCGTCGGCTTTCTGTTGACCGCTGGTTTCCTGGGCATGATGTACTACTTCATTCCCAAGCAGGCCGAGCGTCCGGTGTACTCCTACCGCTTGTCCATCGTCCACTTCTGGGCGCTGATCTTCACCTACATGTGGGCGGGCCCGCACCACCTGCACTACACGGCATTGCCGGAGTGGACGCAGTCGGTGGGCATGGCTTTTTCCCTGATTTTGCTGGCACCCAGTTGGGGCGGCATGATCAACGGCATCATGACGCTGTCGGGCGCATGGCACAAACTGCGTGACGACCCCATCCTGCGTTTCCTGATTGTGTCGCTGTCGTTTTACGGCATGAGCACCTTCGAAGGGCCGATGATGTCCATCAAGACCGTCAACGCGCTGTCGCACTACACCGACTGGACCATTGGGCATGTGCATTCCGGCGCGCTGGGCTGGGTGGGCCTGATCACCATCGGCAGCATGTACTACCTGATTCCCCGCCTCTTTGGCCAAAAGCAGATGTACAGCATGAAGGCCGTGGAAGTCCATTTCTGGACCGCCACCATCGGCATCGTGATCTATATCGCGGCCATGTGGATTGCCGGCGTGATGCAGGGCCTGATGTGGCGTGCGGTCAATCCCGACGGGACCCTGACCTATACCTTCGTCGAAAGCGTCAAGGCCACCTACCCCTTCTATGTATTGCGCCTTGCGGGCGGCCTGCTGTATTTGGGCGGCATGCTGGTGATGCTCTGGAACACCTACAAAACAGTCATGGCGGGCCGCGCAGTGACCGTCACTATTCCGGCTGCAGCAGCCCACGCCTGAGGAAAACAGCAACATGGCAAACCAAAAAACCGGCGGTGGTCTCTCGCACGAGAAGATCGAAACCAACAACTTCCTGATGATCGTGCTGATTTTCATCGTGCTCGCCGTTGGCGGTATGGTGGAAATCGTCCCTTTGTTCTTTCAGCGCTCCACCACTGAACCCATCAAGGGACTGCAGCCTTATACGGCGCTGCAGGTCATTGGCCGGGACGTTTACCAGCGTGAGGGCTGCTACAACTGCCATTCACAAATGATTCGCCCGTTCCGCGCTGAAACCTTGCGTTATGGCCCTTATTCCGTGGCAGGTGAGTTCGTCTACGACCACCCGTTTCAGTGGGGTAGCAAGCGCACCGGTCCGGACCTGCACCGTGTGGGGGGAAAGTACAGTGACGAATGGCATCGCATTCACCTGAACAATCCGCGTGATCTGGTGCCGGAGTCCAATATGCCCGCCTACTCATGGCTCGAGAAAGCAAAGGTGAACGAAGCCACGATTCAGGCCCATATGAAGGGGCTGCGTGCAGTGGGAACGCCTTACACCGACGAGCAGATCGCCAGCGCACCCGCAGAAGTCAAGGGTAAAACCGAGATGGATGCTGTGATCGCCTACCTGCAGGTGCTGGGCATTCACCGCAAATAACAGGGCGGAGCTTCAAGCATGGACATCAACACACTCAGAGCCATTGTGACGGTCGTCAGCCTCATCACCTTCCTCGGGATCGTGGTGTGGGCCTGGTCCCGCCGAAATGCTGCAAGCTTTGAAGAGGCGGCCCGGCTGCCCTTTGAGCAGGACTGACGCACAAGCGCCAACGAACCGGATAAGGAAGAAAAAAATGAGCGATTTCACCAGTAATTTCTGGTCCGTCTACATTGCTGGTATCACGCTGGTCGGCATTTTTGCCTGCATGCTGCTGCTATGGTTCAGTGGCCAGGCCAAGGCCATGACCGCCAACGACAACACCACGGGTCATGTATGGGACGGCGACCTGCGCGAGATGAACAACCCGCTCCCGCGTTGGTGGGTCTGGCTGTTTATCATCACCACCATTTTTGCCTTGATCTACCTGGCCTTGTACCCGGGTCTGGGTAGTTTTGCCGGCAAGCTGGGCTGGACCCAGGCAGGCCAGTACGACGCTGAGGTGGCCAAGGGCAACAAGGAAGTGGAACCCCTGTATGCGCGCTTCAACGGCATGAAGCCTGAAGAGGTGGCCGGGGATTCCCAGGCCATGGCGATTGGCGAGCGTTTGTTCATGAACAACTGCTCGCAGTGCCATGGATCGGATGCACGCGGCAGCAAGGGCTTTCCGAACCTGACCGATCCAGACTCGCTGTACGGTGGGGCGCCTGACAAGATCAAGGAAACGCTGGTCCAGGGCCGCATTGGCAACATGCCACCCATGGCTGCAGCCGTTGGTACACCGGACGATGTACGCAACGTCGCGCACTACGTCATGAGCCTGTCGAACAGCCCCCATGACTCGCTCAAGGCTTCGCTTGGCAAGGCCAAGTTTGGTGCCTGTGCAGCGTGTCACGGTGCTGACGGCAAGGGCAACCAGGCATTGGGCGCGCCTAACCTGACGGACGATGTCTGGCTGCACGGATGGGGCGAAAACGCGATTGTGAATATGGTCAACAATGGCAAGGTGAATCAGATGCCTGCTCAAGCTGGCAAACTCACCGAATCCCAGATTCATGTTCTGACCTCGTATGTGTGGGGCCTGTCGAACAAGGCTGGCGCAACGGCCATGAAGTGATTCTCATCCCTTTGGGCGCCCTGTTGGGGGTGCCCGCATTGAACAGCACCTGTGGACATCAACGAATCTCCTGACAGCCCGTCCATCCCCGTCGTTGCTGCGGCCGGGGCGCCACCCCGGGCCTTGCCGGCCGACGCCGACGAGGTGATGGTTTCCCTGTACCAGGCGCAAAAGAAGATCTATCCGCGCAGCGTTTCGGGTCTGTTTTCGAAGTGGCGCTGGGGCCTGGTGTTCCTCACCCAGATCGTTTTTTACGGCCTGCCCTGGCTTGAATGGGGTCAGCGCCAGGCGGTGCTGTTTGACCTGGAGGCCAGGCGCTTCTACATCCTGGGCCTGGTCCTCTATCCGCAGGACTTCATCTACCTGACAGGCGTGCTGGTGATTTCGGCCCTGGCGCTGTTCCTGTTCACGGCGGTGGCCGGGCGGCAGTGGTGCGGTTATGCCTGCCCGCAAACGGTGTACACCGAGATATTTCTCTGGCTTGAGAAAGTGACAGAGGGCGATCGCTCGGCGCGCATGCGCCTGGACAACAGCCCCATGTCCCTGAACAAGTTTGCGCGAAAAGCCAGCAAACAGTTGCTGTGGATTGCGCTGGCCTTGTGGACCGGGTTTACCTTTGTCGGTTACTTCACCCCTATCAAGGAACTCGGCGTGAGTTTCCTGAGCGCGGGCATGGGACCGTGGGAAACCTTCTGGGTGTTTTTTTACGCGTTTGCCACCTATGGCAATGCAGGCTTCATGCGCGAACAGGTCTGCAAGTATATGTGTCCTTATGCGCGCTTCCAGAGTGCCATGTTTGACAAGGACACCCTGATCGTGACCTACGACGAGGCGCGTGGCGAGCCGCGCGGATCGCGCTCCAAAAAGGCCGATCCCAAAGCTTTGAATCTGGGTTCCTGCGTGGATTGCACGCTGTGCGTCCAGGTATGCCCTACGGGCATTGATATTCGCAAAGGCCTTCAGTACGAGTGCATCAGCTGCGCCGCCTGCATTGATGTCTGCGACACCGTGATGGACAAGATGGGTTATCCGCGCGGACTGATCCGTTATTCGACCGAAAATGCGATGGCGAACGGGTGGAGCCGTTCGCAGCTTTTGCGCCGGGTATTTCGTCCGCGGGTGCTGGTCTATACCGCCATCCTGGGCGCGGTGACGATTGCCATGTTTGTCAATCTGGCCTTGCGCACCCCGTTCAAGGTGGATGTGGTTCGCGACCGCGCGTCGCTGGCCCGGATCGTGAGCGGGGGCAAGATCGAGAACGTCTACCGCCTGCAGGTGATGAATGCCACTGAAACCAGGCAGGACTACCGCATCACGGTGCAAGGGCTGCCGGGTCTGGTCATTGCTTCCGATCCCCTGGTGTCGGTGGATCCCGCCCAGTCCCGCTGGGTGCCCTTGACCCTGCAGTTGCCGCCCGATGGCGCGAGCGCAGGGTCACACGCGATCAATTTTGAAATCGAAGCGGTCAACGCTTCAGGACGCCTGACCGAGAAGTCAGTCTTCCTGGTGCCCCGATAAGGAACGGAGAACTCCCATGCAAGAAAAGAAATCGCCGCCCTGGTGGAAATTCGGTCACATGTGGCTGGTCGTCGGCGGGCCTGCCGTGGTGGTGGTGGCCTCGTTCATCACCCTGTATCTGGCCATCATGTCGCCCAATCCCATCATCGACGTGCAGGCCGAGGCCCGGGAGGCCCGTGTTGCCGCGCCGGTCAACAGTCCCATGCCCAACATGGCACCCGCCATGCAGGCCCGAAACCATGCCGCAACGGGTGTCCCTGCGCCAGTCAAGCCTTGATGGGCCGCAGCCCGTCGCCACCACTGACCGGAGACGAAAAGAACATGCTTGCCAAACGACTGATGTGGATTGTCTGGCCGGCCTTTCTGGTCGCCGGGTTGATGGAGATGCTGGTCTTTGCCATGGTGGATCCGCAAGACCTGCACTGGTTTGGCCACCCTCTGGCGATGTCCCGCGAAGGCGTTTACACGCTGGCTTTTTTCGCGTTCTGGATACTCGCCATGATCTCCAGCGCCCTGACGGCGCTGCTCGCCATGTCCCCCCGCGAGGTTAACCGCTGACGCTTACTGGCAGGGCTGCTGATTGTTGTTCACGATCAGTTTGAGGGCTTCCGTGTTCAGGATGCGCACATGCCGCTGCTTGACCTCCACGATGCCTTCCTCCGCAAACTTGGAAAAAGTGCGGCTGACCGTTTCGAGCTTGAGGCCCAGGTAGCTGCCGATTTCTTCCCGCGTCATGCGCAGCAGCAGCTCAGACTTGGAAAAACCACGCGCATGGAGCCGCTGAACCAGGTTGAGCAGGAAGGCCGCCAGGCGTTCCTCGGCACGCATGCTGCCAAGCAGCAGCATCACGCCATGCTCACGCACAATTTCGCGGCTCATGATCTTGTGGACGTGGCGCTGGAGCGCCGCGACCTCGCGTGACAGCTCCTCAATGCGGTCAAACGGCATGACGCACACTTCGGCATCCTCAAGCGCTACCGCATTGCAGGTGTGATGGTCGTTCACAATGCCGTCCAGGCCAATGATTTCGCCCGCCATCTGAAAGCCCGTCACCTGGTCGCGGCCATCGGCCGTGGTGATGCAGGTCTTGAAAAACCCGGTGCGAATGGCGTAGAGCGACGTGAAGCTATCGCCGTTGCTGAAAAGGGTGGCGCCGCGCTTGACCTTGCGGCGGGTCGCCACGACTTCATCGATCTTGTCCAACTCTTCGGGCCTGAGGCCCAACGGCATGCACAACTCGCGCAGATTGCAGTTGGAGCAGGCGACCTTGATTTCGTGCGAATTCATGAAGGATGGTTTTGTGCCCCTGGCGGCGTGCGCCTGAAGTCCCGTCTCCGACGGTGATGGTGTGACATCCAGCATGGCATTCTCCAGGGAAAAATGGGTGGTTTGGCGCAGGACCTCGATCGCGATTGATCCAGGTCAAAAATTTATGGCGCGTTTCACGGCATAGTCGGGAAACCAATCCTTAGTCTAAGGTTTGGCGCGCCAAGGACCCGCTATGAATGCTTCTGCGATCGATTGTATGCCTACCCCATTACCTGAATTGATTCGCCGTTTTGACGTGTCCGGACCACGCTATACCTCCTACCCGACGGCGGATCGCTTTGTCGAGGCGTTCACGTCAGACCACTTTGTCCAGGCGCTCGAACAACGCCGTAGCGGCGCTGCCGCCATGGTCCTTCCGTTGTCCCTTTACGTGCATATCCCGTTTTGCGAGTCGCTGTGCTACTACTGCGCCTGCAATAAAATCATCACCAAGCACCATGAGCGCGGCGAAGCCTACCTGCGCTACCTGAGCCGGGAGGTGGATCTGCACACCGCGCACCTGGGCGTTGGCCAGGTCGTCAGCCAGCTGCACCTGGGCGGCGGCACGCCCACCTTTTTGAGCGACGGCGAACTGCGCGAGTTGATGGCCATGCTCAGGCGCAGTTTCACGCTCGCGCCCGGCGGCGAATACTCGATTGAAGTCGATCCGCGTACCGTTGACGCCGGGCGGCTGGCCACGCTGGCCGAACTGGGCTTTAACCGGCTGAGCTTTGGCGTGCAGGACTTTGACCCGGTGGTGCAAAAGGCGGTTCACCGGATTCAGCCTGCCGAGCAGGTCTTTGCCCTGGTCGCGTCTGCGCGGCAATTGGGGTTCGAGTCGATCAATGTCGACCTGATTTATGGGTTGCCGCAGCAAACGCCCGAGTCATTTGACCGCACGCTCGCCCAGGTCAATGAATTGCGCCCTGACCGCATTGCCCTGTATGCCTACGCGCATCTGCCCGAGCGCTTCAAGCCGCAGCGCCGTATCATCACCGCCGAGTTGCCTAACGCCGACGCCAAGCTGTCGATGTTGTCTCGCTCACTGGCTGCGTTTGAAAACGCCGGCTATGTGTATGTGGGCATGGACCATTTCGCCCTGCCCAACGATGCGCTGGCGGTGGCCAAGCGCCAGGGCCGCCTGCACCGCAATTTTCAGGGCTACAGCACCCAGCCCGACTGCGACCTGCTCGGCCTGGGCGTGTCGGCCATTGGCCGGGTGGGGGCCACCTACAGCCAGAACGCCAAGACGCTCGAAGAATACTATGACCATCTGGACCAGGGCCGGCTGCCGGTGGTGCGGGGCCTGGCGCTGACGCGCGACGACCTGCTGCGCCGTTCCGTCATCATGGCGCTGATGTGCCAGGGGGAACTCCAGTATGAGTCGATCGACCTGGCCTACCTGATCGACTTTAAAAGCTACTTTGCAGCCGAACTGGAGACGCTTGCAGGCATGGAAGAACAGGGCCTGGTCGAGGTCAGCGACACCGGCATTCAGGTGACCGCCATGGGCTGGTTTTTCGTGCGCGGCGTGGCCATGGTGTTCGACCGCTATCTTCAGGCTGACCGCACGCGTGCAAGGTTTTCCAAGATCATCTAAAAACAGCCGATGCAAACATCGCTGGCCGTCACGGCACTGCTCATGGGGCTCGCTGGCGGGCCCCACTGCATTGCCATGTGCGGTGCGGCTTGCGCCGGCATTGGCAAGGCCGCAGGCACACGCAGCACCTCGGCTATCTGGACCTTCCAGGCCGGCCGCCTGGCAAGCTATTCGGCGCTGGGAGCGGTGGCCGCTGCCTCCATGCAGGGCTTGGGCTGGCTGACCACGCAGACCGCCGCGCTGCGTCCGGTCTGGACCATGTTTCATGTCGCCGCCATGATGCTGGGGCTGATGCTGCTGGTGCTGGCGCGCCAGCCGGTCTGGCTCGACGCCACCGCCCGCGGCATCTGGAGCCGGGTGCGGGCGCTCAATGGCGCCTGGGGACGCGGTGCGCCGCTGGCCATTGGTGCGCTGTGGGCCTTCATGCCGTGCGGCCTGCTGTACTCGGCCCTGCTGGTCGCGGCACTCAGTGGCGGAGCCCTGGAAGGGGCAATGAGCATGGGGCTGTTCGCCATCGGCAGCAGCGTGTCCCTGCTGATCGGGCCGTGGTTGCTGCTGCGCCTGCGCGGCCCAGGCTCCGGCGCGTGGGGTATTCGCCTGGCGGGGCTGGCCCTGGCCGCCACGTCCGGCTGGGCCTTGTGGATGGGGCTGGCGCACGACACGGCGCCGTGGTGCGTCACACCCTGAGCCGCCGGGGGTCAATATCAATAGCGCCGCATCAGCGTGCTCTTGCCAAACAGGCTTTCGATCAACTCCACCGCGACCTCTGCCGTGCTGTTGCGCACATCCAGCGCAGGGTTCAGTTCCATCACGTCCAGCGACGCCATTCGTCCGGTGTCGGCAATCATTTCCATGCACAACTGCGCTTCACGGTAGGTTGGCCCGCCCTTGACCGTGGTGCCCACCCCCGGCGCAATGGCCGCGTCCAGAAAATCGACATCAAAGCTCACATGCACATGGGTGTTGTCGTCAAGGCCGGCCAGCGCCGCTTCCATGGTGCGCTTCATCCCCATTTCATCGATGTAGCGCATGTCAAACACCTCCAGCCCAACCTGCCGCACAAAGCGTTTTTCGCCCTCGTCCACGCTGCGAATACCAATCTGGCGAATGCTGGCGGGGTCCATCGCGGGAACCGTGCCGCCCAGGCCCGTCAACTCCGCCGGCCCGTGGCCGCACAGCACGGCCACCGGCATGCCGTGGGTGTTGCCGGTGGGCGTCAGCGCATCGGTGTTGAAGTCGGTGTGGGCGTCCAGCCACAGCACCCGCAGCGCCTTGTTGTTGCGCCGGCAGTGGCGCGCCACTGCGCTGATGGAGCCTATCGCCAGGCAGTGGTCGCCGCCCAGCAAAATCGGCAGCGCGCCTTCGCCCAGCGCCGCATACACCGCGTCGTGCACCGAGCGGTTCCATGCTGCCACTTCGGCCAGATGCCGGTAGCCGTTGACGGGCGCCTGCCAGGGGTTGGCCGGCCCGCCGAGGTTGCCCAGGTCTGTCACGCGCATGCCCTGGCGCTCCAGCGCCGCCTGCAGCCCGGCAACCCGCAAGGCCTCTGGGCCCATGGAGGCGCCGCGCGTGCCCGCGCCAATGTCGGTCGGGCCGCCTATCAGTTGGAGGTGGGGTTTCATGGGGGTGTCAGTTCAGGGGGTAAATCTGTTTTCCGGGGCTGGTTGGGTTGCCCTTGCAGTTTATACAGCCAGCGCAAGTGCGTATTCGCCTGGTTGAAGGCATGGCCAGCACCACAGCAGACCCCAGCCGCTAAACTTGGGCCCATGAACCTGGCCCCCGCCCAATTGTCCGAGCACCTCAAGCGAGGGCTGAAAAGCCTCTACACCCTGCATGGCGACGAGCCCTTGCTGGTGCAGGAGTTTGCCGATGCCCTGCGCACGGCGGCACGGGCCCAAGGCTACACCGAACGCACGGTATACACCGTGGCCGGCGCGCATTTTGACTGGAGCGAAGTGCTGGCCAGCGGCGGCTCGCTGAGCCTGTTTGCTGACAAACAAATAGTGGAAGTGCGCATCCCCAGCGGCAAGCCGGGCAAGGACGGCTCGGTGGCCTTGCAGCAACTGGCCGAACGCGCCCAGGGCGACGACACCACGCTGACCCTGGTCATCCTGCCCCGGCTGGACAGCGCGACTGGCAAGAGCGCCTGGTTCGCCGCGCTCGACAGCTTTGGCGTCACCGTCAAGTTCGATCCGATTGATCGCCGCACCCTGCCCCAGTGGATCGCGCAGCGCCTGCAGCAACAGGGCCAGCGCGTGGCCGCCGGCGACGAGGGCCAGCGCACCCTGCAGTTCTTTGCCGACCGGGTCGAGGGCAACCTGCTGGCCGCTCACCAGGAAATCCAGAAACTGGCGCTGCTGCACCCGGCCGGCGAACTCAGTTTTGACCAGGTTGAAAGCGCCGTGCTCAACGTGGCGCGCTACGACGTGTTCAAGCTGTCCGAAGCCGTGCTCGGCGCCCAGCCGGTGCGCGTGGCGCGCATGCTTGACGGCCTGCAGGCCGAAGGCACGGCCGAGGTGCTGGTGCACTGGGCCCTGGCCGAAGACATCCGCAGCATGAAGCGCGTCAAGGACGCGCTGAACGCCGGCCGGCCCATGCCGATGGCGCTGCGCGAAAACCGCGTCTGGGGCGCCAAGGAAAAACTGTTCGAGCGCGTGCTGCCCCATCTGGAAGACGCCGTGCTGGCCCAGCTGCTGCTGGCCGCCCACCAGGTCGACGGCATCGTCAAGGGTTTGAAGCAGCCCGACTGGCCGGCGGACAGCTGGCAGGCCCTGCACCGCCTGGCGGGCATGGTGTGCACCGCCTGCGCCGCGCCGTCTGCCGCCCGTCGGCCACGCCCGCCAGCAGCTGGCGCGCGGGGCTAGGGGCCAGGGCGATGCGGAAAACCGCTTCCCTGTCCAAAAAACTCATACGCATTGGCGCCGGCTTGCTGGTGGTGGCGCTGGCGTCCATCGGGCTGACGCTGTGGGTGACCTGGCAGCTCGAAGGCGGCGCTGCGGCGGTCAACGAGACCGGGCGCATGCGCATGCAGACCTGGCGCCTGGCCAGCGCCGTGCAGGGCGGCGTGGCGCGGGCCGAGTTGCAGGGCCTGGTGCGCCGCTTCGACGAGAGCCTGGCGGTGCTGCGCGCCGGTGACCCGTCCCGGCCGCTGTTTGTACCCTGGGACGCCCCGGTGCGCGAGCGCTTTGCCACCGTCGAGTCGCTCTGGGCCCAACAGCGCCCGCAGTGGCTGGCCGAGCCGCCGCCCACTACGCAGGACTCGCTGCAGGCAGCGGGCGAGTTTGTGGACGCCATCGACCGTCTCGTGATGGTGATCGAGCAGCATCTTTCGCGGCTGACGGCCATTTTGAATCTGTTCCAGTTCCTGATGATGGCGCTGGCCATTGGCGGGGCGGTGGTGATGCTCTACACCGGCTACCAGTACGTGATCAACCCGCTCGGGCGGCTGCGCCAGGGGCTGCGCAAGATCGAATCCGGCGATTTTGCCGCGCGCATCGAGGTCGACACGCAGGACGAGTTTGGCCAGGTGGCCGCCGGGTTCAATCGCATGGCCACGACCTTGCATGCGCTCTACGGCGGACTGGAAGCCCAGGTGGAAGCCAAGACGCGGCGCATCGAGGCCCAGCGCGCGCGGCTCGAAGCGCTGTACGAGGTCAGCGCCTTTTTGGCTCATACCAGCAGCATCGACGAGCTGGCGCGCGGCTTTGCCCAGCGCGTGCGCACCCTCATGAAGGCTGACGCCGCGGCCGTGCGCTGGTCCGACGAGGCCAACCAGCGTTATTTGATGCTGGCCTCCGACTGTTTTCCGCAGGAGATGCTGGAAGAAGAACGCAGCCTGCTGGCGGGCGCCTGCGCCTGCGGCAACCTGCAGCCCAACGCCCGCACCCGCGTGATCCCCATCCTCAGCCATGACGACGCGCCGGTGCGCCATTGCGCCCGCGTCGGCTACGAAAGCGTGGTCAGCGTGCCGATCCGGCTGCAGGACCGCGTGCTCGGCGAGTTCAACCTGTTTTTCCGCCACCCGGTCTTGCTGAGCGCGGGCGAAACCGAACTGCTGGACGCGCTGGCCAGCCACCTGGCCAGCGCTCTCGAGGGTCTGCGCGCCGCTGCGCTGGCGCGTGAAGCCGCCGTGTCCGAGGAGCGCGCCTTGCTGGCGCGTGAACTGCACGACTCGATCGCGCAGTCACTGGCGTTCCTCAAGATCCAGGCGCAGCTGCTGCGAAGCGCCATTCAGCGCGCGCAGCCGGCGCAGGTCGCCACCGCGCTCGACGAGATGGACACCGGGCTGCGCGAAAGCATTGGCGACGTGCGCGAGTTGCTGGTGCATTTCCGCACCCGCACCAACACCGACGACATCGAGCAGGCCTTGCAGGAAACGCTGCAGAAGTTCCAGCATCAGACCGGCCTGCCCACCACGCTGCAGGTGCAGGGCCACGGCCTGCCGCTGCCCGCCGACGTCCAGGTGCAGGTGCTGCACGTGCTGCAGGAAGCGCTGTCGAATGTGCGCAAGCACGCCGGCGCCACGCAGGTCGGCATTGAAGTGCTCAAGGGCGCGCGCTGGCGCTTTTCCGTGCGCGACAACGGCATAGGCTTTGACACCGGCCAAAACCGCGGCGAATCCCACGTGGGCATGAAGATCATGAGCGAGCGCGCCGCCCGCATAGGCGCCCATGTCGCGGTGCTGTCCGCGCCAGGTCAGGGCGCCACGCTCACACTCACGCTGCCGCTGCACCCGGTCACGCGAAACGGGGCCGCTGGCGCCCAGGATGCCCATTCGGTAACGGAGGAACCCGCACCATGAACAAGATCCGGCTGCTGGTGGTCGACGACCACACCCTGTTTCGACGAGGGCTGATCGCGCTGCTGTCGCTCGACGAGCGGTTTGACGTGGCCTGCGAGGCCGGCGACATCGGCGAAGCGCTGCGCTGCGTGGCGCGTGGCCGGCCCGATCTGATTTTGCTGGATAACCACCTGCCCGGGGTGCGCGGCGTGGACGGCATCGCCTCGCTGAAAGACGCCGCCCCGGGCACCCGCGTGCTGATGCTGACCGTGAGCGAAAACGAGAACGACCTGACCGCCGCGCTGCAGGCCGGTGCCGACGGCTACCTGCTCAAAACCGTGGAACTTGACCACCTGTCCGATTCCATCATCAAGGTGCTCGCCGGCGAATCGGTGGTCAGCCCGGAAATGATGACCAAGCTGTTCACCGCCTTTCGCACCCAGGCGCCGCTCCCTGCCGCCAACGGCACGCCGCCGCCGCCCGACCCGTCGGGCCTGGCGCTGCTGTCGGTGCGCGAGCGCGAGGTGCTGACGCACATTGCCTGCGGCGACAGCAACAAGGTGATTGCGCGCAAGCTCGACATCGCCGAAACCACGGTCAAGATCCACGTCCAGCATATTTTGCGCAAGCTGCAACTGAGTTCGCGCGTGCAGGCCGCGGTTTACGCCGCCGGGCAGGCCGCAGACTGACAGCGCTTCCCCCTGGGTGTGCCAGAGAAAACATCACTGACTCCTGTTTTGATGGCTGCTTGCCCCCGTGTTTTATGGGCTACAGGCATTAAGTACTTGAATGTCTGTAACGACTCACCATCCCCTATTTTCTCCTTCCCGCCTTTGGGGGAAGGCGCTATGCGGACTCGGGGGCATGGTTAGCATCAGGCGCAAGCAGGCCAAGGCGGCACGCCTTCTGAACATCTACCTGCCGCGCCGCCTTTGCAAATTGCCAGCGGCAGCCCGCCGCCAACGGGCTTGATCTGCCGCAAACATTCCCTTGTTTAAGGACCGGGTAGTTCTTCAGAACTAGGAGGGGCGGTGCCGGCCTAGTTCTTTTTGTATTGGCTTACGCCCCAACGGGGGATGTTCAACGCCCCGGGAAAACCCGACAGTCAGTGCATGTCTTCTGGAGAAAGAAACATGGCTTCTGAACTGGGTAATTCAAAAAAAGCGTGGTCGGTCCTGATCGTCAGCACGCTGGCGTTCACCGTCTGCTTCATGGTCTGGATGATGTTTGGCGTCATCGGCATCCCGATCAAGAAGATGCTGAACCTCAACGCCACGGAGTTTGGCCTGCTGGCGGCCACGCCGGTGCTGACCGGCTCGCTGATCCGCGTGCCGCTGGGCATCTGGACCGACCGCTACGGCGGCCGCATCGTGATGGCGCTGCTGATGGCCGCGACCATTCCCGCGATCTGGCTCATGAGCTACGCCACCGCCTACTGGCACTTCCTCGTGATCGGCATGTTTGTCGGTCTGGCCGGCGGCTCGTTCTCGGTCGGCACGCCCTACGTGGCGCGCTGGTTTCCCAAAAACCGCCAGGGCATGGCGATGGGTGTGTACGGCGCGGGCAACTCGGGCGCTGCGGTCAACAAGTTTGTCGCGCCAGTGCTGCTGGTGGCCTTTGGCTGGGCCATGGTGCCGCAGGTCTATGCCGTCATCATGCTGGCCGCGCTGGTGCTGTTCTGGATGTTCAGCTACAGCGATCCGTCGCACCTGGTACCCACGCATGTCACGTTCAGCGACCAGCTCAAGGCACTGAAAGATCCGAAAGTGCTCAAGTACTGCCAGTACTACAGCATCGTGTTTGGCGGCTATGTGGCGCTGTCCCTGTGGATGGTGCAGTACTACGTGGGCGAGTTTGGCCTGGACATTCGCGTGGCGGCGCTGCTGGCGGCCTGCTTTTCGCTGCCGGGCGGCGTGCTGCGCGCCTTTGGCGGCATCCTGTCGGACAAGTACGGCGCGCATAGCGTGACCTGGTGGGTGATGTGGGTCAGCTGGGTCTGCCTGTTCTTGCTGTCCTATCCGCAGACCGACTTCACCATCCTCACGGTCAATGGGCCTGCGACCTTTCACCTGGGACTGAACGTCTACGCCTTCACCGCGCTGATGTTTCTTCTGGGCATCGCCTTTGCCTTTGGCAAGGCCAGCGTCTTCAAGTACATCAGCGACGACTACGGCGCCAACATCGGCGCCATCAGCGGCATCGTCGGGCTGGCTGGCGGCCTGGGCGGCTTTGTGCTGCCCATCATCTTCGGCGGCCTGATGGACCTGACCGGCATCCGCTCCAGCGCCTTCATGTTCATGTACGGCATCGTCTGGGTCTCGCTGATCTGGATGTACTGGACCGAAGTGCGGCGCACGGAAGTCATGGGCAAGAACGCCGCTGGCGCGCAGGCTTGACAAGCAACTCTTTGCAGGAAACCACCATGAACACCAACAAAAATTCGAGTACCGACATCGCCGACTGGCGTCCCGAGGACGAGCAGTTCTGGGAAAGCACCGGCAAGCGCATTGCCTACCGCAACCTCTGGATTTCCGTGCCCAGCCTGCTCTGCGGCTTTGCCATCTGGGGCATGTGGGGCATCATCACGGTGCAGATGCTCAACCTGGGCTTTCCGTTCAGCCAGGCCGAGCTGTTCACGCTGACCGCCATATCGGGCCTGGCCGGCGCTACCATGCGCATTCCCGCGTCCTTCCTGATCCGGCTGGCCGGCGGGCGCAACACAATCTTCCTGACCACCGCCATGCTGCTGGCGCCCGCCATCGGCACCGGCATCGTGCTGCAGCACCCGGAATGGCCGCTCTGGACCTTCCAGCTGATGGCGCTGTGGTCGGGCGTGGGCGGCGGCAACTTTGCCAGCTCCATGTCCAACATCAGCACCTTTTTTCCGAAGCGGCTGCAGGGCACGGCGCTGGGCCTGAACGCCGGCCTCGGCAACTTTGGCGTGACGACGATGCAGATCGTCATTCCGCTGGTGATGACCATGAGCATCTTTGGCAGCTTCGGCGGCGAGCCGATGACGCTGGTCAAAGACAGCGGCTGGATCTTCGGCAAGATTGCCGCCGGCACGCCAACCTGGATACAGAACGCGGGCTTTACCTGGCTGCTGTCGCTGGTGCCGCTGTCCATCCTGTGCTTTTT
>NZ_JADMJK010000144.1 GCF_018780625.1 Polaromonas sp. | reverse complement strand
ACCGTCCTACAAAGTCTGGCTGGGCGTGGCGGCCGGCCTCGTCATCGTCTGCCAGTTGGTGGCCATGGCGCTGGTGGTGGGCGGGCAGGTCGAAAGAGCCGATGCGCGCGGGTTTCAGTACGCCTCCGAGCGATCGGCCCTGGCCCAGTGCAGCCAGAGCAGCCTGGGCAGCGAACGCCAGGACTGCGTCCTGCGGGTCCAGGCGGCTGCCAGTTTTCTGCCGCCAACCGCCGGCAGCCAGCAGGCGCTGGCCGACGCCACAGGCGCCTTCCAGTCAACGGCCTTGCTGACGGGCCGCTAGCCACCAAACCGTTAGTATGTATGTGGGGACCAATGAAATTGGCCACCCTCAACACCCTCAAAATCGAGTGATTGTGTTGATGACAAACGTCAGCGCCAGGCCAATCCTTATACGCAAAACAGGAAATCAATCATGAAATGGGAAGGCAATCGGCAATCGGACAACGTCGAAGACCGGCGCAACAGCGCGGGCGGTGGCGGGATGCTGGGCGGCCGCAGCATTGGCATAGGCACCATTGTGGTGGCGCTGGTGGGCGGCTGGATTCTGGGCATCAACCCGCTCACCATCCTGGGCGCCTTGACGGGCGGCGCCCCGACGGCCCAGGTGCAGCAATCGCCGGCCCAACGGCCTCCCGCCGACGACCGCATGGCCAGTTTTGTCTCCACCGTGCTGGCCGATACCGAGGACGTCTGGAAAACCGAATTCACCAAGGGCGGCGCAACCTACCAGGAGCCGCGCCTGGTGCTGTTTCGCGGGGCGACGCAAACCGCCTGCGGCCAGGGCCAGGCCGCCATGGGGCCGTTTTACTGCCCCAGCGACCAAAAGGTCTACATCGACCTCGGTTTTTACGAAACCCTCAAAACCCGCCTGGGCGCGCCCGGCGACTTTGCCCAGGCCTACGTCATTGCGCACGAGGTTGGCCACCATGTGCAAAACCTCATGGGCATTACCGAGAAAATGGAGCAGATGCGCGGCCGGGTCAGCACCGTGGACTACAACGGGCTCAGCGTGAAGCTGGAACTCCAGGCCGACTGCTTTGCCGGCGTCTGGGCGCACAACGCCCAGAGCGCGCGCCAGATCCTGGAGCAGGGCGATGTCGAAGAGGCCATGAACGCCGCCGCCAAAATCGGTGACGACGCGCTGCAGCGCAGCGGTGGCGGGGCCGTGGTGCCCGACAGTTTTACCCACGGCAGCAGTGCGCAGCGGCAGCGCTGGTTCAACAACGGCCTGAACAATGGCAGCGTCAAGGCCTGCGACACCTTTAGCGCCAAAAATCTATAATAAACAGGCGCCTGACATTTAGATACGGGTTCTGGTAGCTATGTAAATAATAGCAAATTGACGCGATTCAGCGGCTATTTCTGTCAGCCATGTTAGGCCCTTGCGGCCTGTTTTTTCAGCAAGCATTGACGTCAAAGCCTCTGATTCGCTCAAAGTGCGACAATGGCGGGCTAAATGACATCATCTTTTTCGAACCTTTCGCTAGCAGAACCGCTGGCACGCGCCGTAGCCGAGATGGGCTACGAATCCATGACCCCCATCCAGGAACAGGCCATCCCGGTCGTTCTGCAGGGCAGGGACGTGATGGGCGCCGCCCAGACCGGCACTGGCAAAACCGCTGCTTTCGCGCTGCCCCTGCTGCAGCGCATGATGAAGCACGAGAACGCCTCCACGTCGCCCGCGCGCCACCCGGTGCGCGCGCTGGTGCTGCTGCCTACGCGCGAGCTGGCGGTCCAGGTGGCCGAACAGGTCAAGCTCTACGCCAAGTACACCAACCTCAACAGCGCGGTGGTGTTTGGCGGCATGGACATGAAGCCACAAACGCTGGAACTCAAAAAAGGCGTTGAAGTGCTGGTGGCCACGCCAGGCCGCCTGCTGGACCACATTGAAGCCAAAAACACCGTGCTCAACCAGGTCGAGTACGTGGTGCTCGACGAAGCCGACCGCATGCTCGACATCGGCTTTCTGCCCGACCTGCAGCGCATCCTGAGCTACCTGCCCAAGCAGCGCATCACGCTCTTGTTCTCAGCCACTTTTTCACCTGAAATCAAGCGCCTGGCCGCCAGCTTTCTGCAAGACCCGGTGACGATCGAAGTGGCCCGCTCCAACGCGACCGCCGCCACGGTCGAGCAGCATTTCTACAGCGTCAGCGCCGACGACAAACGCCGCGCGCTGCACCAGATCCTCAAGCAGCGCGGCATGAAGCAGGCGTTTGTGTTCGTCAACAGCAAGCTCGGCTGCGCCCGCCTGGCCCGCTCGCTCGAACGCGAAGGCCTCAAGACCACCGCGCTCCACGGCGACAAAAGCCAGGAAGAACGTTTAAAGGCGCTCGAAGCCTTCAAAACCGGCGAGGTCGACCTGCTCGTCTGCACCGACGTGGCCGCCCGTGGCCTCGACATCAAGGACGTGCCGGCCGTGTTCAACTTCGACGTGCCCTTCAATGCCGAAGACTACGTGCACCGCATTGGCCGCACCGGCCGCGCCGGCGCATCAGGCCTGGCCGTGAGCTTTGCCGCCAGCAGCGACGCCCGCCTGGTGGCCGACATTGAAAAGCTGCTGGGCACCAAGATCGAGATCGAACCCCTGGAGTTTGAGGAAGACCGCCCCCGCATCGCCGAACAGGGCCGCATCAACGACGGGCGCCGCATGTACCGCGAGGCCGAGAGCGGCACCGAGGGCATCGCCGCCCGCGAGCCGCGTGACGTACGCGCGCCGCGTGAGCGCCGCGAATACACGCCGCATCGCTCCCCGGCCGCCTCGCGCGATCCGTTTTTTGACAAACCCTACGAGCCCAAGGCGGACAGCCAGGCGCAGCCCGCCTGGGAAGCCGACGCCAAGGCCGGCCCGGCGCGCAGCGGCGTCTCCGCCAACATCAAGGCCCGCAAAAAAGTCGCGGCGCTGTTCAAGGCCAGTACGTAAGTAGCTGTCAAACCATCGCGTCCGGTCCGATCCGTCGGCGCGCACCTACGGGTTGTCGCCGCGCCGTCTGGCGCCTGCATCCCAGGGGTTTTAGTAAGCTCCAGGCATGATGGAAAAACTCGTCCGGGGTCTTCAGGCCTTGCTGGCCCTCGGGCTTTCAGCCCTTCAATATCTCTACCGCCCCTGGCGGCGCGCCATTGACTGCTGGATAGACGCCGACGGCCTGCGCATGAGCGCGGCCATGTCTTTTTACGGCATTCTCAGTCTGGCCCCCTTGCTGGTCTTGCTGGTGGCCATTTTGGGCTGGTGGCTGGACCGCAGCTATATTGAAACCAGCCTGGTCGCGCAGATCCGCAGCGTGGTTGGCGCGCAAGGGGCGGAGGCGGTTCAGCAGGCCCTGTCCAGTTCAAGAAAGCCCTCGGAAGGCATCGCCGCTTCCCTGTTCGCATTCGTGCTGCTGCTGTTTGGCGCCACCGGTGTGTTTGCCGAACTGCAAGATGCGTTCGAGCGCGTGTGGCGCCACGGCAGCGGCGAGACACCCCGGCAAAAGTGGTGGTACAGCGCTTCGCTGCGCCTGCGCGGTGTCGCCTACATATTGGCCCTGGGGTTTTTGCTGCTGGTGTCGCTGGTGATTTCCACGTTTCTAAGTTTGCTGTCGGGCTGGGCTGGCGCCTATTTGCCCTTCGAAAAAATCGCTTGGGTCATCAACGAACTGGTGCTGTTCGGCTTCAGCGTTGCCCTGTTCGTGGCGCTCATGAACATGAGCACCGGCCCCAAGCCCGCCATGCGCTATCTCGTCATGGGTTCCGCCACCGGCGCCATCCTGTTTGAAGTCGGCAAATACCTCATGGCCATCTACCTGTCCACCGCAGCGGTGGTGTCCGCCTACGGCGCGGCCGGCTCGCTGATCGTGATGCTGATGTGGATCTACTTTTCTTCTGCCGTGCTCTTGTTGTCGGCCAGCGTGGCGCGGTCCTGGTCTGACGAATCCGCCATCCGCCGCGCGGCGCGTGCGGGCGTCAAACCCGCCCCACCGCCTCCGCCTGTATCTGTTCAGTTGTCTTGAGTTGTGGTTTTTTTGGGGGGCGGTTCGTCTGGATTTTTTGCTTTTTCGGTCTTTAGTTGACTTGGCGGGGTTGGGCTGGCCGGGAGTCGCCCGGCATGCGACTCACTTTCTTTGCTTCGCCA
>NZ_JADMJK010000210.1 GCF_018780625.1 Polaromonas sp. | reverse complement strand
CACCCGGCGCCACCCGGCGCCACCCGGCGCTTGCCGGGCTTTCTTCAGGATCCCTGGGTTCACGGCAGCAGCCGCAGCAACCGGGGCGTGCTCAGCGCACCGAGTTTCATGCGCAGGCGCGCACGGTGCATTTCAACCGTGCGCGGACTCAGGCGCTGCACTGGCCAGTCAACTCGCCGGCCTCGTAGCCGAAAAGTTCCAGAAAGACCCGGTTGCACTCGGTAATGGGCCGGTGCTGCGTCAGGCACAGCGCCATGGGCGCGAAGTTTTAGGCGAAGGTGCGTGATGCAGGGATCATCCCGGTAAGGTACTCGTACCGTATGGCGTTGCCGGACCACTGTCCCTATCATCGATCAGGTATCCCTTCACCCATCCAGCGAAAAATACCCGCATGAATCTGGCCCAACTGCTCCATCGAATGGCCCGCATGGACCCGCAACGGCCCGCGATTTACCACGGCGCCCGGCCAGTCGCGACGCATGGCCAGTGGGCGGCGCGCAGTGCCCGCGTGGGCCAGCGCCTGCTGGCGGCCGGGCTGGTGCCCGGCGACCGCGTGGCGCTGTTCATGCGCAACCATCCACGCTATCAGCCCAGATTGACCGGCACGAAAATCCTGCTGTCCCCGCGCAAAATCAGCAGCGCCACCGATTTTTGCGACCTGGCCACGGTGGCGCGCACCTGGTCTATGCTTTTCACGGGAACGCCGTTGATCGACAGCAGCACGTCGCCCGCCTGGACGCCGGCCAGCCCCGCCGGCCCGCTGGCCTGCTGCACCACCAGGCCGCTGTCAACGCCCGCTTCCTGCTGTTCATCGGGCTGCAGCGGACGCAGCGCCAGGCCCAGCCGGCCCTGGCCGGGCGCATCCTTTTTGCTGGCGACCTGGGCCGCCTTGTCATCGGCGTTGGCCAGGCGCGCGGTGAGTTCCCTGGACGCGCCCTGGCGCCAGACTTCCAGCTTGATGGTGTCGCCCGGCGCGGCCAGGCCAATCACGGCCGGCAGGTCGCCCGACGACACAATCGGCTGGCCGTTGACCTGGCGAATCACGTCGCCCGACTGCAAGCCGGCCTTGTCGGCGGGGCTGCCTTTTTCAACCGTCGACACCAGCGCGCCTTCGGGCTTGTCGAGCTTGAAGGAGTCGGCAAAAGCCTGGTTGATTTCCTGCACCGCCACGCCCAGCCGCGCATGCTCGACCTTGCCGGTGGCCACGATCTGGTTCTTGATTTTGGTTGCCACGTCAATCGGGATCGCAAACGACACGCCCTGGTAGCCGCCGCTGCGGGTATAGATTTGCGAGTTGATGCCGACCACCTCGCCGCGCGCGTTGAACAGCGGCCCGCCCGAGTTGCCGGGGTTGATGGCTACGTCGGTCTGGATGAAGGGCACGGCGCTGTCGTCGGGCAGCGACCGGCCCTTGGCGCTGACGACGCCGGCGGTCACCGTGTTTTCAAAGCCGAACGGCGAGCCGATGGCCAGCACCCATTCGCCGACCTTGAGGTCGCTGGTTTTGCCCAGGGTGGCGACTGGCAGCTTGCTGGCCTCAATCTTGAGCACGGCGATGTCGGTCTTGGCGTCCGCGCCCAGCACCTTGGCGCGGAATTCGCGCCGGTCGGTCAGTTTGACGCTGACTTCCTTCGCACCGCGAACGACGTGGGCGTTGGTCAGGATGATGCCGTCGGCGCTGACGATAAAGCCCGAGCCCTGGCCGCGTGTGGGCATTTCCTGCGGCGCGGCTGATCCGCCCCGACCCTGGCCTTGCTGGAAGCGGCGTAAAAATTCGCCCAGCGGCCCGTTGAGCAGGGGGTCGCCTTCTTGATCGCCGCCGCCCTGCGCCAGCGGTGCGTCGCTGGACGTCCTGGCGGTGCCGGTCACGCTGATGTTGACCACCGAAGGGCCGTAGCGCTCGGTGATCTGCGAGAAGTCGGGCAGGGCCATCGGTACGGTGGCCGCGCTGCTGGCGACCACGGCCGGGGCGGCTACGGCGGCGGCAGCCCGGCTGCTCACGGCATTGAAGGCGCCCACGCCGGCGCCCCCCATGGCGCCAGCGGCGAGCAGCGCAACAACCAGCCGGGTGTTGTTCAAAGCGGTGGATTTCATGGAAATGGCTCCTTGCATCAGGAAGGCACGCGTTGGTGCCGATGCAGGTAACTATGACGGCGCGGGCTTAGGTGAACCTTAAACCGGGCGGATGCCGAAGGCCGGGCGGTACCGCTGAAAGAGGGGGCTTAATCGTCGCCGTCCACATAGCCGCGCCACTGCTTCATCGCATGGCGCATGGTCAGCAGCTGGCTTTCAAAGCGGGGGCAGGCCTTGCAGATGACCAGGTGCAGGCGCAGGGCGGCGCGGTCCATCAGGGGCAGGGCGCGGTCCTCGCGGGCCAGCATCAATGCGGCGGCTTCCTTGCAGGTCAGCATCAGGGGGATAGTGGGTTTCATAGGGCTTGGGGGCTCGCAAACCAGTTCAATTCAAGGCATTCGCGCAGGCGCTGGCGGGCGCGGTGCAGCTGTACGTACAGGTTGGTCGGGGTTAGTCCCAGTTCCTTACAGATTTCTTCACTGGAGAGTTCCAGCCACTCGCGCATCAAAAACAGCCGTCCCTGGCTGGCCGGCAGCTTGCTGGCGCAGGCTTCGAGCACCGCAAAAAACTGGCGGCTGCCCAAGTCCTGCTCGGGGTTGCCCCAGTCGGCGGGGCGCTCGGCAAAGTGACCGTCGGGCTTGAACATCGCCTGGTCCATCAGGTCGTCAGCGCTGACGTCGTCATCGTTGCTGCTCAGGCTCACGTCACGGCATTGCTGGCGCAGCGCGTCGATCACCTTGTGCTTGAGGATGCCCACCAGCCAGGTTTTGAGCTGCGAGCGGCGCTCGAACGCCTGCGGCCTGGCCAGTGCGGCCAGCAGTGTTTCAGACACGGCGTCTTCAGCCCAGGCGTCGTTGCGCAGCTGCAGCCGCGCAAAGCGCAGCAGGTAGTCGCGGTGCAGGGCAATTTGCTGCTCTAACGCGCCGTTGTTGGTATCTGTATCGGTGGGGTGCATGGTGCGGCCAGTGTAAGAACATCGCGCCCGCCGCGTGGGCTGTTTTTGGCAGCACGAACTGGTCTGCTGGTGGCTTGCTGCACGAGTGAATTTTTTAAATTAAAAGTGGCCCATGGCGTTGGCCGGAAAGCGCACCTCGACCTTCAGGCCGCCCAGGCGTTCGGACTGGCCCATCGCCAGCACCGCGCCGTGGCGGTCGGCAATGGCCTTGACGATGGCCAGTCCCAGGCCGCTGCCGCTTTCCTGGGCGGTGTCGCTGACGCGGTAAAAGCGGTCAAACACCCGGGGACGGTTTTGCGGCGCAATGCCGGGGCCGCTGTCTTCTACCGTGAGTACCGGCTGGCCTTGATCCTCGCCAAGCGACACGTCGACCTGGCCCCCGGACGGCGTGTACTTGACGGCGTTTTCCAGCAGGTTGCGCAGCAGGATGCGCAGGGCGTCAGCCTGGCCGTTAGCTGCGGCCAGGCCGGGTGCGGATGCGGGGCCGGCCAGTCCCAGGTCAATCCGCTTGTGCCGCGCCTGCGGCAGCACATCGGACACTGCCAGCTGCACGATCTGCTGCAAATCCACCCGCCCGGCTGGCCCAGCACCGGCTTCTTCGCGCGCCAGCAGCAGCAGCTGCTCAACGCCCCGTATGGCCCGGTCAATGCCCTGGTTCAGCCGCGCCACAGCGGCTTCGCGTGCCGCCGGGTCCGCATCGACGCGGCGCAGGGCCCGGGCCTGGAGTTTCAGCGCGGTCAGCGGCGAGCGCAGTTCATGCGCGGCATCGGCGACAAAATTCTTTTGCGCTTCAAAGGCGTGGCGCACCCGGCCGAACAGCAAATTGAGTTCGTCGACCAGCGGCCGGACTTCGTCAGGCAGGCCCGCGCCGTCCAGCGGCGAAAAATCATCGGCGGCGCGGCTGGCCACCACGCGGCGGGTGCGCTCGACAGGTGCCAGCGAGCGGTTGATGATCCACCAGACCGCCAACATCAGCAGCGGGGTGAGCCAGGCAAACGGCAGCACGGCGCGCAGCGCGAGTGCCCGAGCCCGGGCGGTTCGGGCGCTCAGGTCCTGCGCGATCTGCACGGTTTGCAGCGGCGTTTGCAGCGTGTACACCCGGTAGC
>NZ_JADMJK010000182.1 GCF_018780625.1 Polaromonas sp. | reverse complement strand
AAAATCCCCCGCCGAAAGGCGTGCCGGTTCGATTCCGGCCCCGGGCACCACAGATAAAGCCGCAACGTTCCAAAGACGTGCGGCTTTTTTCTTTTCCCCTCTGAAACCCGCTTCAGGTCGTGCATTAGCGTCCGGTGACGACGTGGCAGGTTCCGGGGGCGTGGGGGTATTGGGGGCATAAATGGGGGCACATTCCTGGATGCGCCCGGGGGCTACAGCGACGGGGGCTACTGTCCGACATGGAAAAGTGCCCGCCACTCTTAGCATGAAGGCTCGTTTAACCCATCAAGGAGGCCTCCCATGAGCGTCGCTAAAGTCATTGAAGTCAGCGCTACCAGCAAAATCAGTTTTGAGGATGCCGTGAACCAAGGCATTGCCCGTGCTTGCGATACCGTCGCCAACGTGCGCGGTGCATGGATCAAGGAGCAAAAAGTTTCCGTGGAAGACGGTCGCATCAGCGCCTATAAGGTGAACATGCAGGTGACGTTTGTGCTTGGCGGCGACAAGTAAGCATTTTTTGCGTCCTGCCCACCAGGACCGCACAAAATACAAAAAGCCGTTCCTGTTCAAACAGGCACGGCTTTTTTATGTGCCACTGACTGATCACTTTCCTGAAAATCCGCTTGATGTCCTTCGATACCGTACCGTGGAGCGAGGTACGCCCGGGGATTCGGGTTTGTGGCCACGGGCACGCAAGCGCTTGGTCAAACCGCCTTCAGCCCGTTACTTTTGCAGTACCATACCGGTTCTTTGTGACACCTGCTTGCAGTATCCAGGATTTCAAGCTTCACCTTGAGTCTTTGTCTTTATTAAATTAAATAAATTAAATCAAAGACTTAAGGAGTGTTTCTTTATTTTTTTGGCGTTTCGTCGGTCCTCCCATTCTGAATCCGCCGATGCATTGCCACAGATCAGCCGTAGCTGGTTTCAGGATGTAGCGATGACATTGCCTCAAAGCCCCCCCCGTTCGGTTCTTGTGGCAGAAGATGATGAGCACATCTCGCATCTGCTCCAGTTCATGTTGCGGCGGGAAAAGTACACGGTTCACCTCGCCCGCGATGGGCGCGAGGCAAAACAGTTCATCGAGCACAATGCTCCCCCGGATATTGTGCTGCTGGACGTCATGCTTCCCTTCTTTGATGGTTTTGCACTGGTCGGCATATTGCGTGAACAGGCGGCCTGGAAAAGCACGCCAGTCATCATGCTCACGGCCAAGACACAAGAGCAGGACATTGTCAGGGCGCTCAATGCAGGCGCCAATGACTACATCACGAAGCCCTTTCAGCCCGCTGAATTGCTGGCACGTATCAAACGCCTTTCAGGGCGCAAGTCATGAAAAACTGGGCTGTCGTTATTTCATTTTTGACCGTCTCGGCATCAGCGCTCGGCGAAACTGGTGGCGCACAAACCCAGGCGGAACTAAGTTTCGAATCCAGTCATCTGAGCAACAACAGTCCGGATTGGCGCGCAGAGTCGCTGCGCCTGACCCACAAGATGGGTCCGCGCGAAGTCAGGGAACTGGCTTTGACCCATACCAGGCGCTTCGGTCTGGACGACAGCCAATTCAGCGGGTTTTATTCCACGGCGCTGTCTGACAAGCTCACTGCAACCGTGGGCGCCAACCTCAGCCCCTCGCATCGGGTGCTGGCCAGGTATGGCCTGGACGCTGCAATACAGTATGAATTTGCGCCTGCGTGGCTGGCGCACGCAGGTCTGGGCACTAAACGCTATGACACGACAAATGTCAATCAAGCCAGTCTGGGGCTGGAGCATTATTTTTCAGCTTTCAGCGTAGCCGCTGCCTGGCGCCCGGTCCGTGCGCTGGGAATCAATGCAAGCAGCACAGAGCTGCGTGGCACCTACTATTACGGCGATGCCAACTCCGTGGGGTTGATCGTCAGCAGCGGCCAGGAAGCGACTTCCGTGAATGCCAACACCGTCTTGCTGGCGAATGTTCGCGCGACGGCTATCTCGGGCCATCACAGGCTGGCCCGTCACTGGGCCATCAATTACGCCCTGACAAGAAACCGGCAAGGCAGTTTTTACAAACAAAACAGTGTTCATCTTGGTGCTGAATACGTTTTCTGATCCTTATCTGGAACTCGCGTCCTGGATTGGTCTTGCTGCTCTCCTGTTAACGCTATCGCTGTTTCTGGTCATCGTGTATCTCAGGCTCCGGCTGAGAAAAAATGTTCGCCAGGAAACCCTGTTCATCACCTTGTGGCGTCCCCTGCTGATTGAAGCTGTAAGTGATGAAAATCTTCAAGCCCTTCCTGAACTCGCGCCCCGGGATCAGCTTCTATTTCTCAAGCTGTGGAACTACCTTCAAGAGTCGCTACGGGGTTCGGCCAGTGACAGGCTGAATGAAGTAGCACGCAGACTCCATTGCGATGTTGCCGCCAGAAAACTCCTTAAAAAAGGAAATCGTGCTGAGCGCCTGCTTGCCATCCTGACACTGGGTCATTTGCGTGACCAGGCTTCCTGGGACGAGTTGAAATGTCAGGCTGCGGAAGCGGACCCGCTGGCGTCCATCCATGCAGCACGGGCGCTGATTAAAATCGACCCGCTACTCGGCACGCAATGGCTGTTCCCGCTGTTACTCAAGCGGCGGGACTGGGACATCACCCAAATTGCAAATTTTCTTGGAGAAGCCCAAAAGGCTTTCTGGCTACAACTCATTAAAAACATTCACAAGGTCGATCAACAGGACTGGGCCAGGGCACTGCAACTGGCGGATGCCATTCATCTTCAGCTTCCCTTGAACACCCTGCTCTTCGTGATTCGAACCTGCAAATCAGCCGATACGCTGGTTGCCGCTTTGCACTTGGCATCGGACAGTCAATTACTTCCCGTTGTCCGCACCTACCTGGATCATCCCCAATGGCAGGTACGGGTTGAAGTCGCGAGATTCTTGAGCCATTTTGGCGATGTCGACGACGTACTTTCGTTGCAAAAACTACTGCACGACGAACAATGGTGGGTGCGCTACCAGGCAGCACAGTCACTGGCCAGCATACCGTTCTATGGATATGCACAACTCCAGGCCTTGCGTGCGGCAACGACTGAGGCTCTAGCTATCGACATGATGGACCATGTCCTGGCCGAACATCGCCAAGCGATGAACTGATGGGACAACCGGATGATTGAATATACGACCTGGTTCATATTTGCGTATTTCATATTACTCAACGCAGGCTATCTCGCGCTTAATTTTCTTTCCATTTTTGCGCTTCAGCGAACCAAGCAGGACAAGCTCATGGAAGATATGCCCCAGGTCTTCAGCGGCCTGGAGCCCAGCATCAGCATTCTGGTGCCGGCCTATAACGAAGAAGCGACGATCACCGCATCCATCCGCTCAATGTTCCAGTTGACGTATTCAGACTTTGAGGTCATTGTGATCAACGATGGCTCCAGGGACAACACGCTGGAAGTTCTCAAGCAGGAATTTTCCCTGTTGCCTTTCCCGGATGCCCCGCGCCAAGGTTTGGCGACCAAGCCGATCCGGTGTGTTTACCGCTCCATTCCCTATCCGAATCTTCGCGTCATTGACAAGGAAAACGGCGGCAAGGCAGACGCTTTGAATGCAGGCATCAATGCTGCGCGCCACCCTCTTTTTTGCGGCGTGGACGCGGACTCCATCCTCGCGCGCGACAGCTTGCAGCGGGTCGTCAAACCCTTCCTGAATGACCCGGACACGGTGGCCACCGGCGGAACCGTGCGCGTTGCCAATGGTTGCGAAGTGACCGACGGCTTCTTGACCAAAGTCGGGTTGCCCACCAATATGTGGGCGCTTTTTCAGGTCGTTGAATACCTCAGGGCCTTCCTGTTCGGTCGGCTGGGCTGGTCCCAGATCAATGCCATGCTGATCATTTCAGGCGCCTTTGGCCTGTTCAAGACAAAGGTGGTGATTGATGCGGGAGGTTACCGCAACAACACCATTGGGGAAGATATGGAGTTGATTGTCCGCATACACCGGCTGCTGAGGCAGCAAGGTACAACGTACCGAATTACATTTGTGCCCGAGCCAGTTTGCTGGACCGAAGCGCCCGAGGACCGCAAAACCCTCAAAAACCAGCGCATACGTTGGCAACGCGGGCTGTCTGAAAGCCTGAGCAGCAACTGGGGCCTGATGTTCAGCCGCAACGGGGGCCCCCCCGGCTGGGTGGCATTTCCCTTCATGATCCTTTTTGAATGGCTGGGGCCTGTCGTGGAATTGGGTGGCTATATTTTCATGCTGTATGCCTACCTGTTCGGCCTGATCTCATGGCAGGCATTTACAGTTTTCCTCTTTATGGCGATCGGCCTGGGAATTTTGCTTTCAGCGTCGGGTTTGCTGCTGGAGGAAATCTCGTTTCATATTTACCCGAAATTCAGTCAACTGGCAATGCTGGTACTGGTGGTGGTTATTGAAAATCTCGGGTATCGGCAACTCAATACCTGGTGGCGCCTGGTGGGTCTTTACCGCTGGGCCAGGCAGCAGGAATCGAGCTGGGGCGAAATGAAACGCAAGGGCGTGGGGCAGCAACCGAAGCTACCGTGACCGCAACTCAATCAATGCGTTCATTGCCAGACTTGAATCCGCCCTTGCGCTGCGATGGGCAAATCAAAATAAAACTCGCACCCCTTGCCAGCCTCGCTTACAAAATCAATCCGCCCCTTATGCGCCTCGATAATGCTTTTGCAGATATTCAAGCCCAGACCCGTCCCGCCTTTTTGCCTTCGGTCTGAAGAGTCTGCCTGCGCAAAACGCTGAAAGATACGATCACGAAAATTCTCGGGGATGCCCGTTCCTGAATCGATCACCGACACCCGCAGATACGCTGAAAACTGCTTCAGACTGACGCGAACCAATCCACCGGCAGGGGAAAACTTGGCTGCATTGGACAACAAATTGACCACGACCTGAATGATCCTGTCGACATCAATCGAGACCTGGCCATCGGCACTGTCGCCAGCCAACTCAAGCCGAACGCCATACTGGTCGGCATAGTGCTGTGTCGCCCTGACGGCCTGTTCAACCAAAGGCAGCATGGCCTGAGTCACCATGCGGTAATCCATGGTTTGCGAATCTATTTTCTCAACATCAAGAACCTCGTTGACCAGTCGCACGAGGCGCTCGGCGCTCTTGAAGGAAATTCCCAGCAACTCCTGCGCATCGGGAGGTAACTCGCCCGCCATGCCCGAGTTGACCAGTGACAGGGAGGCATAGATGGCGGTTAAAGGCGTCCTGAGCTCATGAGAGGCCGTGGAGATGAACTCGTTTTTCATGCGTTCAACTTGCTTGCGCTCGGAAATATCATGCAGGAAAGCACTGAAAAACTTAAGCTTCGGGGTGTTGATCAAACCAATCCTGACTTCTACCGGGAGTTCTTTCCCCTCCTTCGTCAGCACCAGACGCTCCAGATTGGTATTGATAAAACTTGCTGTGCCAGTGTGGACGAAATGCTGCATCGCGCTGTCAATGTCAGCCCTGAATCGCTCGGGAACCAGCTTGACGAGTGACTGGCCCAGCATTTCTTCACGTGTCCAGCCGAGCATTTTTTGGGCCTGCGAATTCCAGTCTGTAATCCGGCCTTCAAAGTTCACCCCAATGAACGCGCCCTGCGCCGTCTCGATAATGGTTTTGGTCCGGTTTTCGCTGTCGCGTACACCTTCCAGTGCTTGTGTCAATTCAATGGTCCGCTGCTCTACCCGGTTCTCCAGCGTGACATTGAGGTCCTTCAAGGCCGATTCTTTTTGCTGAAGATTGCTGATCAGGGAATTGAGGGACTCACTCAAATTCTTCACTTCGGTATAGGGGACACCGACCGCATCAATTTGTGCCGGTTGGCCGGCTTCCAGCTGCTGCGCCGAACGCGACAAGGCTTTCAGCGGCCGGGTAATGAAGCGTGCAGCGCCAAATCCCAGCAGCAAAAACAAGGACGCCACGGCAATTCCAATCCACAACACCTGCAGCTGGAGCTGCTTGACGGGCAAATAGGCATCTTCGCGACTCTGCCTCACCAGCACTTTCCAGCCCAGTCCGGGGTAAGAACCATAACCCTGCCCCTGGCTGAATCCCACCAGGTATTCACGGCCGTCCGGCAAGAGTTCAGTGCGAAACCCGCGAAGGCCCTGCTTCAGGTCCTGAAGAACCCTCAGTGCCAGCGTCTGGCCCTGCAGGGCGGGCGGCCCCAACAGCACGGTATTGTCAGCCGACAAAATCATCGCATCCAGCTTGCGCTCCTTGTCCACAGGCTCAATGATGGAGCGCTGAATGTCCTGGGCCCATGCCCATGAGAGATGCGCACCCAGCACACCTTGCGCCTGGACGCTAGTCCCTGCATAAGGAAAAGCGATGTCGACAAACCGTGAAGACTCGCCTGTATTGTTCGGCAGCAACGCGGACAAAAGCTTGGCTTTGTGCACGTCACCCACATGAATGCCCTTTTTCGCGTTTTGAAACCAGGGTCGTGCAGAAACATCCGCGCGCTCCAGTAAACCGCCCGTAGCCATCAGCACTTTCCCCTCATTATCTGTAGCACCTATCCATGCGTAATGCGGGTAAGTCCGTTGAAGGGCATCCAGCGCCTCTCGGTTTTCCGGCCCGCTGACAGATTGGCCATCTCGCCCTATCCGCTCAGCCATTAATTGCACTTCACGGTAGCGCTCAAACATGGCGCGGTCCAGGCGGTAGCTCATCTGATAGGCCAAATCAGCCAGGTTCGTGCCAATGCTGGACTTGGCCTGCTTCGTGACGGTGACGTCAATCACGACAAGCAAAATAAACGTCAGAAGTATTGACAGAAATGAGAACCAGATCGCCAGGTAAAAACCCAAACTATGGTGGGTCGTTTTTTTTATGAATTTCATAAAGGCCTGGCAAGGAAAATCATGAGCACGATCGATCAAAATTCATCAAAAATCGAGGCCCGCTTTTGCCCGTCGATTGGCATGACGCCCAAATACAGTGGCGCAGTTCAGTTTTGAATGTACCCGGAATTTTGGCCCGGGGGTGAAGGATGCCTTGGCTTATTGCCCGCCATGTCAACGCCTTGGGCTGATGGGCGGTGCTTCGCGCACAGGCTCGATTGATGCGCCATGCATTAGTCCGGCCCTAGGCGCCGAGCCAGCCACCACAGGCAGACTTTCTTCAGAACACGCTGGCGGGATCAGGAAAGCTATTTTTTCGGCCAACGCCTGACTGGACGTGCGACGTGCCTATCCAGCGAGTCGCTCAGCGCCCGAAGCTTTAGAAATTGCAGGCCGGGTCATTGAAGCGTCAGGTTAATCGTGACCAACGTGGAAACATCCTCAATTATCTTGGACACCACGGTAATGACACCATCGATGGTGATGCTGTAACGGTCTTGCTCGGTGCTGATCTGCACGCCCGCAGGGTCGTAGATCCTGAAAATCAAATTCACCATTGCTGTGTTGACGACGTCGGGCCCGACCACGTAGCTGACATCCTCCCGTCCGGTTGGCGTTGTTTTGGTGCTGTCGGCGTAGGTGGTGATCGTGCCAATGACGCCGCTGTCCCCAATTACCGCAGAAACCGGAATAACGGCCGGCGTCAGGTACACCCCATATTCACCGCCCACGATATTAAAACCGAGTGGCGTGTAGTTTGCGTCGTAGTACAAGGTTGAGGTGGCGGTCATCGTGGCCTGCGTGCAGTTGGTCAGACTGATGGTGACCGTGCTGGCAGCCGAAAACCCCGGTATCCCCTCAAAAATGGCGCCCGGTTTGGCCGGTGACACCGTTTCGCTGGCGGTTCCGCTGCAAGTTCCAGAGACCGTGTAGTTTTTGGTGTATCCGTTGACCACGAGTGTGCTGTAGGCGCTTTTCAAGGGGAATGACAGCGTCGACATTGAGCCGCCGCCACCCCCGCCACATGAACTCAGCCCGAGCGCGACGAAAAGTGCCATGACGCCATGAAGTCGTTTCATATTTTTCCCCTGTCATGTTGGATAACTGCCCCCAAACACCAGGAATACCGGTGTTTGGTCTGCCAGATTAGCCATGGCAACGGATCAGGACCTTGAGAAAAATCATCAGCGCCTCAGAAACACTGGCACTGTAAGGTTTGCGGCGGGACTGAATCCATCTACCC
Source organism: Polaromonas sp. (assembly GCF_018780625.1). GTDB lineage: Bacteria > Pseudomonadota > Gammaproteobacteria > Burkholderiales > Burkholderiaceae_C > Polaromonas. The sequence continues at coordinate 13,548 of NZ_JADMJK010000182.1, read as the reverse complement.
GCCAGCGCTGAAAACACCTATTACCAACTCACACCACCTCAAGCCCGCAAGCCGGACTCGACCGTCGGGTAGTGCAGTACCAGCTTCAACTCTGTTTTCAGCCGCAGGTTCTCAAGGCGGCGCGACTCCCCCATGAAGCTCAGCAGCATCAGGGGCAGTTGCTCCTGCGCTGTGCTGCGCGGCAGCCGTGGCGGCCGCGGCAGCTGGTAGAGGTCGGCGGCCAGGTCGAAGTAGTCAGCCATCAGCAACTGCGTGTCGTCGGTGGCATGGGTGATGCGCTGCGGCTTGCCGCGCCACAGCGCCGCCAGGCAGGCCCGGGCCAGGTCGTCGGCATGGATGTGGTTGGTGTAGACGTCGTCTTCCTGGCGCAGCACGGGCGTGCCCTTGAGCAGCCGCCCGCGCGGCGTGCCGCCCTCGCGGTCGGGCGCGTAGATGCCGGGAATGCGCAGAATGTGCACCGGCGTGCCGCTGGTGCGGCCGTACAGGCGCACTTGGCGCTCTGCATGCACGCGGCGCTGGGAACGCGGCGTGTTGGGATTGACGCGCCGCGTCTCGGGCACCCAGTCGCCTGCGCAGTCGCCGTAGACGCCGCTGGTCGAGCCGTAGACCAGCGACTGCGGCGCACTGCGCAGGCGCAGCGCCCGCAGCAGGGCCAGCGTGCGCGGGTCGCTGCGCCAGTCCGGGTTGTGGCTGGGCGGCGGCGCCAGGTGCACCACGCGGGTTGCCAGCCCGGCGAGCCGGCGCAAGGTCGCCGGGTCATCCAGATTGCCTTGCAAGGGGGTGATGTGCTGCGCCCGCAGGGCGGGCGCACGCTCGGGCGAAGAGGTCAGCGCCATCAGCTTGACTTGAGGCGGCAGGTGGCTGGCTACGCGCAAGCCCACATCGCCGCAGCCGACGATCAACACACGCGGCCTGCGGAAACGGGAAGGCAGCGCGCCAAGGGGGTTCAGGTTTGAGGGCAAAATTGGGGAATGCTGGAAAACCAGCCCAGTCGAGTAATTGAGACCTCCAAGGATACCCACTATGAGCTTTAACGTGACCGTGCAACCCAGTGGCCGGACTTTCAACGCCCAAGCCGACGAGCCGCTGCTGGCAGCCGCCATTCGCCAGGGCATTGGCCTGCCCTACGGCTGCAAGGACGGCGCCTGCGGAACCTGCAAGTGCAAAAAACTCGAAGGCAGCGTGACCCATGGCGCGCACCAACTCAAGGCCTTGTCGCCCGAGGAAGAGGCCAAGGGCTTCATCCTGACCTGCTGCGCCGTGGCGCACAGCGACGTGGTGATCGAATCGCGCCAGGTGACCGACGAGAGCGCTTACCCGATCAAGAAAATGCCGGTGCGCGTCAGCAGCCTTGCCAAGGTTTCGCATGACGTGATGGTGGTTCGCCTGCAGCTGCCCGCCAGCGATGTGTTCAAGTACCACGCTGGCCAGTATGTTGAGTTTTTGCTGCGCGACGGCGACCGCCGCGCCTACTCCATGGCCAACGCACCGCATACCCAGGCCGAGCAGCCCGGCGCCGAACTGCACATTCGCCACATGCCAGGCGGCAAGTTCACCGACCAGGTGTTCAGCACCATGAAGGAAAAAGACATTTTGCGGATTGAAGGGCCTTATGGCAGCTTCTTTCTGCGCGAAGACAGCGACAAGCCGCTGGTGCTGCTGGCGTCGGGTACTGGCTTTGCGCCCATCAAGGCACTGATCGAGCACATGCAGTTCAAGGGCATCACGCGCCCCGCCGTGCTGTACTGGGGCGGCCGCCGCCCGCAGGATTTGTACATGAACGACTGGGTACTGGCCAAAGTGGCCGAAATGCCCCAGTTGACCTACATCCCGGTAATCTCCAACGCCCTGCCCGAAGACAACTGGGCCGGCCGCACCGGCTTTGTGCACCAGGCGGTGTTGCAGGATTTGCCCGACCTGTCGGCCCACCAGGTCTATGCCTGCGGCGCGCCGGTGGTGGTGGAGTCGGCCAGAGCCGACTACAGCGCGCTGGCCGGCTTGCCCGCTGAAGAATTTTTTGCCGACTCGTTCACGACCGAAGCAGACAAGGCCCAGGCGGCATAACGCGGGCCAATCTCGACAGAACGCCTGAAACCATAGCTGCTGACGCTTGCTGCTAAAGCGCCAGCGGCACTTTTCATATAAATATCATGATGAAACCTCAACCGGCCACGCGCCAGATTTTCAGCCTTGCATCGCTTGTCACTGCCAGCGCGCTGGTGCTGGGCGCCTTCACGGCGACCCTGGCATCGCCCGCCGCAGCGCAGACCGCGGCGCCTGCCAGCAAGGTCACGCGCCTCATCGTGCCCTACGCAGCGGGCGGCCCGATCGATGTGACCGCCCGCCTGATGGCCGAAGGCGTGAAGGACACGCTGGGCACCGTGATCATCGAAAACCGGCCCGGTGCGGGCGGCAACATCGGCGTGGACGCGGTCGCCAAGGCCGCGCCCGACGGGCTCACCGTGGGCATTGCAGCGGTGGCCACGCACGCCATCAACCCGTGGCTCTTCAGCAAAATGCCCTACAACGCGGCGACCGATTTCGCGCCCATCACGCAAATGGTGCGGGTGCCCAACGTGCTGGTCATGAACGCCGACACGGCGCGGCGCCTGAACATCAACACGCTGGCCGACCTGATCAGCTACGCCAGGGCCAACCCGGCCAAGCTCAATTACGCCAGCGGCGGCAACGGCAGCGCAGGCCACCTGGCCGGCGAGATGTTCAAGGCGCGGGCTGGCATCTTTGCGCTGCACATTCCTTATAACGGCGGCAACCCGGCCCAACTGGCGCTGCTGAGCGGCCAGGTCGACTTCAACTTTGACAACCTGGCGACCGCCTCGGCCAACATCAAGGCCGGCAAGCTCAAGGCACTGGCCGTCACGACGACGCAGCGCAGCGCCACGCTGCCCGGCGTTCCGGCGCTGGCAGAAACGCTCAAGGGATTTGAAATAGACACCTGGTGGGGTCTGGTGGCACCGGCCGGAACGCCCAGCGACGTTGTCGCCAAACTGAACCAGGCGTTTGTCGCCGCCCTGAACTCCCCCGAGGTCAAGGCCCGCTTTGCCCTGCTGCTGGCCGAACCGGTGGCCAGCACGCCCGAGCAGTTTGGCGCTTTCATGAAAAGCGAACGGGCGAAGTATGAAAAAGTGGTGAAGGCGTCGGGGGCCCGGGTCGACTGAAACTACGGGCCTTCAAGGCCGTGGCCCTGAAAGACTACGAGATTACTCGCCCAGATACGCCGCCCGAACGCGCGGATCATTGAGCAGGTCTTTCGCTTCGCCATTCATGGTGACATTGCCCGATTCCATGACATAGCCCCGGTTCGCAATACCGAGCGCGCGGCTGGCGTTTTGCTCGACCAGCAACACCGTCATGCCCAGCGCCGACACATCGCGCACCACTTCGAAGATCTTGTCGACCATGATCGGCGACAGCCCCATCGACGGCTCGTCAAGCAGCAGCACCTTGGGCCGGCTCATCAGCGCGCGGCCCATGGCCAGCATCTGCTGCTCGCCGCCCGACATGGTGCCGGCCAGCTGGTCCTTGCGTTCGCGCAGGCGCGGAAACAGCACGAACATCTTCTCGATGTCGGCGGCGATTTCGGGCTTGTCATTGCGCACATAGGCGCCCATCTGCAGGTTCTCGGTGATGGTCATGCGGGCGAACACGCCCCGGCCCTCCGGCACCATGGCCAGGCCTTCCCGGACCAGGTCCCAGGCGCCACGGCCCTTGATGCTTTTGCCCAGGTACTCGATGTCGCCGGCCAGCATGGGCAGCGAGCCGGTGATGGCTTTCATGGTGGTGGTCTTGCCGGCGCCGTTGGAGCCAATCAGCGTGACCAGTTCGCCCTCGCGGACTTCCAGGTCGACGCCCTTGACCGCCTGGATGCCGCCGTAGGCCACTTTGAGGCCCGTCACTTTAAGCAGTGTGTTTGCCATGTTCTTGATTTCCTTCAATGACCGGTGCCCAGATAGGCGGTGATCACTTTTTCGTTTTTCTGTACATCGGCGGGCGCGCCTTCCGCAATCTGCTTGCCGTAGTCGAGCACGGTCACGCGGTCACACAGACCCATGACCAGCTTCACATCGTGCTCAATCAACAAGATAGTGCGGTTGTCCTTGCGGATCTGGTCTATCAGTTCGCGCAACTGGACCTTTTCAGTGGCATTCATGCCGGCGGCCGGCTCGTCCAGCGCGATCAGCTGCGGGTCGGTGGCCAGCGCGCGGGCAATCTCGAGTCGCCGCTGGTCGCCGTAGCTCAGCGTGCGGGCCTTGGCATTGGCGTACTTGCCGATGCCCACGTAATCCAGCAGTTCCTGGGCGCGCGAAGCGATGGCCGCCTCTTCCCTTTTGAAGCCCGGCGTGCGGAAAACAGCGCCCAACAGGCCCGACTTGGTGCGGATGTGGCGGCCCACCATCACGTTCTCCAGCGCCGTCATCTCGGCAAACAGGCGGATGTTCTGAAAGGTCCGGGCAATGCCGGCCTTGGCCACTTCATGCACGGCCGTGGGTTTGTAGGGCTTGCCGGCCAGCTCGAAGATGCCGCTGTCGGGCGTATAAAGCCCGGTCAGCACATTGAAGAAAGTGGTCTTGCCGGCGCCGTTGGGGCCGATCAGGCCATACACCTGGCCACGCTGGATTTTGATGCCGACGTCGCTCAGGGCCTGCAGGCCGCCAAAGCGCTTGGAAACGCCCGAGACATTGAGAATGGTTTCGCTCATACCGTCTCCTTATGCTTTAACAGGTTTGGCGAGCGACTTGCCGTGCTCTGGCGAAGGCCAGAGACCGCGCGGGCGCAGCAGCATGACGGTGATCATGGCCAGCGCAATCAGCAGCTGACGCAAGATGGCCGAGTCGAGCCGGCCATCGGTCATGGCCTGCAAAGGCCCGGCCACATGGCGCAGCACTTCCGGCAGCGCGGCCAGCAGCAGCGCGCCCAGAATGACGCCGGGCAAGTGGCCGATGCCGCCCAGCACCACCATGGCCACAATCATGATCGACTCCATCAGGCTGAACGACTCGGGCGACACAAAGCCCTGGAAGGCCGCAAACATCGCGCCCGACACGCCGCCAAACGTGGCGCCCATGCCGAAAGCCAGCAGCTTCATGTTGCGGGTGTTGATGCCCATGGCCTTGGCGGCAATTTCGTCTTCGCGAATGGCCATCCAGGCGCGGCCGATACGAGAGTTTTCGAGCCGGTGGCAAATTACCACCGACACAATCACCAGCGCCAGAAACAGGTAGTAGTACATCGAGACCGACGCGACCTCGAAACCGAAAAACTCATGGTTCTTGCCCAGGTCAAAACCAAAAAACTTGATGGAATCGATCTGGTTGATGCCCTTGGGTCCGTTGGTCAGGTTGATGGGCCGGTCCAGGTTGTTCAGGAACACCCGGATGATTTCACCAAAACCCAGCGTGACGATGGCCAGGTAGTCGCCGCGCAGCTTGAGCGTGGGCGCACCCAGCATGATGCCGAACAGGCCGGCCAGCCCAGCCGCGACCGGAATGATGGCCCAGATCGGCAGGTGCAGCCCGTTGGGAAAGTTCGCGGCAATCCACGGAAAGGCCTCGGCCAGATGGGGCGAGCCGAGCAGCGCAGCCAGGTAGGCGCCGACGGCGAAAAAAGCCACGTAACCGAGGTCCAGCAGACCGGCATAGCCCACCACGATATTGAGCCCGAGCGCCAGCAGCACGTAGAGCAGCGCCATGTCCAGAATGCGCACCCAGGCGTTGCCGCCTTGCTGCAGCAACAGCGGCAGCACCAGCAAGGCGATGGCCACCATCAGGAACGTGAGTAGTTTTTTGGGTTTCATCAAAATTTTTCCTTCTCTTGTTTGCTTGATATCGGCGTGGACAGCGGGGCTAGGCCCGGTCCGCCACACGTTCACCCATCAAGCCCGAAGGCCTGAGCGTCAGCACAAAAATCAGCACAATAAAAGCAAAAATATCGGAGTACTGGCTGCCCAGCACACCGCCCGTCAGCGGACCGATGTAGCCCGCGCCAATCGACTCGATCAGCCCGAGCAGAATGCCGCCCACCACGGCCCCGCTGAGGTTTCCAATGCCGCCAAATACGGCGGCCGTGAAGGCCTTGAGGCCGGGCAAAAATCCCATGGTGTGCTGCACCGTGCCGTAGTTGGAGGCATACATCACGCCCGCCAGCGCGGCCAGGATGGCGCCAATGATGAAGGTGGCAGAAATCACGGTGTCGGGCTTGACGCCCATCAGGGCCGCCACGCGCGGGTTCTCGGCCGTGGCACGCATGGCGCGGCCCAGTTTGGTGTAGTGCACCAGCCACATCAGCACCGCCAGCGACACCGCGGTAGCACCGAGGATGAAAATCTGCGTCACCGTGATGACGGCGCCGCCGATCTGCAGCGGCTCGGCTGGCAGCAGCGTGGGATACGGCTTGTAGTTGGGCTTCCAGATGATCATGGCCAGCGTCTGCAGCAGCAGCGACATGCCGATGGCGGTGATCAGCGGCGCCAGCTTGGGGGAATTGCGCAGCGGCCGGTAGGCGACTTTTTCAATCGCAAAATTCAGCGCACCGCACACCACAAAGGCAATCAGCAGGGAGATGAGCAAAATCAGCCAGCCCGGTGTGCCCGGCATCGACTCCAGCATCCAGCCGATGATGGTCCAGCTGGTGAGCGCGCCCACCATCAAGACCTCGCCGTGGGCAAAATTAATCAAATTGATGATGCCGTAGACCATGGTGTAGCCCAGGGCTATCAGGGCATACATGCTGCCCAGCACCAGACCGTTGATGATCTGCTGTAGCAATACTTCCATAACGCACTCTCCGGTTTGATTGAAATGCCAACTCTGCCTGGTGACCGCCAAGCCCCGGGATCACCGGGGAATAGCGTGAGCTAACAAAAAGCCCGCCGATCAAAGCCAGATAACTGGCGAACGTGGCGAGCTGATTCGCGAATTGTAGCCACGCACAACTAGCGAGAATCGGGCCAGGGGAGCGGTTTTCGCGGGGTTTACCCTAGAGAAATCTGATTCCGAGGCTGGAATCAGGCTTTATCAGCAGGATTTTTCTTCTATTAGTTTTTCTTATTATTTTTCAGCTTCAGTTCGATCAACTTATCAGCAATTTTGATCTCAAGGCCGCGGTTAACCGGCCGGTAAAACCCGGGCGCCGCCATGCCTTGGGGGAAATAGTTCTCGCCTGCCGCGAAACCATCTTCCTCGTCGTGGGCGTAGCGGTAGTCTTTACCGTAGTCGAGTTCTTTCATGAGCTTTGTGGGTGCGTTGCGCAAATGCAGGGGCACCGGGCGCGTGCCGTCCTTCTTGATGAAAGCCTTGGCCTCGTTGAAAGCCTTGTAGACGGCGTTGGACTTGGGCGCCACCGCCAGATAGACCACGCACTGCGCCAGCGCCAGCTCCCCTTCGGGCGAACCCAGGCGTTCATAGACCTCGGCCGCATCGAGCGCCAGCCGCAGCGCACGCGGGTCAGCCAGCCCGATGTCTTCACTGGCCATGCGGATCAGGCGGCGCGCCATGTAGCGCGGCTCGGCACCGCCGTCGAGCATGCGCATGAACCAGTACAGGGCAGCGTCGGGGTCGGAACCGCGCACGGATTTGTGCAGCGCCGAAATGGTGTCGTAGAACTGCTCGCCGCCTTTGTCGTAACGGCGCAGTTGCTGGCCCAGCACCTTGAGCAGCCAGGCGTCGTTCACCTCCGTGATGCGCTCGCTGCGCGCTGCCACGCTGAGGGATTCGAGGGTGTTGAGCAGGCGCCGGGCATCGCCGTCGGCATAGGCGACCAGCCGGTTGACCGCTTCATCCGCTATGGTTTCAATAGCTGGAAGCGCCCGTTCCTCAAGGACCTTGGCTATTATTTCCTTAAGATCGTCGTCGGACAGCGGTTGCAGCACATACACTACCGCGCGCGACAGCAGGGCCGAATTCACCTCGAACGAGGGGTTTTCGGTGGTGGCGCCAATAAAGGTGAACAGGCCGCTTTCCACATGCGGCAAAAAAGCGTCCTGCTGGCTTTTGTTGAAGCGGTGTACTTCATCCACAAACACGATGGTGCGCTTGCCGCTCTGCCCTTGCCAGATCGTCGCCTGCTCGACCGCTTCGCGAATGTCCTTGACGCCGCCCAGCACGGCTGAAATGGTGATGAAATGCGCATCAAAACTGCTGGCCATCAGGCGGGCGATGGTGGTTTTCCCAACGCCGGGCGGGCCCCACAAAATGCAGCTGTGCGGCTGGCCGGACTCAAACGCGATGCGCAGCGGCATGCCTTCGCCCAGCAAATGCTGCTGGCCGATGACTTCGCCCAGGTTTTGGGGACGAAGCCGCTCGGCCAGGGGTGAATGCGATGCGGGGGTCGCCATGGGGTCCTTGCGCTGCGCCATCACGCAGCGTCAGACCGGAGCAGCCCAGCCATCGTCACTGCCTGATCACATCCGCCCCCATGGGCGGCTTGAACTGGAAGGTGCTGGACGGCAGGCTGGGGTTGACCTGCACGTTGCTGAAACTCAGCAGCGAGCGCTGGCCAAAGCTGTCGAGGATTTCCAGCGCGGCCAGCTCGGTCGATGCTGCAGCGGTCTTGCCACCGGCCTGGCCGGCGCGAAAGCCGACGCGCACGGTCTGCAACTGGCCGTCCTTGGCCTTGGGCGTGGCCACCACCCATTGCAGGCCGTCCTTTTCGGGCGCGGCGGCCAGCGTGAAATCAGCCTGCAAGGCACGCAGGTCGGGTGCAGCGGCAATCAGCGCGGCAGGCGTGGAGCCGAGCACGCTGGACTGCTTGCGCGCCGTGACCTGGTTCAGGTCCACATCATGCAGCCACAGCGTCTGGCCGTCGGCCACGATGCTTTGCTCGAACGGCTTTTGGTAAATGAACTTGAACCGGTTGGGCCGGGAAAACTCAAAGGTTCCGCTGGATTTCTTGCTGCGGGCGGTCTGGCCTTCCTTGGCGGGCGCCGTCACCACCTGCGTGAAGTCGGCCCGGCCACTGCTCACGGTCTTGACAAAGGTTTCCAGGCTTTCAAGGCCATCGGCCCTTGCCGAAAGAGCGCAAGCAGCTATTAAAAAAGTAGCAAGCAAAGGCTTTAGTAAAGGCTTCAATAAAGATTTCATCAGATTCATTCCGCCCGTGCGGGCACTAAAATTTCACGCTGGCCGCTGCCACTCATGGCGCTGACCAGTCCGGCGTTTTCCATTTCTTCCACCAGGCGGGCGGCACGGTTGTAGCCAATCTTGAGGTGGCGCTGCACCAGCGAAATGCTGGCCCTGCGGTTTTTGAGCACCACTTCCACGGCCTGGTCGTACATCGGGTCTTTCTCGCCGCCACCGCTGCCATCGGCCGCGATGTCGCCGCCCTCGCCCTCTACCGTGCCGCCTTCCAGCACGCCGTCAATGTAGTTGGGTGCGCCCTGCTGCTTGAGGTAAGCAACCACCCGGTGCACTTCGTCATCACTGACAAACGCACCATGCACCCGAATTGGAAAGCCTGTACCACTCGGCATGTAAAGCATGTCACCCATGCCTAACAAAGCCTCGGCGCCCATCTGGTCCAGAATGGTGCGGCTGTCGATCTTGCTGCTGACCTGGAACGACAGGCGCGTCGGGATATTGGCCTTGATCAGGCCGGTGATCACGTCGACGCTGGGACGTTGCGTGGCCAGCACCAGGTGAATGCCGGCGGCGCGGGCTTTTTGCGCCAGACGGGCAATCAATTCTTCAATTTTCTTGCCCACCACCATCATCAGGTCGGCCAGCTCGTCAATCACCACCACGATGTAGGGCAGGCGCTCCAGCGGCTCGGGTTGCTCGGGCGTCAGACTGAAGGGGTTGTAGATGAATTCGCCGCTGGCCTTGGCCTCGTCGATCTTGACGTTGTAGCCAGCCAGGTTGCGCACGCCCAGCTTGCTCATGAGCTTGTAGCGTTTTTCCATTTCGGCCACGCACCAGTTCAGGCCATGGGCAGCCTGCCGCATATCCGTCACCACCGGGGCCAGCAGGTGCGGAATGCCTTCATAAACGCTCATCTCCAGCATCTTGGGGTCGATCAGCAGCAGCCGCACATCGCGCGCATCGGCCTTGTAAAGCAGGCTCAAAATCATGGCATTGATGCCGACCGACTTGCCCGAGCCGGTGGTGCCGGCCACCAGGCAGTGCGGCATTTTGGCCAGGTCGGCCACCACGGCATGGCCGGCAATGTCCTTGCCCAGACCGATCGTGAGCATTGAAGTGGCATCGTTGTAGGCTTGGGAACCCAGAATCTCGCTGAGCCGGATCGACTGGCGTTTGGCGTTGGGCAATTCCAGGGCCATGTAGTTTTTGCCGGGAATCGTCTCGATCACGCGGATAGACACCAGACTGAGGGCGCGGGCCAGGTCTTTGGCCAGGCCCACCACCTGCGAGCCCTTGACACCGGTGGCGGGCTCGATTTCATAGCGCGTAATCACCGGACCAGGGGCTGCGGCGACCACACGCACTTCGACGCCAAAGTCCTTGAGTTTTTTCTCGATCAGCCGGGACGTCATTTCCAGGGTCTCGGAGGCGACGCTCTCCTGCTTGAGCAGGGCACCATCGAGCAAATTCACCTGCGGCAGCCTGGAGTCCGGCATGTCGGTAAACAGCGGTTTTTGCCGTTCCTTGACAAGGCGCGGGCTTTTCGGAATGCCTGTCAGCGTGGGTTCAATCACCACGGGAACCGGGTGATTATCTTCAATCTCAATGCGCTCGTCCGTCAGGGTTTCTTCACGCTCGCGCGCAGCCAGCTTCCCAAGCGCCAGGTCCTCGGCAATTTCGCGCTTTTCACGGCGTGATTCGAGCAGGTTGTCGACCCGGGCGCCCAGCGCCAGGGCCACACGGGCCCACGAAAAATCAAACACACTGGACACCGCAAGAACGCCCAGCGTGATGAAGATCAGGCCGGAACCGGCAAAACCCAGCCACTTGAGGCTCAGGGTGCCCACCAGATAACCCAATACCCCGCCCGCATGACCAGGCAGCCTGAATTCGAAACGGTAAAGGCGCGACCACTCCAGCGCCGCGCTGGCGACCAGCAGCAGCAGCAGCCCCAACCAGAACTTGATGCGACGAGCGCGCGGCGATCCTTCAAGCGCCCGTGGCTGGCCGCGCAGCCCGCGCGCCACCGACGACAGCCAGGTCTGGCTGCCCACAACCCATGCCCACCAGACAGAAAATCCGAGCAGGAAATAGCTGGCGTCAGCCAGCCAGGCCCCCAGGCGACCGCCCCAGTTCCGGGCGACCAGCTGGGCGCCGCTCGCACCCTCGGCACTGCCGGAGGTGGACCAGGCCGCGTCTTGCGGCGAATAGCTGAGCAAGGCCGCGAGCCAGAAAATCAGGCCGAGCAGGCCCAGGATCAGGCTGACTTCATGGGTAAAACGTTTGACGCCGACAGGGGCGCCCGTCGCGGGGGAATTTCTGGAGTTCAGGGTGTCAAGTGAGTAAGTCATAAACCGGCGCAGAGCTTACCGCAGTTGGCAAGAAGGGCTGAAGGGTCAGACGGGTGAAAAAGCAGGGTTCGGGGGCGGTCAATCCATCATCTGGAGATGTTCCCTGACCAGCATAACCCCATCAGGTCGGGTTTCAACGAAGCCGCGTTCCTCAAGGTCCTTCATCACCCGGCTGACCATCTCGCGGGAAGCGCCGACCATCTTGGCCAGATCCTGGCGCGACACCTTGTTGCGGATCACCGCATTGCCTTCGCCATCATCGCTGGCAAACTCCATCAAGGCCCGGGCGACGCGGCCGTAGACATCCATCAGCGCCAGAGACTCAATCTGGCGATCGGCATAGCGCAGGCGCTGCACCAGCCCCTTGAGCAAGGCATAGGCCATGGAACTGTTCTCGGGCATGCACCGTGCAAATTCCAGCCGTCCAAGCATCAGGACGTCGGTCTGGATATCCGCGCGCACCGTGGCTGAATGCGGTTCATCGTCGATGAGGCTCATCTCGCCCACATAGTCGCCGGAGCACAGGGTCGCAAAAATGACCTCGCGCCCTCGATCGTCGCTGTTAACAACGTGTGCACGGCCCGTGAGAATGATGTACAGGGCATTGGATTTCTCACCCTGCTCGACGATCGGCTCGCCGCGTTTGAAACGGCGCTTGACCACCGCTTCGGCGACGGACGCAGCCTGGCTGGCCGTGAGCGCGGAAAATAAAGGTACGCGGCGAATCAATTCGAGGTTGGACACCATCGTCGTCATATCAGCTTTCTCCAAACCTCAGCGCCGACGGCAAGTCGCATGAGTTCTTACAATAACTTCCACTTCGCGGAAATGCGGTCAAGGTATTACCTTTCGTCGCACGCGCGCGCTCCGACTCTACCCGAGTTCTAAAGCTTTCCCAACGGGTCTTTCAACATGAAACATTCCAAAGTCCTCATCCTCGGTTCTGGCCCCGCAGGCTATACCGCTGCCATCTATGCGGCGCGCGCCAACCTGAACCCGGTACTGATCACCGGTATTGCGCAAGGCGGCCAACTCATGACCACCACCGACGTCGACAACTGGCCAGCCGACGTTGACGGTGTGCAGGGACCCGAGTTGATGCAGCGCTTTATGGCGCACGCCGAGCGCTTCAAGACCGAAATCATCTTTGACCATATCAACCAGGTGGATTTCAGCAAGCGCCCCTTCACGCTGACAGGCGACAACGGCACATATACCTGCGACGCACTGATCATTGCCACCGGAGCCTCTGCCAAATACCTGGGACTGGAATCAGAAACCGCTTTCATGGGGCGCGGCGTTTCCGGTTGCGCCACCTGCGATGGATTCTTTTACAGGGGCCAGGAAGTCTGCGTGGTGGGCGGCGGCAACACGGCGGTTGAAGAGGCGCTCTACCTGTCCAATATCGCCAGCAAAGTCACCCTGGTGCACCGCCGCGACAAATTCAAGGCCGAACCCATCCTGATCGACAAATTGCACGAGAAAGTGGCGGCCGGCAAGATTGAGCTCAAACTACATAGCACTCTGGATGAAGTGCTGGGCGACGCAATGGGCGTGACCGGCGTGCGCCTGCGCAGCACCGAGAACAACACCACCCAGGATATCGAACTCAAAGGCTGCTTCATCGCGATTGGCCATCAGCCCAACACCGACATTTTTGCCGGCCAGCTGGAGATGAAAGACGGCTACATCATCACCAAAACCGGCCTGCAGGGCTTTGCCACCATGACCAGCGTTGCAGGCGTGTTCGCTGCCGGAGACGTGCAGGACCACATTTACCGCCAGGCCATCACCAGCGCAGGCACAGGTTGCATGGCCGCACTGGATGCCCAGCGCTTTCTGGACCAAAGCGCCTGAACCTGAATAGGGCGTAACAGGGTGGCGCCATGATTTCCCCGGGTGACGCTTCAGCGCTAGCCCAAGCGCTGTTTTTGGATATTTTTGTTTTCGGGCTATAATTTATGGCTTAGCTGAGCATTCGTAGGGTCTGTGCAGCACGGATATGTCGAATTCCAGCATCCTATTTCTAATTTTTTACGGAGAGTGCGCTCATGGCACGCGTCTGTCAGGTAACGGGCAAAGGCCCGATGGTGGGAAACAAT
>NZ_JADMJK010000246.1:20229-21704 GCF_018780625.1 Polaromonas sp. | reverse complement strand
TCGCCTGGTACGACAACGAATGGGGTTATTCGAACAAGTGCCTGGAGATGGCGCGCGTGGTCGGAGGCAAGCTGTGAAAGTCCTGCGTTTTGCCGATGTGGTGAAAAGCGGCTTTGCCGCCAACAAGCGCGTCTTCATCCGCGCCGACCTGAACGTGCCGCAAGACGCGGCAGGCAATATCACCGAAGACACCCGCATTCGCGCCAGCGTGCCCTGCATCCGGATGGCGCTGGACGCAGGTGCGGCGGTGATGGTCACCAGCCATCTGGGTCGGCCCACTGAAGGCGCATTCAAGCCCGAAGATTCGCTGGCGCCGGTGGCCAAACGCCTGGGCGAACTGCTTGGCCGTGACGTGCCGCTGGTCTCCAACTGGGTCGAGGGTGTCCCGCTTGAACCGGGCCAGGTCGTGCTGCTGGAAAACTGCCGCCTCAACGTTGGCGAGAAAAAAAACAGCGAGGAACTCGCCCGCAAACTTGCCGCCTTGTGCGATGTCTTTGTGCACGACGCGTTTGGCACCGCCCACCGCGCCGAAGCCAGCACCTACGGCATAGCCCAATACGCGCCCATCGCCTGCGCCGGGCCGCTGTTGTCGGCCGAAATTGATGCCATCAGCCAAGCCCTGGCCAACCCCAAGCGGCCTTTGGTGGCGATTGTGGGCGGCTCCAAAGTCAGCTCCAAGCTCAGCATCCTTCAAAGCCTGGCCAAAAATGTGGACCAGCTGATTGTGGGCGGCGGCATTGCCAACACCTTCATGCTGGCAGCGGGCCTGAACATCGGCAAAAGCCTGGCCGAGCCGGGCTTGGTGGGCGAGGCCAGGGCCGTGATCGAGGCCATGAAAGCCCGCGGCGCCGAGGTGCCGATTCCGACCGACGTGGTCTGCGCCAAAACCTTCAGTGCCGACGCCATCGCCACGGTGAAGGCCGCGAGCGAGGTGGAAGACGACGACCTGATTCTGGACATCGGTCCGGAAACGGCCCAAAAGCTGGCCGCGCAACTCAAGCGGGCGGGCACGATTGTCTGGAACGGGCCGGTGGGCGTGTTCGAATTCGACGCGTTTGAAAACGGTACCCGGCAAATCGCCAAAGCCATTGCCGAATCCAGCGCCTTCAGCATTGCCGGGGGCGGCGACACGCTGGCGGCCATCGCCAAGTACGGTATCGAAAGCCAGGTGGGCTACATCTCCACCGGCGGCGGGGCTTTTCTGGAAGTGCTGGAAGGCAAAACCCTGCCCGCATTCGAGATTTTGCAAAAGCGCGCCGAGCCCAGCAGCCTTTGATTTTCTACTAAAAGCATAGCTTCTGGCGTAATGCCCATATGGACAAGAGCCACTTTTCATTCATAACCCGAGGATCTTTTCATGGCCTTTATTTCTCTGCGTCAAATGCTGGACCACGCCGCCGAAAACGGCTACGGCGTGCCTGCCTTCAATGTCAACAACCTGGAGCAGATCCAGGCCATCATGGAAGCCGCGCAAG
>NZ_JADMJK010000246.1:16520-20129 GCF_018780625.1 Polaromonas sp. | reverse complement strand
CACATGATGCTGGCGGCGGTTGAGTCGCATCCCGACATTCCCGTGGTGCTGCACCAGGACCACGGCACGTCGCCCGCTGTCTGCATTCAATCCATCCGTTCTGGTTTCACCAGCGTGATGATGGACGGCTCCCTCATGGCGGACGGCAAGACGCCCGCCAGCTATGAATACAACGTGGACGTGACGCGCCGGGTCGGTGAGATGGCGCATGCGGTCGGCGTGTCCGTGGAGGGTGAACTCGGTTGCCTGGGCAGCCTGGAAACCGGCGAGGCCGGCGAAGAAGACGGCGTGGGCGCAGTGGGCAAGCTCACCCACGACATGATGCTGACCGACCCCGTGCAGGCCAAGGACTTTGTGGCGCAGACCGGCGTGGATGCGCTGGCCATTGCCATTGGCACCAGCCACGGCGCCTACAAGTTCACGCGCAAGCCCACCGGCGACATTCTGGCAATCGACCGCATTGCCGCCATTCACGCGCAAATTCCCAACACCCACCTGGTGATGCACGGCTCTTCCAGCGTGCCGCAGGAGTGGCTTGAAATCATTCGCCAGTTTGGCGGCGAGATCAAGGAAACCTACGGCGTGCCGGTCGAAGAAATCCAGCGCGGCATTCAAAACGGCGTGCGCAAGATCAATATCGACACCGACATTCGCCTGGCCATGACCGGCGCGATGCGTCAGGTGTTTGCCCAGCAGCCCAGCGAGTTCGACCCGCGCAAGGCGCTGGTGGCCGCCAAGAATGCTGCGCGCGGCATTGTCAAGGCGCGTTTTGAGGCGTTTGGCTGCGCGGGCATGGCCAGCCGCATCAAGCCGGTTTCCCTTGATGACATGGCCAGGCGTTACGTTTGAGGCCGGGAAATCCCTGACGTTCTGTGGGCAATCGACTACAGCCAGGATTCAAAAAATACGTTAAATTAGCGATCAGTTATATTTGCTTCAACTTCTTTAGGAAACCCCATGAAACTTCTGCATGTTCTGTTGGCCACCACCGCGCTGGTATCTGCTCCGGCTTTCGCCAATATGGAAATGGCCAAGAAAAACGCCTGCATGGCCTGCCATGCGGTCGACAAAAAGCTGGTCGGCCCTGGTTACCTGGACATTGCCAAGAAATACGCAGGTCAAAGCGATGCAGAAGCCGCGCTGGTCAAAAGCATCAAGGCCGGCGGCTCGGGTAAATGGGGTCCGATTCCCATGCCCGCACAGGCTGCACTGAGCGATGCCGATGCCAAGACGCTGGCTGCCTGGGTGCTTGCCGGCGCCAAATAATTCCTGCGTTCCCGGGTGGGCTCAGCCAGGCTGGCCGATTTGGGAGCCCAGGGCGCCTGAGACATTGTGCACTCTGCATAAAAAAACCCGCCAGCTGGCGGGTTTTTTTATGCAAATTTTTCCATGAGGCGGGCCGAGCGCGACACCTCGGCAATGGCCTGCTCATCCGTCTTCGACTCATGCACGGCTTCGATCAGCGAGCACGTCATCATGCGGTAGAACGCTTTTTCCATGGCCTTGCGCGTGGCCGACATCTGCGTGGCCACCTCTTCGCATGAGCGGCCGCCTTCAATCATGTCCACCAGGCCCCGCACTTGTCCTTCAATGCGGCGCAGGCGATTGACCATGTCTTTCTGGTGCTCTTGCCGGTAATCCTGCGCCTGGCTGGTTGATTTCACGGCTGCGGTGACGGTGGCGGTTGCTGCGGTGGTTTCTGCCGTGGTTGATGTGGATGTTTTTTTTCGCATGTTCTCAAGCCTTCCGGGTGACGGTTTTTGACAGTTTGCCAGATCGCACCAGACCGTAACGCATGCGCGGGTTGTTGTCAAAAAAATACCATACCCCCATTGGTATAGGGTAGATACTAATTTCCGTTGCGGGTTGAAGCCGGGATGATTGCCACACACCAGACAAGTGTATTAATTGCGTCCAATTGTCTGGTTTGGAAATCTTCTTAACCCTCAACAGGAATACGCATGAAAAAACCTTCACTTACCCTTAGCCTGGCCGCCTTGCTGGTGGCGACCTCGCTGACGGGGTGCGGCACGATCAGCACCATGGGCAAGCTGGAAAGCGGCGCCGGCGGCGAGGCCAGCAAGATGTGGGATCGCTGGATTGAAGCCGATGGTGATATTGCCGTGGCAACGACCTGGGAGCGAAAAGTCAAACCCGGTGTGACGATTAACGATATCGAACAGGTGTTTTCCGCCGTTGCGACCGAGCGCAACATGAAGGCCGTGGGTGAGCTTCCGCTGTCAAAAGAACTTGAAGCACGCACGGGCGTCAAGCAAAAATTCCTGAAGGTTTACTCTTACTGCTCGCCCACCACAGCACGCATGATGGTGGACTTCAGCCCCCACATGGGCGCGTACCTGCCTTGTCGCCTGACGGTGGTCGAGCGTGACGACGGGCTGTGGATCTACACCCTCAACATGGACATGATGGTCAAGATGGGCCGCAAGCTGCCTTCGCCCCTGAAGGAAGAGGCATGGAAAGTGCGCGAAACCATTTACCAGATGATGGACCGCGCCGCCAACGGTGCCTTCTAGTCAATCGCCCCAAAAAAATACCGCAACGATAAAAAAGCAGGAGACATTAATTGACACACGCAGCACGCACCACCATTCGCCTTCGTCCACTTGCCCTGGCCCTGTTCCTTGGCGGAACCTTGTCCAGCGCCTTTGCAACCGACGGCTACTTTTCCCATGGCTACGGCATGAAGGCCAAGGGCATGGGCGGCGCATCCGTAGCGGTGGCCCAAGACGGTTTTGCCGGCGCCAACAATCCGGCGCGCGCCAGCTTCTCGGGCAACCGGATTGAAGTGGGCGGCGACTTTTTCATGCCTGATCGCAGCGCCAGCCGCACGGGTAATCCCATGGGTCTGAATGCCACGGTGGAAAGTGACAGCAAACTGTTTCTTATTCCCGAGTTTGGGTACAACCGCACGATCAACGACCGGGTGTCGGCCGGCCTGACGGTCTATGGCAATGGCGGCATGAACACCGACTACGCCAGTAGCCAGGTCAATTGCGGTCAGGGTCCCGCCAATCTGCTGTGCGGTAGTGGCCGTCTGGGCGTGGACCTGATGCAGGTGGTGCTGGCGCCCACGGTCGCCTACAAGCTCAATGACCGTCACGCGATTGGTGTTTCGGCATTGCTGGTACATCAGCAGTTCAAGGCTGATGGCCTGCAAGCTTTTAGCCAAATGTCAAGTGATGGCACCAAGTTGACCAACAATGGCTTTGACACCAGCAATGGTCTGGGCCTGCGTTTGGGTTATTTTGGCAAGCTCAATGACAAGGTGAGCATTGGGGCTTCGTATTCGCCCAAGATTTCAATGTCGAAGTTTTCTGACTACGCCGGCTTGTTTGCGGCGCAGGGCAAGCTGGATATTCCTGAAAACTACTCGGTCGGCGCGGCGTTTCAGGCAACGCCCGATGTCATGCTGGCTGTCGACTATCAGCGCATCAACTATTCCGGTGTGCCATCGATTGGCAATCCAAGCACCAATCGGGCGCCATTGGGCGCGGCCAACGGTCCCGGCTTCGGCTGGAAGGATGTGGGCGTGATCAAGCTCGGTGTTCAATGGCAGGCTACGCCCAAACTGGCCTTGCGGGCCGGCTA
>NZ_JADMJK010000246.1:0-16420 GCF_018780625.1 Polaromonas sp. | reverse complement strand
CTTTCCCTGGGCGCCAACGCCGCAATGGCCCAGGGGCCGGCCATCTTTCAGGGGGCTGACCTCAAGCTTGGCGAAAAGCTGATCTCGGACAACCGTTGCACCGCTTGCCACCAGCAAAAAGCAGGGGGCGACGGTTCGGCAATGTACAAGCCTGCCGGTCGTGTCAACACACCCGGCGCGCTGCGCGGCATGGTCGAGCAGTGCAATACCGAACTGACCCTGAGCCTGTTCCCCGAGGAAGTGACGGCGATTGCAGCCGTGCTCAACCGCGACCACTACCGGTTTAAATAATGCGGCTTGGGCCGCGAAATTAGCGTAATCCCTAGTTGGTAGATTTTGCATATCGTTTATATTCGTACATCTGAATATGCAAACCTAAGAAATGAAAGATAAAGTTGCTCATGTCTCGTCGCTGCAGGTGTTTGAGCGGGCCGCTGAATTGTTCGGTTTGCTGTCAACGCCAGTGCGCTTGCGCATCGTCAGCGCGCTGTGCATGGGCGAAAAGAACGTCGGTGAACTGCGCAGCCTGATTGATGTGGCGCAGCCCAACATCTCGCAGCATCTGACCATGCTGTACCGGTCGGGGGTGGTGGCCAAGCGGCGTAGCGGGGCACAAGTTTTTTACCGCATTGACGATGAATTTTCGGGGCTGGTCTGCCGGGCGGTTTGTTCCCAGGTAGCAGCCCAAGCGCAAAACGCAAATGGTTTGGGTAGTGATTAATGATGGATCCACATATCAAAGGAGACTCTGTGAAGCAAGAAGACCTGGGTTCAGGGCGCATTCTCAAGGCGCCTGAGAACTTTTTAAGCCGCGAAGGCATCAAGACCGTGTTTGCAGAGGCCAAGAATGGCCGACGCAGCTTTATCCGCAGCGCCTTTGCTGCCGCGGTAGCGGGCGCTGCGGTGCCTGCCGCGCTGGCGCAGGGTAATCCTGTGCCGTCTGAGGGCGGCGATCCCAATATCCTGAACCTGCCCGAGCACACCAAGGGATTGGGCCAGGGGGTTGCTGCCGAGGGGAGTTACGGCAAGCCTTCGAAATTCGAGGCCAATGTACAGCGCCGCCAAAGCCCGGGCCTGACGCAAACCACGCAAGCGTCCGTGTCCTTTGCGCCGCTGCAGTCCTTGTTTGGCATCGTCACGCCGAGCGGCCTGCACTTTGAGCGCCACCACCAGGGCTGGTGGGACATCGATCCATCCAAGCATCGCTTGATGATCAACGGCATGGTGAAGAACCCCAAGGTCTTGACCATGGATGAGATCATGCGCCTGCCTTCCGTGTCGCGCTTTCACTTCATCGAGTGCGGTGCCAATACAGCGGCCGAGTGGGGCAATGTGGCCGTTCCTACCTGCCAATACACCCACGGCATGATTTCCTGCAGCGAGTTCACCGGCGTGCCGCTGATCACCTTGCTCGAACTGGCAGGAGCTGACCTGAAAAACGGCAAGTTCGTGCTGGCAGAGGGGGCAGATGGCTCGTCCATGACCCGCACCATCCCGATGAGCCTGATTACCTCGGGCGAAGTGATTGTGGCCTACGGCCAGAACGGTGAAATGCTGCGCCCTGAAAACGGCTATCCGCTGCGGCTGATTGTTCCGGGCGTGCAGGGCGTGAGCTGGGTCAAGTATCTGCGCCGCCTGGAAGTGGGCGACAAGCCCTATGCCACCAAGGACGAGGCGATTCACTACATCGACCTGCAGCCTGATGGCTTGCATCGCCAATACACCAACTTGCAGGAATGCAAAAGCGTCGTGACCACGCCTTCGGGTGGCCAAGTGCTGCTTGACAAGGGTTTCTACAACATCACGGGCTTGGCCTGGTCGGGCAAGGGCAAGGTCAAGAAGGTGGATGTGTCCGTGGATGGCGGCCGCAACTGGCGCCAGGCCCGGCTTGAATCGCCGGTGCTGTCCAAGGCGCTGACCCGCTTCAATATCGACTGGGTCTGGGATGGAAAGCCCGCCTTGATCCAGAGCCGCGCGACGGATGACACCGGCTACGTGCAGCCCACCTACAAGCAACTGCGGGCGGTACGGGGTACGCGCTCTATCTACCATAACAACGCGATTCAGTCGTGGCTGGTCCAGGAAAACGGCGAGGTGAAAAATGTTCAGCTTTCGTAATGTAGTGATCGCGTCCGCGGTATTGGCTGTCACGGGCCTGGCGGCCGCGCAGACCGCTGCGCAGTTTCCGGGTGTGGGCCGAAATGCCACCCCCAAGGAAGTGGCTGCCTGGGACATCGACGTGCGGCCTGACTTCAAGGGTCTGCCTGCCGGCTCCGGGACCGTGGCCAAGGGCCAGGACGTGTGGGAAGGTAAATGCGCCAGTTGCCACGGCGTCTTTGGCGAATCGAACGAGGTTTTCAGCCCCCTGGTTGGAGGCACCTCGGCCGATGACGTGAAGACCGGACGTGTGGCCAAATTGACGGATCCCACCGGCGGGCGCACCACGCTCATGAAGCTGGCAACGGTTTCCACGCTGTGGGACTACATCAACCGCGCCATGCCGTGGACCCAGCCCAAGTCGCTAAGCACCGAAGAGGTGTATTCAGTGACTGCCTTCCTGCTGAACCTGGGCGGCGTGGTGCCGGAGAACTTCACGCTGTCGGACAAGAACATCGCAGAGGTGCAGGCCCGCATGCCCAACCGCAATGGCATGACGACCCAGCACGCGATGTGGCCAGGCAACGAGTTCAAGGGTACCAAGGTGCCGGACGTAAAAAATACGGCCTGCATGAAAGACTGCGCGCCCGAGCCCAAGGTCGCTTCGTTCCTGCCGGATTTTGCACGCAATGCCCACGGCAACCTGGCAGAGCAAAACAGGCCGGTTGGCGCGCAGCGCGGTGCAGATACGACCCAGCCGGAAGGCAAGCTTCCTGGTGCATCCGGTAAATCTGGCGCTGCGGCACCTGCTGCCGCTGCTGCTGCAGTTGTAGCCCAGGCGCCCGCCGCGCCCAAGGTGGCGGATGCTCCCAAGGTGGCGGATGCCCCCAAGGCAGCAGGTGGCGTGGACGGCAAGGCGGCCATGGCGCTGACGCAAAAGTACAGCTGCACGGCTTGTCATGCCATGGACAAGAAAACCATCGGCCCAAGCTTTGCTGATATCGCCAAGAAATACCCCGGCAAGACGGACTATCTGGTCGGCAAGATCAAGGCCGGCGGCGCGGGTATCTGGGGCGCCATTCCAATGCCGGCCCAGTCCCTGGGGGACGCCGACGCCAAGGTGATTGCAGCTTGGCTGGCAGGCGGTGCTGCAAAATAATAGTCAGGGATTACACCACTGACATTCGTTCATAATTTCATTATTATTCAGTTAATTATCAGGAGAATTTTCATGCAATCTCGCAGACAAGCACTCAAAAAAACCGCCTTGGTAGCCGGCCTTCTGGCGTCTACGGGCATGTTCCCACAGTTCGCCTTCGCCTATAGCAAGGACGCCTTCGAAGCCAAGAGCGTTGCCGATGTACTCAAGGCCCTGGGCAAGGGTGCCCCGGCCGAAAGCAAGGATGTCACTATTACCGGGCCGGACATTGCAGAAAACGGTGCCGTGGTGCCGCTGGGCGTCAGCACCACATTGCCTGGCGTCAAGCAATTGCTGGTCCTGGTCGAAAAGAATCCGGCCGCGCTGATCGCCTTGTTCAACGTGACCGACAGTGTTGATCCTGCATTTTCCATTCGCGCCAAGATGGGCCAGTCTTCCGACGTCTATGCGGTCGCCATCATGAACGATGGCAAGGCCTTCTTCGCCAAGAAGGAAGTCAAGGTCACGCTTGGCGGCTGCGGCGGTTAAGCGTTCATTTCACAACAGACTCAATTTAATTTCAGATTCAGGAGCTAAAAATGGCAGATCCGATGCGCATTCGCGCCCAAGCAGCTGGTGACAAAACAACCGTCCGCGTCTTGATGGCGCATGAAATGGAAAGCGGGCAGCGCAAGGACGCTGCGGGCAAGATCGTTCCGGCCTGGTTCATCCAGGAAGTTACCGCCACCCACAACGGCAAACCGGTGCTGACCGCCGAGTGGGGCCCAGCCGTGTCCAAGAACCCTTTTCTGCAGTTTGTGGTCAAGGGTGCCAAGGCTGGTGACAAGATTGCCGTGACATGGAAAGACACCAAGGGTGAAACCCGTAGCGACGAAGCCACGGTGTCCTGAGCGACTTCGATGCGCCAACAGGGGGAGTGAGAACTTTCCCCTTTTTTCCTGACCAAAATACAAGCACGAGGTGACCATGAAGACTAAAAACGCACTGGCCTGGATCGCGTTGGGCTGTCTGATGAGTACGGCGGGCTGGGCTCAAAAATCGGCAGTTCAGTCGATTGAAGAGTACCGCGCTATGCTCCAGGACGGCAATCCCGCTGAGCTGTTCGAAGCCAAGGGGGAGGGCCTCTGGAAACAAAAGCGGGGCCCCAAGAACGCATCGCTCGAACAGTGTGACCTGGGCAAGGGTCCGGGTGTCTTCAAGGGTGCTTTTGTAGAACTACCCCGTTATTTTGCTGACACCAAGCGTGTGCAGGATCTGGAGTCGCGCTTGCTGACCTGCATGGAAACGTTGCAGGGGTTCAATGCCGCCGAGATCGCCAAGACACCCTTTGGCAAGGGCGAGCAGAACAACATGACAGCGCTGGCCACCTGGATTGCGGCCGAGTCCAAAGACATGAAGTTCAATCTGCCCCAGACTCACGGGCAGGAAAAAACGTTCTATGAAGTAGGCAAGCGCCTGTTCTTCCAGCGCGCTGGCTCTCATGATTTCTCCTGTGCGTCGTGCCATGGCCAGGACGACACCCGTATCCGGCTGCAGGATCTGCCCAACCTGACCAAGAATCCTGGCGATGGCGTTGGTTTCGCCGCTTGGCCGGCCTACCGGGTGTCCAATGGCCAGATGTGGGGCATGCAGCAACGTTTGAATGACTGCTACCGCCAGCAGCGCTTTCCGTACCCGGGGTTCGCCAGCGATGCCACCGTTGCGCTGGGCGTCTACCTCGGTGTCAACAGCAAGGGTTCGGCGTCCGTCGCGCCTGCCATCAAGCGCTAAGCAACTGGAGAAATGCGATGAAAAAGCAACACAAGATCACATTGTCCGTGCTGGCTGCTGCAGCCGTGGTAGCCGGCTGCGCCACCGCGCCGGGTTCAGCCGATATCGATAAATTGACTGCAGATATTGTCAAGGCATCCTTCCGCGACCAGGGCATCGTCAAGGCGTCTGTCCTCGATACCGATGAGACCAATAAGGTCTGTAGCGCGGCAGATGTCGCTGGCAAGCCCCTGGATGAAAAAATGGGCAAGGTCATTGAGGCGGCCAATCTGAAGACCGTGAAATGGCCTGCCAACGGCAAGTTCCTCGGTGACTGGAAAGAGGGCGAAAAGCTTGCGCAAAGCGGTCGCGGCCTCACCTGGACGGACGATGCGAAAACGCCCAACGGTGGCAACTGCTACAACTGCCATCAGATCAGCAAGGAAGAAATTTCCTTCGGTACCATCGGCCCAAGCCTCTACAACTACGGCAAGATCAGGGGCGTTGTTGATCCCTCCAGCGCCGCTGCAAAGCCGATGGTGGAATACACTTGGGGCAAGATCTGGAACTCCAAGGCCTATAACGCCTGCTCCAACATGCCGCGCGCTGGCCATATGGGTATATTGAACGAGGCCCAGGTGGCGGACATTGTGGCGCTGCTGCTGGACCCCAAATCGCCCGTCAACCGGTAATGCGCCCAGACCCGGCCCTTGTCCGGGTTTTTTTGTTCACATTAATTAAGTGGATGCGAATTTATGAATTTAACTAAACGCGAATTCTTTCAGGTGCTGGGCGCAGGCACCATGGCCGGCATGGGCCTGGGTGCCTACGCTGATGCGGATGCCGCCACGGCCTCCAATGGTCTCTATGACATTCCCAAGTTCGGCAATGTGTCCTTTTTGCACATGACCGATTGCCACGCGCAGCTCAAGCCGATTTACTTTCGCGAGCCCAGCATCAATATCGGGCTTGGATCCATGAAAGGCCAGTTGCCGCATTTGGTGGGCGAGCATTTGCTCAAGGTGGCCAAGGTGCGTCCCGGCACGGCTGAGGCGCACGCGCTGAGTTATCTGGACTACGAAAAAGCGGCCAAGCGCTACGGCAAAGTGGGTGGTTTTGCGCACCTGGCGACGCTGGTCAAGCGCATGAAGGCCAGCCGCCCCGGTGCGTTGCTGCTCGACGGTGGCGACACCTGGCAGGGTTCGGGTACGGCGCTCTGGACCAACGGCCAGGACATGGTGGACGCCTGCAAGCTGCTGGGCGTCGATGTGATGACGGGCCACTGGGAATTCACCCTGGGCATGGAACGTGTCAAGGAAATCATTGAAAAAGATTTCAAAGGCAAGGTCGATTTTGTCGCCCAGAACGTCAAGACCAACGACTTTGGCGATCCGGTTTTCAAGCCCTATGTGATCCGCGAAATCAACGGCGTGCCATGCGCCATCATTGGCCAGGCTTTTCCCTACACGCCGATCGCCAACCCACGCTACATGGTGGCGGACTGGGCCTTTGGCATCCAGGACGAAAACATGCAGAAGATGGTCGACGAGGCGCGCGGCAAGGGCGCGCAGGTCGTCGTCGTGCTCAGCCATAACGGCATGGATGTGGACCTGAAGATGGCCAGTCGCGTCAGCGGCATTGACGCCATCATGGGCGGCCACACGCACGACGGCATGCCCGTGGCCAGCATCATCAGCAACAAGGGCGGCAAGACCATCGTCACCAACGCGGGCTCCAACAGTAAATTTTTGGCGGTGCTGGACTTCGACGTCAAAGACAAGCGGGTTGTGGATTTTCGTTACAAGCTGTTGCCGGTGTTTGCCAACATGCTGCCGGCCGACCAGGAAATGGACGCGCTCATCACCAAGGTCCGCGGTCCCTACGAAGCCAAGCTGGCTGAAAAGCTGGCCATCACCGAAGGCACGCTGTACCGCCGCGGCAACTTCAACGGCACCGGCGACCAGTTGCTGGTGGACGCGCTGATGGACGTTCAGGGTGCTGAAATTGCTTTTTCCCCTGGTTTTCGGTGGGGCACGACGCTGCTGCCGGGGCAGGCGATCACGCGTGAATGGCTGATGGATATGACGGCCACCACTTATTCATACGCCACCGTCACAGAAATGACGGGTGAAACCATCAAGACCGTGCTTGAAGACGTGTGCGACAACCTGTTCAACCCCGACCCTTACTACCAGCAGGGTGGCGATATGGTGCGTGTGGGCGGATTGCAGTACAGCTGCAATCCGTCGGGCACCATGGGCCGGCGGATTGACGACATGCGCCTTAACGGCCAGCCCATCGAGGCGGGCAAAAAATACAAGGTCGCAGGCTGGGCGCCCGTGGCAGAGGAAGCCAAGACTGCGGGCAACCCGCTGGTGTGGGACGTCGTGGAAACCTGGCTCAAGTCCAGGGGCGGCAAGGTCGCCCCGCGCAAGCTCAACACGCCCAAGCTGGCAGGCGTCAAGCCCAATCAGGGTTACGCGGGTTAAGACGGGCAAGGCAGCAACGCTGCCTTGAGAGGGGGTGTGCGCTGCTTGCGGCGCACACCCCCTCTCACGTCTGCAAAAGCGCACATTTCAGTCTCTGGAAATAAAAAAGCCGGGCGATTCAATCGTCCGGCCGCGTCGCCGTTTCCGGCAAATTCAGGGGTTTTATGTGGCCAGCTGCTCCAGTAGGGCTGGCAAAAACGTGAGATGAAATACGTTTTTTTGAAATTAGTTGACGGACCTTGACCCCGGCACTGGCTCCGCAGTTAGGGCTGCTTGGTTCCCCATCTGACCCGGTTGGCCGCTTCACCATGCGGGAAGGCCCGTCACCTCGTATTATAGCGGCGTTGGCCATCACCATGGCTCCAGCAAGGGACATCATTGGTATTTCGGAGCGTAAAAGTTGCAGCCCGGCCAATTTAGAATGTAGCGATGTCCTATCTAGTTCTTGCCCGCAAATATCGCCCCCGAAATTTCTCTGAAATGGTCGGTCAGTCGCATGTGGTGCAGGCACTCAGCAATGCGCTGACGACCCAGCGCCTGCACCATGCCTATTTGTTTACAGGTACCCGCGGCGTCGGCAAGACCTCCGTCTCACGCATCCTGGCCAAATCACTCAATTGCACGGGCAGCGACGGGCAGGGCGGTATCACCGCCGAGCCTTGCGGTGTTTGCCAGGCCTGCACTGATATTGATAGCGGCCGCTTTGTGGACTACACCGAGCTGGATGCAGCGTCCAACCGGGGTGTTGATGAAATAGCGCAATTGCTGGAGCAGGCGGTCTACAAGCCGGTGGTGGGCCGCTTCAAGGTGTTCATGATTGACGAGGTGCACATGCTCACGAACACGGCATTCAACGCCATGCTCAAGACGCTTGAAGAGCCGCCGGAATACCTGAAATTTGTGCTGGCCACGACAGACCCTCAAAAAGTGCCCGCAACGGTGTTGTCGCGCTGCCTGCAGTTCAACCTGCGGCCCATGGCGCCCGAGACGGTACTTGAGCACTTGACCCAAGTGCTGGTGGCTGAAAACATACCCGCTGAAACGCAAGCCTTGCGCCTGCTGGCGCGCGCGGCGCGCGGTTCCTTGCGCGACGCCTTGTCGCTGACCGATCAGGCCATTTCCTTTGGCTCGGGCCAGCTTCTGGAGGCCAGCGTGCGGACCATGCTGGGCAGCGTGGACCGCACCTACGTATTCCGGCTGCTGGACGCGCTGGCACGCGGTGATGGCCGTACGGTGGTCGAGACCTCCGAAGCCCTTCGCCTGAACGGCCTGAGTGCTGCATCAACGCTGGAAGACATGACCACGGTGCTGCAACGCATGGCGGTGCTGCAGGCGGTTCCCGATATGGCGGTTGAAGACAACGCCGATCCGGAAATTGCCGAAACGGCGCGGCTGGCGCAGAGCCTGCCCGCCGATGAAACCCAATTGCTTTACAGCCTGTGCCTGCATGGCCGTGGCGAATTGGGCCTGGCGCCCGATGAATATGCGGCGCTCACCATGATTTTGCTGCGCCTGCTGGCATTCAAGCCATCGGGGGCGGGGGCTTCTGGCATGCAGCGGCCTGCGATGCGAACGGCTGCGCCGGGGAGCGCCGCCGAGCCTGAAAAAAAGCCACCACTTGAGCGGCCGGCCCTGCGCCCGGCCGTGGAAAAGGCGCCAGCGACAAGTGAGGGAAATGTATCCAATGCGGCTTTAGCCCAGGTGGTCAAAGCTTCTGTAAATATTGATTCAGAATCGCCTCTGGCAACTTCGTCTGTGCCCGTTACTGCGCAAGCCCCTGCGGCGAGCTTTGCGCTGGGCGAGACCTGGAGTGATACGGTAAACCAGTTGATCGCGTCCGAAGCGGTTGCCGCACTGACACGCGAGCTGGCCTTGCAATCCGAGTTGCACAGCCAGGCGGGTGGGGTGTGGACCTTGCGCGTTGAGCGCGAGTCACTGAGCCAGCCCGCAGCCCGCGAGAAGTTGCAGGCCGCCTTGCAGCAGGTGCTGGGTGATGCCGCTTTAAAACTGGTGGTCGACATTGGCCCGGTGACCGACACGCCCGCGAAACGCAATGCCGCGGTGCTGGCCGAGCGCCAGCGCGTTGCCGAAGAGGCGATTCACAACAATCCGTATGTGCAGGACATGATCCGGAACTGGGGCGCAAAAATTGTCCCGGGCAGTATCAAGCCTCTTGCTGCTGGGCCGATATGATGGCGAGCAGTTTCTGTATTCAGAAAAAATCCAAACTCAAAGGAAAAAGTTATGTTTAACAAAGGACAACTTGCAGGCCTCATGAAGCAGGCGCAGGCGATGCAGGAAAACCTCAAAAAAGCGCAGGACGATCTGGCTTTTGTCGAAGTGACCGCAGAAGCCGGTGCCGGCCTTGTCAAAGTGACGATGACCTGCAAGCACGATGTCAAGCGCATCGAAATCGATCCGAGCCTGCTGACCGAAGACAAAGACATGCTTGAAGACCTGGTGGCAGCGGCGTTCAATGCCGCCGTGCGCAAGGCCGAAGAAGTCAGCCAGGAAAAAATGGGCAAGCTGACGTCAGGCATGCCGGCGCTGCCTGGCGGCATGAAGTTCCCCTTCTGATGGCTTTTGGCGTTTTGCGCATGCTGGTTGCCCGCAAAGGGCTGCGGCTTCTCCAGGGGTTTGAACAAGCCTGCTGCGCGCGCTAATGGCAGCCTCCAACGCTGTTGAGGGCTTGATCCAGGCGCTGCGCAAGCTGCCGGGCGTGGGACTGAAGTCTGCCGCGCGCATGGCCTTTCATCTGATGCAGCACGACAAGCCCGCAGCCCTGCAGATTGCGCGGGCATTGGAGCATGCGGTGCACAGTGTCCGGCACTGCTCGCTGTGCAATACCCTGACGGAATCGTTGGTGTGTGCGACTTGCGCCGACCCGCAGCGAGACCGCAGCACCTTGTGCGTGGTCGAAACCCCGGCCGATCAGGCGGCGCTGGAACGCACCCGGGCCTACCGGGGGCTCTATTTTGTACTGATGGGCAAGCTCAGCCCGCTCGATGGTGTCGGTCCGAATGACATTGGCCTTCAAAAGCTGTTTGATCGGGTGGTGCCCAAGGATGAGGACGGCCAGCCTTTGCCGACGGCCTCGCGTGAGGTGAAGGAAGTCATCCTGGCGACCAATTTCACCGCAGAAGGCGAGGCCACGGCGCATGTGATTGCCCAGGCCCTGAAGAGCCGGGGCGTACAGGTGACGCGTTTGGCGCGCGGCGTGCCCGTGGGCAGCGAGCTTGAATATGTCGATTTGGGCACGATTGCCCACGCGCTGGTTGACAGGCGTTGACCGCAACGTCGACTGTCTGCTCGCCTGGCGCGCCAAAAACACGCACAACTATAAAAAGGATTCATCATGACCTTTCCACACTTCACCGTCGCTTACTGGTGTGTCCTGGTCGCGGCCTTGCTGCCCATGTTATGCGCCGGGATTGCGAAGTCCGGCATGTTGCGCACACCGCCGCGCGAGGGCGGCTTTGACAACAACAACCCGCGCGCCTGGCTGGCGCAGCAGCGGGATTGGCGCGCCCGGGCCAATGCGGCCCAGGCCAACACGTTTGAGGCGCTACCGTTTTTCTTTGCCGCCGTGATCATTGCCCATCAGTTACAGGCAGCGCAAGCCCGGCTGGATATTTTTGCCATCCTGTTTGTGTTTCTACGTATGGCCTACGTGATCATGTACCTGGCCGATCTGGCCAAAGCCCGTTCGGCGATCTGGGCCCTGGCGCTGCTGGTGAACATCGGCATTCTTTTTTCAGGCTATCGGTAAGGTAGTGCTCGGAAAGCGGGCAGTTATTGACTGCCGGCCGTCCTTTGGTGAAAACCCGCACGGGATGACCCCGATGCGGGTTTTTTTTCATCCCGGTAAGCTCATGTGATTAAAGAAAACAGGTCCTCGCATGAACCGCCACCCCCTTGTTTCGCGCCGATTTTTTGCAGCCAGTGCTGCATTGGCCGCAGCGACGCTGGCCTTTCCCGCCCTGCGTGCGCAGTCCCGGATCGAGAAGTCAAAAATTGCCATTGCGGTAGGTGGCAAGGCGGCCTTTTTTTACCTGCCGCTCACCATTTCCGAGCAGTTGGACTACTTTAAGGCCGAGGGCCTGGAGGTTGAAATCATCGACTTTGAAGGGGATGCGCGCGCCTCGCAGGCGGTGGTCGGTGGGGCTTCCAACGTCTGCTCGGGTGCGTTCGAGCAGACCATCAGCCTGCAGTCCCGGAACCAGATGTTCCAGTCGTTCGTGTCTCAAGGCCGGACACCGCAGATTGCGTTCGGCGTCTCCAGTAAAAGCATGCCTGATTACAAATCCATCGCCGATCTGAGAGGCAAGAAAATTGGTGTGTCCACCCCTGGATCGTCCAGCAGCATGATGGCCAGTCTGGTGCTGGCCCAGGGTGGCTTGAAAGCCAGCGAGGTGAGTTTTATTGCGGTGGGCGCGTCTGCAGGTGCGCTGGCAGCGATTCGTTCCGGCCAGGTTGACGCGATAAGCCACACGGATCCGGTCATGACCATGCTGGAACAAAAAGGGGATGTCAAGGTCATCAGCGACACCCGCACGCTCAAGGGTACGACGGAGGTTTTTGGAGGACCGATGCCGGCGTCCTGCCTTTATGCGTCGGTCGAATTCATCCAGAAGAACCCCCATACTTGCCAGGCATTGGCCAATGCCATTGTTCGCGGCCTCAAGTGGCTGCAGACTGCCGGGCCCGGAGACATCACCAAGACCATACCGGAGAGTTATCTGCTCGGTGACCGCGCCCTGTATCTTGCGTCGTTCTACAAGGTGCGTGAGTCGATCTCGCTTGACGGGGTCATGCCCGACGAGGCCGCTCGTACAGCCCTGAAAGTACTCGCCCGTTTGGATGCCGGTATCCGGGTCGACAAAATTGACCTTGATAAAACCTATACCAATGAGTTTGCAAGCCGGGCAAAAGAGCGCTTCAAGGCCTGAACAGCCGCGTACCTGCTTGCTGCTGTCCTGTCGTCCTACAGCAGTCCTTCATGCGCTTGCGTAAAGTCAAACATCTGCTTTCCGTTGGTAGCTTTCCTCTGTGAGGGAGGCGGCGGCGAGTTGGCCAGCAAACTTTAGGAAAAATCTTGAATCTCTCAAACAGCCTTAGCCCACTCATTTCCCTGATTGCGGGAATTCTCATTTTGGTGATTCCCCGCCTGCTGAACTATATCGTCGCGATCTACCTGATCATCATCGGCCTGATTGGTTTGTTCGGCTCCGGTTCACTTCGGCTGTAAATCAGGATTCTCCCGAGGCGCTCAGCGGCGCTTTTTCGATTTGACGATCTCCCGGCTGCTGCTGCGCTTGACCGCCTTGACGTTGCTGCGGCCTGGATGACTTGCAGGCGCTGCAGCACGATTAAGCGGCAAGAACACCACGACCTGGTGTCCCAGCTTGAAAGCTGCTGACATTCCAACATCGTTCCATTCGGCGACGCTGGAAGGCAGCAAGCCATAGCGTTTTGCAATGCTGGCGACAGACTCACCCTTGCGCGCCTTGACTGTCGTGCGCCGCGTCAGGATTTCCGGTGCCAGGGAAACCTGGCCGTTGTCCGCGACATGGCTGGTCACGTCGCTCTCCGATTGGGCTGAGCGCGGCACCAGGAGCGTGGAGCCTGCCTTGATCAGCATACGAGGAGGTATGTTGTTGACGTCACGCAGGTCAGCTTCGCTCATGCCCGTGCGTTTGGCGGCTTCAGCAGGGTTCATGGTCCCTGGCGCGGTCCAGGCAGTCCAGCTGGCATATTGCCCCCGGGTATACGCATCAAAATTGCGCTGAAACAAGGCCGCGTTGTCCCAGGGCAGCAAAATTTGAGGTGTGCCCGCTGCCAAAATGACGGGACGGTGGGCGGACGGGTTCAGCGCCTTGAAGTCGGCAATTGCCACATTGGCAAGCTTGGCGGCCAAGGCCACATCGATATCACGCGAAAGCCGCACTTGCTGAAAGTAGGGGTGGTTTTCAATCAATGGCAATTCAGCGTTGAATACTTGCGGGTTGGCGACAATATTTTTCACCGCTTGCAGCTTGGGCACGTAAAGCCTGGTTTCAGCCGGCATGTTGAGGTCTTCATAGCGTGTGCCCAAACCGGCTTTCTGGTTCCTGGCGATGGCGCGGCCCACACTGCCTTCCCCCCAGTTATAGGCCGCCAGCGCCAGGTGCCAGTCGCCAAACATGCCGTAGAGTTTTTGCAGGTAGTCGAGCGCTGCGCGGGTAGACGCCAGCACGTCCCGGCGGTCGTCGCGGAAAACGTTTTGCTTCAGGTCGAAATATTTGCCGGTGGCTGGCATGAACTGCCACATGCCCGCGGCTTTGGCGCTGGACACCGCCTGGGGGTTGAAGGCGCTCTCGATAAAGGGCAGCAGGGCCAACTCAGTTGGCATCTGGCGCATTTCAAGCTCCTCAACAACGTGAAAGAGATATTTGCTGGAGCGCTCGGTCATGCGCTGAATGTATTCCGGCCGTGTCGAATACCACTGCTCGCGATCCGTCACCAACTCGTTTTGCAAGTCGGGCATGGCAAAGCCGCGGCGAATGCGGTCCCAAAGCTCTTTTGGCGGCTCGGTCGACGCTATTTTTTGCGAACCCGCCCTGCTCTGCGTGATGGCTTGCAGCGGCCCATGGGGGGTTGGCGGCTTGGTATTTGCGTCTGATCCGGTCATCAGAACCGGATCACCCGGCATGCCGAGTGGGGTGGCGCAGCCGGTCAGCCCCGCCACTGCAAAGAAGAGCGCCAGTAAAGCAAGACGGGATTTGAAGGCCGCGATGGCGCCGAAGAGGGCTGCGTTTCGGTAGTGAGGTGTCATTTGAATTGGTTTTTCCACTGCCGGATGGCGGCAAATACAGACGTCTCGTCATGGGCTGCGGCATCAAAGCGGCAAGCCGCCGCAATGATTGCAGCTTGCCGAGTACGCAAAAAAGGGTTGATCAGCAGCTCCTGGGCGATGGAGGTCGGCAGCGTTGGCTGGCCCGCCTCGCGCAAGTGCGCGCAGTGCGCCTGGTAAGCCACCAGGTCGGCATTGCCGGGCTCCACGGCCAGCGCAAAACGCAGGTTGCCTAGCGTGTACTCGTGGGTGCAGCATACCTGCGTGTCGCCAGGCAGGGCGGCAAGCGTATCGAGTGAGGCCAGCATTTGCGCCGGTGTACCTTCAAACAAGCGACCGCAGCCGCCTGAGAAAAGAGTGTCACCGCAAAAAAGTAGCGGCTTCCCGTTGACGTCGGGCGTGTAGAACGCAATATGACCCGAGGTGTGGCCCGGCACGTCCAGCACCTGAAACGCCAGGTCCAGCACGTTCACGGTGTCGCCGCCCTGCAGCGGGGTGAAAGGGGCTGGAATGCGCTCGGTGGCCGGACCAAAAACCCTGGCGCCCGTGGCTTGGCGCAGCGCATCGACGCCCCCTGTGTGGTCTGCATGATGGTGGGTGACTAGAATCGATGTCAGCACTAGCGCATGCTGCGTCAGTGCTCGCAGCACAGGCTCGGCATCGCCTGGGTCCACAACCAGAGCGCGCTGGCCGTCATGCAATAACCAGAGGTAATTGTCGGCAAAAGCGGGAATGGGAATCAAATACATGAAGTGGTTTCGATGAGCTCGCAAATTATAGGGTTGACCGATTGGCTGAAGACGCCACCAGGCGCGTACTTGATGCGCTGGGAACGTGCGCGTTTTGCCGAGGCCGTGGGCAATATATTTGGCTACCATGCCTTGCAGCTGGGCTTGCCTGAACTCGATGCACTGGAGGCCAACCGCATGCCTCACAAGTGGCTTGCCTTGGCATCTTCACCACTCGGGGCGGCGCAGTCCTTTTTGTCAGAGTCAAAGAACAGTGCGACTGGCACGCTCGCCATAAGTTCCCCTCGTGCTGCGTTGGTGACCGATTCGGGGGCGCTACCCTTTCCCGAAAGCAGCCTTGACCTCGTGGTGTTGCCGCACACACTGGAGTTGGGTGGCGACCCGCATGCCACCTTGCGCGAGGTCGCGCGCGTACTGGTTCCCGAAGGGCGAGTCGTCATCAGCGGTCTTAACCCCACCAGCCTGTGGGGGCTGCGACAGCGTCGTGGCCATGTTTTTCAGCGCTGGGGTTGCGAGGATCTGTTTTTACCCAGGACGGGTGAATTTATCGGTTACTGGCGTCTTCGGGACTGGCTGAGGCTGCTCAATTTTGAGGTAGAGTCTGGGCGCTTTGGTTGCTACCGTCCGGCATTGGTCAGCCAGCAGTGGCTGGATCGTTTCGCATGGATGGACTCTGCCGGCGAACGCTGGTGGCCGATTTTTGGCGCTGTCTATTTTTTGGTGGCCGTCAAGCGCGTGCGCGGGGTCCGTTTGCTGGAGCCCGGCTGGAAGGCGCACAAAGCCACTGCAGCGGCACCCGCCGCTGCCGCCAATAAAGAGTCTGCAACCCGCAACCGGCGTTAACGCCAAGTTTGCACACAGCAGGCCCATGCCTGATATTTTTCTGAAATCAACAAGCAACGCATGAACGATTCAACGCCGCATACAAGTCCACAAAAAGTGGTGATCTACACCGATGGCGCCTGCAAAGGCAACCCCGGGCCGGGTGGCTGGGGCGCGCTGCTGACATCGGGCGATACCGTGAAGGAGTTGTTTGGCGGCGAGATGGGAACCACCAACAACCGCATGGAAATGACGGCCGTCATTGAGGCGCTGGC
Source organism: Polaromonas sp. (assembly GCF_018780625.1). Classification (GTDB taxonomy): domain Bacteria; phylum Pseudomonadota; class Gammaproteobacteria; order Burkholderiales; family Burkholderiaceae_C; genus Polaromonas. The sequence goes on along the minus strand of NZ_JADMJK010000246.1, from coordinate 248 downwards.
CGCGCTCAAGCGACCCTGCTGCGTCACGCTGTATCTGGACAGCGAATACGTGCGCAAAGGAATCACCGAGTGGATCCACGGCTGGAAAGTCCGGGGCTGGCGCACCGCCGCCAAGACGCCCGTAAAAAATGTCGACTTGTGGCAGCGCCTGGATGCGCTGATCACCTTGAGCGGCCATGACGTGCGCTGGCACTGGGTCAAGGGGCATGCGGGCGATCCGGGTAACGAGCGCGCCGATGCGCTGGCCA
>NZ_JADMJK010000100.1 GCF_018780625.1 Polaromonas sp. | reverse complement strand
CCGGCAGCTGCGGCGGCATGTACACGGCCAACACCATGTCCAGCGCCTTCGAGGCCCTGGGCATTTCGCTGCCCTACTCCAGCACCATGGCCAATCCGCACGACGAAAAAGTCAACTCGGCCAAGGAGTCGGCCCGGGTGCTGGTCGAGGCGATCAAGAATGACATCAAGCCGCGCGACATCGTGACGCGCAAATCGATTGAAAACGCCGTGGCCGTGATCATGGCCACAGGCGGCTCGACCAATGCCGTGCTGCACTTCCTGGCGATTGCCCATGCGGCCGGCGTCGAATGGACGATTGACGACTTCGAGCGCGTGCGCCAGAAAACACCGGTGCTGTGCAACCTCAAGCCGTCGGGCGAATACCTGGCCGTGGACTTGCACCAGGCCGGCGGCATCCCGCAGGTCATGAAAATGCTGCTGGTTGCCGGCCTGCTGCATGGCGACTGCCTGACCATTTCGGGCCAGACCATTGCCGAAACGCTCAAGGATGTGCCCGATGCGCCGCGTGCCGACCAGGACGTGATCCGCCCCATCGACAAACCCATGTATGCGCAAGGCCACCTGGCCATTTTGAAAGGCAACCTGTCGCCCGAGGGCTGCGTGGCCAAGATCACCGGCCTGAAAAACCCGGTCATGACGGGCCCGGCCCGCGTGTTCGACGACGAGCAGTCCGGCCTGGCCGCCATTCTGGCCGGCAAGATCGTGGCAGGTGACGTGATGGTCCTGCGCTACCTGGGCCCCAAGGGCGGCCCGGGCATGCCTGAAATGCTGGCACCCACAGGCGCGCTGATTGGCGCCGGCCTGGGCGAAAGCGTGGGCCTGATCACCGACGGACGCTTTTCGGGCGGCACCTGGGGCATGGTGGTGGGCCACGTGGCGCCTGAAGCGGCGGCGGGCGGCAACATCGCGTTCATCCGGGAAGGCGATTCCATCACGATTGATGCGCGCCAGTTGCTGCTGCAGCTGAACATCAGCGACGCCGAGCTGGAAAGCCGAAAAGTGGGCTGGAAGGCGCCGCTGCCGCGCTACATACGTGGCGTACAGGCCAAGTTTGCCTTCAACGCCTCCAGCGCCAGCAAGGGCGCGGTGCTTGACGACTATTGATGGCCGCTGCGCTGTAAAGCGCTGTCATGCAAAGAGCCCGTGACAAAACTTCACGGGCTCTTTGCTTTTGTATCAGGGCAGCTTCAGGCAGCCTGCCCAGGCGCGCAATTCAGCGCTTCTTTTTGGGCAGCATGCCCATGGCAGCGCGCTGTTTGTCGATGCGCAGCTTTGTGCGCGCGTCCATTTTTTCGATTTCCCGCCGCTTGGTGTAGCCCGAGGCATCGGCCCAGCTCCACCAGGCAACCGCAAGCGCAAAAGGCGTCAGCACAATCCACCAACTCAAGGCCGCTACGGGGTCAAGCTCCAGGTATTTCATGGCCAGGGCAACAAGCCCGATAAGTAAAAAATACATATGTAACTCCTGAAGGTTTTGATCGCTCTGAGGTGGGCTTGGCGCTTTGGGCCCGGGGTCGGGGTCAACCAATGTCCCTACAATCCCGTTGATTGACTGTATCCGAATCCATCATTCAGCCTTGAGGACATTCCATGAAAAAAATTCTATCGGTTATCGCTTGCGCAGCAGCAGGTTTTGCAGTGACCACGCCCGCGCTGGCTGACCTGCAGCTGGCCACCGCCAAGAACTGCATGGCCTGCCATGCCGTGGACAAAAAACTGGTGGGTCCGTCTTTCAAAGATGTCGCTGCCAAGTACGCCGGCCAGAAAGACGCAAGCGACAAGCTCGCTGCCAAGGTCATGAAGGGCGGCGCCGGCGTCTGGGGCCCCGTGCCCATGCCCGCCAACCCGCAGGTGAACGCTGACGAGGCCAAGAAGCTGGTGACCTGGATACTGGCCCAGAAATAAGGGCTGTCAGCCGCCCAACAAAAATCCCGCTCACTGAGCGGGATTTTTTGTTTTTTAGCCCTAGCCCATACTGATCGGGCACTAGCAACTATTATTTCAATAGCACCCGGAGGCGCTATTCAAGGCTCAATACGCCTGGCCCAGCTGGTCCAGAATGGCCGGATTTTCCAGCGTGGAGGTGTCCTGCGTCACGGCCTCGCCCTTGGCAATCGAGCGCAGCAGCCGGCGCATGATCTTGCCGGAGCGGGTCTTGGGCAGGTTTTCAGCAAAGCGGATGTCCTTGGGCTTGGCGATGGGGCCGATTTCCTTGGCCACCCAGTCACGCAGTTCCTTGGCAATGCGCTTGCCTTCTTCGCCGGACGGCAGTGAACGCTTGAGCACCACAAAGGCGCAGATGGCTTCACCGGTGAGGTCGTCCGGACGGCCGACCACGGCGGCTTCGGCCACCAGGTCTGACTTGCCGACCAGCGCCGACTCGATTTCCATGGTGCCCATGCGGTGGCCCGAGACGTTGAGCACATCGTCGATGCGGCCGGTGATGCGGAAGTAGCCGCGGTCTTCGCTGCGCACCGCGCCGTCGCCGGCCAGGTACATCTTGCCGCCCATTTCTTCGGGGAAATAGCTGGTCTTGAAGCGCGCAGGGTCGTTCCAGATGGTCCGGATCATCGACGGCCAGGGCCGCTTGATCACCAGGATGCCGCCGGTGCCGTTGGGAATGTCATTGCCGACCTCGTCCACAATCGCGGCCATGATGCCGGGCAGCGGCAGCGTGCAGCTGCCGGGCACCAGCGGCGTGGCGCCGGGCAGCGGCGTCATCATGTGGCCGCCGGTTTCGGTCTGCCAGAAGGTGTCCACGATCGGGCAGTTCTCATGGCCGATGTTCTTGTAGTACCACATCCAGGCTTCGGGGTTGATCGGCTCGCCGACCGAGCCCAGGATGCGCAGGCTGGACAGGTCGGAGCGGTCCGGGTGCACTTTTTCGTCGGCTTCGGCGGCCTTGATCAGCGAACGGATGGCCGTGGGCGCGGTGTAGAAAATCGTGCATTGGTGGCGCTCGATCATCTGCCAGAAGCGGCCAGCATTCGGGTAGGTGGGCACGCCCTCGAAAATGATCTGGGTGGCGCCGGCCGCCAGCGGGCCGTAGGCCACATAGGTGTGGCCGGTGATCCAGCCGATGTCGGCGGTGCACCAGAACACGTCGTCCGGCTTCAAGTCGAAGGTCCAGTCCATCGTGACCTTGGCCCACAGCAGGTAGCCGCCGGTGGAATGCTGCACGCCCTTGGGCTTGCCGGTGGAGCCCGAGGTATACAGGATGAACAGCGGGTGCTCGGCGCCCACGGGCACGGGCGCGCACTCGGTGCTGAGGCCGGCCAGCGCTTCGTCAAAGGTCTTGTCGCGCCCGGCCACCATGTTGCAGGCCGTGGCCGTGCGCTGGTACACCAGCACGGAGCGGATGGTGTCGCAGCCGCCCATCGCCAGGCCTTCATCCACAATCGCTTTCAGCGGCAGTTCCTTGCCGCCGCGCATCTGGTAATTGGTTGTAATGACGGCCACGGCGCCGGCGTCAATGATGCGTTCCTGCAGCGCCTTGGCTGAAAAGCCGCCAAACACCACGCTGTGGGTGGCGCCAATGCGGGCGCAGGCCTGCATGGCAATCACGCCTTCAAGCGTCATGGGCATGTAGATCAGGACGCGGTCGCCCTTCTGGATGCCTTCGGCCTTGAGCGCGTTGGCAAACTGGCTGACGCGCGCCAGCAGTTCCTTGTAGCTGGTCTTGGTGACGCTGCCATCGTCGGCTTCAAAAATGACGGCTGTCTTGTTCTCTACCGGGGTGCCCATGTGCTTGTCCAGGCAGTTGGCCGACGCGTTGATCTCGCCGTCGGCAAACCACTGGTAAAACGGCGCGTTGGATTCATCCAGGGTCTGGGTGAACGGTTTGTTCCAGACCAGGTTTTCGCGCGCCAGGCGGGCCCAGAAACCTTCAAAGTCTTTTTCGGCCTCGGCACACAGTGCGTTGTAGCCGTCCATGCCTGAAATGCGGGCCGCCTTGACCATGGCATCGCTGGGCGGGAATACGCGGTTTTCAACCAGCGTGGACTGAATAGCCGAGTTGGAGGTAGAGGTTGAGGCGCTCATCGGTGAAGTCTCCTTGTTGTCATTAGATGCCGGGTACTTTCTGCCTTTGCACTTACAGGCCACTGACTGGCTTGAAGCTTACAAATTTCCACAATAAAAGGCCGCTTTGCCGTGCCCCCTACAATTCGGCAATTTCACAGCTTCGACCATCATGTCAGAACCCACCCCTTCCAAACCCGCCCCGCTTCGCCCCCTGCCCAAACTGAT
>NZ_JADMJK010000049.1 GCF_018780625.1 Polaromonas sp. | reverse complement strand
TCCGCAAACAGCGGGCGCGCGGCCGCATCGGGCTGGGCGCAGCGCGCCTGCAATTGACTGAGCGACTGCAGCGTGCTGTCCCCGCCGGATGGCGCGCTGCAGCGTTCCAGCAGTTCTTCAAGCAGGCAAGAAAACGCGCGCACTTCCAGCCGCTGCAGCGCGCGCGCCAACGGCAGGTCGCCGGGTGCAAAAAACGATGCCGCGCCAAAGTCGCCCAGCAGCGCCCGACCGTCGTTGGTGTGCAAAATATTGTGCGCGTACAGGTCGCCGTGGTTGATGCCCCGCGCGTGCAGGTGCTGCGCGGCGCAGGCCATGCCCAGGGCCATGCGCAGCGCCGCGGCCAGCGTGAAGCGGGTGTCTTCGGCATAGCAGTCGCGTGTGCATGAGGCCAGGCTGGGCGGCCCGGCCAGGGTGCGAAAGCCCGGGTCTACCAGCGCCATCACCAGGCCGGGCGCACCGGCCGGGTGGTCGGCGATCTGGCCATGCACGGCGATCAGCTGCGGATGCGCGCCCGCGCTGAGGCTGGCGGCCATTTCGCTGTGCGGCAGGCCGTCGCTGGTGACTGCGCCCTTGAACAGCTTGACGGCCACCGGCAGCACGCCATCGCCGTGCCGCCACGCCGCCTGGTGAATCACGCCCGACGCGCCTTCGCCCAGCAGCTGTTGCAACTGCAGATCACGCCAGTCAATGCCGGGGAGTGGGCTGAGCGCCAGTGCGGCGGCCTCGCGGCTTTCACACAAGGGGTTGCCCGCATAGGCCAGCCACGACAGGCGCGGCAGTGCCAGCAGCCAGTCGGGCAGCACCGCCAGCCGGTTGGCGGCGATGCGCAGCAGTTCCAGCTGGCGGCAGTTGGCCAACTCGGGCGGCAGGGCTTGGAGCTGGTTGCCCGACAGCATCAGTTTTTGCAGCGCGCTGCAGCGCCCGATTTCGGCCGGCAGTTCGCTGATCCGGTTGTCGGTCAGGATCAGCCAGCGCAGCGCGGGCGGCAGCGCGGCGGCGGGCACGCGGCTGATCTGGTTGGCCTTGAAGCCCACCATGCTGAGCTGCGGGCATTGCCCCAGCACCTCGGGCAGCTGGGTGAACTGGTTGTCGGAGCAAAACAGAATCCGCAGCTTGTGCAGCCGGGGCAGCTCGTCGGGCAGGCACGACAGGGCGTTGCCCGACAGGTCCAGGATTTCCAGCGTATCGGCCAGCTCAAAAATCTCGGGCGGAAAGGTCGTCAGGCCGCACGACAGGCGCAGCCGCTGGCTTCCCGCCAGCGTGCCGGCGCGCAGTTGCTCCAGGGTGTTCATGGGGGAAGGGCGCGCGCTCGGTCAGTAATGCGGCGGCAGGTCGTCGCCGGGCTGGCTCAAGGCGCGTGCGCCGCCTTCGGGCTGCTGCTGCCGGAGCGCGCCGACTTCGCGTACCAGCAGGTCGATTTGCTGCTGCTGGCGCACGATGATTTCGTTGAGCTGGTCCACCAGGTCTTCGGTAAAGCTGGCCTTGATTTCCAGATCGGTCAGGCGCTGGTCGGTGTTCGGGTTTTCCATGCCGCTATTGGACACGAATTCAGGGCCTGCCCGGATGCGGTTACGACGCCGCGCCGTCCGCCGGCCGCTCCTCGCGCCCGCCGGGGTGCCGCGCAAAGCGCGCCGGGTCGCGCCCGTGCACCGGCGCGCTGTCGGGCCAGGGCCAGCCGCCAAACTGGGTGCGCCGGTAGTCGTCCATGGCCTGCAGGATCTCGGCCCGGGTGTTCATCACGAACGGCCCGTGCTGCGCCACCGGCTCGCCAATCGGGCGGCCCTGCAGCAGCAGGAATTCGGCGGTTTCCTCGCCGTTGACCAGTTCCACGTCGGCATTGGCGCGCAGCGTGACGGTGCTGCCCGCCGGCAACGCCTGGCCTGCCGCCGTGACGGACGCGCCCTTGAAAAAATACAGCTGGCGCTGCGTGTCCGCGCCGGTGGCGGCCGGCAGCGTCCAGCGCGCCCCGGGCGCCATGCGAACCGTCCAGATGGCGACATCGGCGTCTGCCTGCGCGGCCCACGAGTCGGGCGGCGGGGGCAGCGGCGCGCCCACGCTGGCGTCGTTCAGGCGGCCGGCAATCACGGCCACCTCGGTGGTGCGGCCCTGCTCGTCGGTCGTTGTCAGCCGGGGAATGTCGGGTGCCCACAGCATGGTGAAGTGGGGCTCTGCCATCTTGTTGCGCGCGGGCAGGTTGAGCCAGATCTGGAACAGTTCCAGCGGATTCGGCGCTGCCGGGTCGAGCAGGGGGAACATCTCCGAATGCACCACGCCCTGACCGGCGGTGAGCCACTGCACGTCGCCCCGGCCAAAGCGCGCCGTGGCGCCCAGGGAATCGGAATGGTCAATCAGGCCCTTGCGCACAATCGTCACGGTCTCAAAGCCCCGGTGCGGGTGGGCCGGAAAGCCCGGCACCACTGCGCCGTGGTACATGCTCCAGCCGTCCTTGCGGCTGAAGTCCTGGCCGATGTCGCGGCCCGCCAGCGAGGCGGCGGGGCCCATTTGCGCGTTGCCCTGCGGGTAGGCGTCGTCGTGGTAGACGCAAAACAAAAAAGGGTCCAGCGTTTCCCACGGAAAGCCCAAGGGTTTGATCTGGAGGATGGGGTGGGTGGACATGGCGGGGCTTTCAAAAAATACACCTGAGGCTGGCGTGCGACGCTTTCAAGTGTCCGCCACTACCCGCTTATTCGTACAAGCAAGTGTGGGGCCGTCCTACAACGCAAGCGGCGGGCTCTTGGTATCTTTGGGCATCGTTCTGTTGAGCTTACCCAGAAATAATTTCCAGGTCAGTTCATGACCGAGGCAGGAAAACTGCCTGTGCACAAATTCTGTGCAAATTTTTTCAATACCTCCAAGGATCATCATGAAATATTCAATTCTGTTAGCCGCACTGATCGCCACCCTGGGCCTGACCGCCTGCGAAAAAACCACGGTCGTGCCGACCCCTGCGCCTGCCGTGGTCACGGTTCCAGGTCCTGCAGGTCCATCCGGCGCCACCGGCGCCACGGGTTCTACCGGCGCCACGGGTGACACCGGTGCCAGCACAGGCACGCCGGGTGCTACCGGTGCCACAGGCGCTACCGGCGCCACGGGTTCTACGGGCTACACCGGCTCCACGGGTGCGACCGGCGCCACCGGCGACACGGGCAGCACCGGCGCCACTGGCAAAACCGGCGACACCCTGGTGATCGTTCCCGCGAAGTAATTGACGCCCAGGCAAGGGCCTGTGATCTCTCACAGCCCTTGCCGGTCGCCAGTCTTCATGCGCCTTCCCCTCTTTTGAGGGGAGGGCGTTTTTTTTGTTCGCGCGCGTTTTACGCGCTCCACAAGCGCTGTCAAGCTCGCTTGCCCCGGTAAGTACTTGTACTGAATTGAAGCAGCAGGTATTACAGAACATGATGAACCCGGCCAGAGGTGTCCGGGCCTCATGCAGATGAGGCCATCGGGCATTCGCAGGCTCAGGGGACAAACGCCGCAACCCGGTTGCGACGGCCAGGGCGGGCGACGGCGATGACGCGAATCCATAAAAACTTACACAAAGAGGATGACATGAAACGCACGATCGAAAACGGATTAAAGGTGACGGCCATAGCCGCTGCGGTGCTGGTACTGGCGGGTTGCGGCGGGGGTGGTGTGGCTCAAAGCATCAACACCAAGCCCGCCTACCTGAGCACCGTGGTTTATGCCAGCTACGACGGCAGCAGCGACGACTTGCTGACCGCAGGCCTGGGCAAAACCGGACTGGGCGGCGCCGCACCGGTGGTGGCGGACCCCTTGAACCCGACCCCGGCCGAGTTGCGCAAACTGGCCATTTTCAACAACTACCGTGCCATCCTCGACATCACGGCGAACGGCGGCTACGGCACCCTGTATGGCCCCAACGTCGATGCCAAGGGCGTCGTGACCGCCAGCGAAGGCAAGATCGCCGGCACCGAATACATCGCCTACTCGGACGACGGCACGGGCCGCCAGAACATCACGATGATGGTTCAGGTGCCTTCCACGTTCAATCCGGCCAGCCCGTGCATCGTCACCGGCACTTCCAGCGGCTCGCGCGGCGTGTATGGCGCCATCGGCTCGTCCGGCGAGTGGGGTCTGAAAAACGGCTGCGCCGTCGCCTATACCGACAAGGGCACGGGCACCGGCATCCACGATCTGCAGAACAACACGGTCAATGTGCAAAACGGCGTGCGCACCGACGCCACAGCGGCCGGAAAAGACTCGATTTTTACCGCCAGCATGACGAGCGCCGA
>NZ_JADMJK010000036.1:6142-21726 GCF_018780625.1 Polaromonas sp. | reverse complement strand
CGGCAAAGTGTTCATGGCCAGGGTGTTCATCAAATGGGGCTTGCAGCAAGCTCAGCAAGGTATTGACGACGGAAAAGTCTTTTAGTTTCGCAGCCCGTATGGCTTCTTCGCCCACATGGTTGCGCAGCACGAACTTGGGGTTGCTTTTAAGCATCAAATTGGCCCTGAGCCCAGTATCTGCGGACGCAATGCGCTCTGAATATTGCATCGCCCATGCGTTGAACGACTCGCGGTCAAAAAACATATCGCGTACCGGCTCATGGCCGCTTTGCGCCGTAAAACCGCATAAACGGCGCCAGAAAATCGTGTAGTCGACCCGGTTGCTGGCCAGCAGCTTGAAGGTGCTTTCGATCAGGGCATCGTCTTCGGGCTCTGCGTCCGTCAGGCCCAGCTTGGCGCGCATCCTGGCTTGCAGCGCCTCGGGAAAGACGCTCTTGTAGGATTCCAGCGCGGCCAGTGCCTGGTCCTGGTCGTCAATCAATGGCAGCAGGGCCTGGCCCAGGCAAAACAGGTTCCAGTAGGCCATGTTGGGCTGCTTGTTGTAGGCGTAGCGGCCCTGCGTGTCGGAATGGTTGCAGATGTGGTTGGGGTCGAACGCGTCCAGGAACTGGAACGGGCCGTAGTCCATCGTCAAGCCCAGGATGCTCATGTTGTCGGTGTTCATGACGCCGTGGCAAAAGCCCACGGCCTGCCAGGCGGCCATCAGGTGCGCGGTGCGCTCGCTGACGGCTTCAAGCAGCGCCGCGTAGGGTTGCGGCGTGTCACGGCAGGCCGGGTAGAAACGGTCGATGACGTAGTCGGCCAGGGTCTTGAGCTGGTCGTGCTGATCGCTGAAACTGAAGTGCTCAAAGTGACCGAAGCGAATGAAACTGGGCGCTGTGCGCGTCACTACGGCAGCCGTCTCCAGTTCTTCGCGCCGCACCACGGCGTCTGAGCCCGTGACGCACAGCGCGCGGGTGGTGGGGATGCCCAGGCCGTGCATGGCCTCGGAACACAAGAATTCGCGAATCGAGCTGCGCAGCACGGCCCGGCCGTCGCCCATGCGGGAGTAGGGCGTGCGTCCCGCGCCCTTGAGCTGAATTTCTTGCGGGCCACGCGGGGTGGCAATCTCGCCGAGCGCGATCGCCCGGCCGTCGCCGAGTTGCCCTGCCCAGTTGCCAAACTGGTGGCCGCTGTACACACTGGCCAGCGGACGGGCGCCTGGCAAGGGCTGGTTTCCGGTGAGCGCCGCCAGCGTGTCGACTGACTCCAGCCAGTGCTCTTCAAGCCCCAGTTCGCGCGCCAGGGCGCGGCTGCGGCCGACCCAATACGGCGCGGGCAGCGGCGAGGGCTGGAGCGCCGTATAAAAATCCGGGCCCAGCGCGGCAAAACTGTGGGTCCACTTCAGGTCCGGCGCCGCAGGGTTTGGCGCGGTGGAGGCGGCATGGATGGCATTGATCATGGGCGCATTGTGCTATGGGGCTGGCAGCCCCGCGCGCGCAGGGTTAAGTCCGCTGTGGCCGCTAGCACGGCGCGGGCCTGCGCCGTGTCGCCAAGGTGGCGCGGGCGGGGGATTGCGCGGGTGGTTTTGCATGGAGTGCGCGTTACCATCAATGCGGAGACATTCCCATTCACAACCCGCCCAGCCGGGCACCAAAGGAACAAGACATGTTAGGTTTGATGCAAAGCCAGCCACTGCTGATCTCATCGCTGATCGAGTTTGCCGAACGCCACCATGGCGACGCTGAAGTGGTTTCGCGCCGCGTGGAGGGCGACCTGCATCGCTACACCTACAAGGATGTGGCCCATCGGTCGCGCCAGGTCGCCCGCGCGCTGGATGGTCTGAAGCTGGCCTTCAGCGACCGCGTGGCCACGCTGGCGTGGAACGGCTACCGGCACCTGGAGCTTTACTACGGCGTCAGCGGCTCGGGCCGGGTGCTGCACACCATCAACCCGCGTTTGCACCCCGACCAGATTGGCTGGATTGCCAACCATGCCGAGGACCAGGTCCTGTGTTTTGACCTGAGCTTTCTGCCCCTGGTGCAGGCCGTGCACAGCAAATGCACCACCATCAAGCACTACATCGCGCTGTGCGACGCCGACAAGCTCCCGGCCGATTCCGGCATTCCTGGTCTGCAGAGCTATGAAAGCTGGATCGGTGCGCAGACCAGCGACTACGCCTGGCCTACGTTTGATGAAAATACGGCCTCCAGCATGTGCTACACCAGCGGCACCACGGGCCACCCCAAGGCGGCGCTGTACAGCCACCGCTCAACGCTGCTGCACGCCTACGCGGCCGCGCTGCCCGACGTGATGTGCCTGAGCGCCCGCGACTCTATCTTGCCGGTGGTGCCGATGTTTCACGTCAACGCCTGGGGCATTCCGTACTCGGCGGCACTGACCGGCGCCAAGCTGGTGTTTCCCGGCCCTGCCATGGACGGCAAGTCGATCTATGAGCTGATCGAGGCGGAAAAGGTCACCTACGCCGCAGGCGTGCCCACGGTCTGGCAAATGATGCTGGGCCACATGAAGCCTGCGGGCCTGAAGTTCTCTACGCTGCGCCGCACCGTGATCGGTGGCTCGGCTTGCCCGCCCGCCATGATTCACGCTTTTCAGGAAGACTATGGCGTGGAAGTTCTTCACGCCTGGGGCATGACCGAGTTGAGCCCGCTGGGCACGCTGTGCACCCTCAAGAACAAGCATGACGGCCTGAGTGCTGACGAGAAAATGAAAATCCGCCTGAAGCAGGGGCGCGCGATTTTTGGTGTCGACATGAAGATCGTCGATGCGGCGGGCAAGGAGTTGTCGTGGGACGGCAAGACCTTTGGCGACCTGCATGTCAAAGGCCCGTGGGTGGTGCAGGACTACTACAAAGGGGAGGGCGGAAACCCGCTGGTGGACGGCTGGTTTCCGACCGGCGACGTGGCCACCATCGACGCCGATGGCTACATGCAGATCACGGACCGCAGCAAGGACGTCATCAAGTCGGGCGGCGAATGGATTAGCTCCATCGACATTGAAAACATTGCGGTCGCGCACCCGGCCGTGGCCATGGCCGCCTGCATTGGCATTGCGCACCCCAAGTGGGACGAGCGGCCGATCATTGCGGTGGTCAAGAAGCCCGGCATGGAGGTCTCGCGTGACGAGCTGATTGCGTTTTACGAGGGCAAGACGGCCAAATGGCAAGTCCCCGATGACGTGGTGTTTATCGATGCCATGCCCATGGGCGCGACCGGCAAGATGCTCAAGACGCGGCTTCGTGAAATGCTGAAAGACTACAGGCTGCCGCAAGTGTGAGGGGCGCCTGCGCGGGTGCAAGTCCAGTCACACGAGCGACATCAGCTAGGGCAATCCCTGAAGGCCGGCCCTCTTTATTGCCCTAACCTTCAAGCGTTCCAGTTGATTTCACTCGTAGTTCCCACATTTTCAGGAGACAAGGGATGAGCACTCAGAGACATTTTTTCCGTCGGCATTTTGGTATTGCCGTAGCCGCGTCGGCTATGTTGTACACCGGCCTGACGCTGGCCCAGGCGCCTGCCAAGGCTGTCAATGCGGCGCCAGCTGCGGGCGCGGCGGTCAACCTGAATCAGACGGTCAAAATCGCCTGGCTCGACCCCTTGTCCGGCCTGATGGCCGCCGTTGGAACCAACCAGCTCAAGAGCTTTCAGTTTTTGGCCGAGCGTTTCAGCCAGAAGAACAAGGCTGGCGTGAAGTTCGAGATCATCGGCATCGACAACAAGCTGAGCCCGCAAGAGACCACCAATGCGCTCAAGTCCGCCATCGACCAGGGCGCGCGCTACGTGGTGCAGGGCAACGGTTCCGGCCCGGCGCTGGCCATCATTGACGCGCTGTCCAAGTACAACGAGCGCAACCCGGGCAAGGAAGTGGTTTTCCTCAACTACGCCGCTGTGGATCCGGACCTGACCAACAGCAAATGCGACTACTGGCACTTCCGCCTGGATGCCGACACCTCGATGAAAATGGAAGCGCTCACGGCCTACATCAAGGACCAGCCCGAGATCAAGAAGGTCTACCTGATCAACCAGAACTACTCGCACGGCCAGCAGGTTTCAAAGTTTGCCAAGCTCAACCTCGCAACCAAGCGCCCTGACATCCAGGTGGTGGGCGACGACCTGCACCCGCTCGCCCAGGTGCGCGACTTTGCACCCTACATCGCCAAAATCAAGCAGTCGGGCGCTGACTCGGTGATCACCGGCAACTGGGGATCTGACCTGACGCTGCTGATCAAGGCCGCCAATGAGTCGGGCCTGAACAACGTGAAGTTCTACACCTACTACGGCGGTGTCACCGGCACCCCGACCGCCATGGGCGCGGCGTCGGCAGGCCGTGTCTACCAGGTGTCCTACAACCACCTGAACATGGGCGGCGAGATCCAGCAAATCATGGCGGACTACAAGAAGAAGTTCAACGACGACTTCTACACGGGTGCGGTCTATCACGCCTTTGCGATTCTGACCGAGGCCATGGCCAAGTCGAAGTCGACCGAGCCCGCCGTGGTGGCCAAGGCCATGGAAGGCCTGCGTTTCAAGAGCTTTAATGGCGATGTGGAAATGCGCAAGACCGACCACCAGTTGCAGCAGGGCCTTTTTATAGACCGCTGGGAAAAGGCCGGTGGCAAATACCCCTACGACGCTGAGAACACGGGCTACACCTTCGTGCCCGTGAAGTACTACGAGCCCTATGTGGCCAGCACGCCAACGTCCTGCCAGATGAAGCGTCCTTCATGATGCGTTGACATAAGCCGGCGCTCACCCTGCAAGGCCCGACCCATCCTCGGGCCTTTTTTATTTATCTGCCCGTGTGCAAGTGCGCACCCGCTTGAGGCGCTTACCCATGAATCTTGAGTTCTTTACCATCTCGCTTCTCAATGGCCTGAGCTATGGGCTGCTGCTGTTCATGCTCAGTTCAGGGCTGACGCTGATCTTCAGCATGATGGGCGTGCTCAATTTTGCGCACGCCTCTTTTTACATGGTGGGCGCCTACATTGCCTTCAGCACCTCGCAGGTGGTCGGCTTTTGGTGGTCCCTGCTGCTTGCGCCCTTGCTGGTGTTTGTGATGGGCGCGGCCTTTGAGCGCTTTTGCCTGCGCAAGGTCCACAAGTTTGGCCATGTCCCGGAGTTGCTGGTGACGTTTGGCCTGTCTTACCTGCTGCTGGAGCTGGTTCAGCTGGTGTGGGGCCGCTCGGCGGTCAACTATGTGTTGCCCGCAGGTCTTCAGGGGCCGCTGTTCACGGTGTTCGGCACCAATTTTCCGAAGTCCCGGGCCTTCATCATGCTGATCTCCATCGTCATGCTGGCCAGCATGTGGCTGCTGCTGACGCGCACGCGCATCGGCCTGGTAATTCAGGCGGCGCTCACGCACCCCGAGACGGTAGAAGCGCTGGGCCACAACGTGCCCCGGGTCTTCATGCTGGTATTTGGCGGCGGTGCGGCCCTGGCGGGGCTGGCCGGCGTGGTGGGCGGCAACACCTTCATTACCGAGCCCGCCATGGCCGGCTCGGTAGGCGCAATCATTTTCGTGGTGGTGGTGGTTGGCGGCATGGGCTCGCTCAGCGGGGCGTTTTTGGCGTCCATCCTGATCGGCTTGATCCAGACGTTCGCGGTGGCGATGGACCAGTCGCTGATGTCGCTGTTGGCGCATTTCAGCTATGTCGTCACGCCTGAGACGTTTGGCTACCCCGTGCTCAAGCTCACCATTTCCCAGGTTGCGCCCATCCTGCCCTTTTTGTTTCTGGTGCTGATCTTGATTTTCAGGCCCAAAGGCTTGCTTGGCACGCGGGAAGGGTGAGTATTCCATGTTGAAAACCCAGAAAATGACCAACCAGTTTTACCAATTCAAACCCTATAACGTCGGCCGTTGGGTGGTCTGGACGTTTTACGCCCTGCTGCTGATGGTGGCGCCGCTGCTGTTCAAGAGCAGCCTGGCCCTGACCATGCTGTCCCAGGCGGGCTACCTCGTGATCGTCTGCCTGAGCTACAACATTCTGCTGGGGCAGGGCGGCATGCTCAGTTTTGGGCATGCGGTGTATGCCGGGCTGGGTTCCTTCCTGGCCATTCATGCGATGAACCTGGCAGCCAGCGGCAAGTTTTATATTCCATTGCCGCTGATTCCGCTGGTGGGGGGCTTGTCAGGGCTGTTCTTTGCGGCTTTGCTGGGCTACGTCACCACCAAAAAGGCGGGCACCACCTTTGGCATGATCACCCTCGGCGTGGGCGAGCTGGTGTTTGCCATGTCGCTGATGTTTCCCGAGTTTTTTGGCGGCGAAGGCGGCATCACCACCAACCGCACCTATGGCCAGGCGTTTTGGGGCATCAGCTTCGGTCCACAGATTCAGGTGTACTACCTGATTGCGGTGTATTGTTTCATTTGCACCGCCGCGATGTTCGCTTTTACCCGCACCCCTCTGGGCCGCATCCTGAACGCGGTGCGCGACAACCCCGAGCGGGTCGAGTTCATTGGCTACAACACCCAGCGCGTGCGCTACTACTCTTTCATCATTGCCGGTTTTTTTGCTGGCGTGGGCGGCGGGCTGGCCGCCATCAACTCCGAAATCGTCACGGCCGAGGTGGTCAGCGGCGTGCGTTCGGGCAGCCTGCTGCTGTTCACGTTTTTGGGCGGCGCCACCTTCTTTTTTGGCCCCATCATTGGTGCCGGCTTGCTGGTGCTGGCGCTGATTTTGCTGTCGGAACTGACCATGGCCTGGCTGCTCTATGTGGGCCTGATCTTTCTGTTCATGGTGATGTACGCCCCCGGCGGCATCGCCAGCCTGATCATGATGAACCTGCGGGTTGCCGCCTTTGGCAAACTCAGGGCGTTGTGGGTGGGTTACCTGGGGCTGGCTGTCACGGGGCTGGCCGCCATGCTGGGCGCCGCCGCCATGGTGGAAATGGTGTATCACCTGCAACTCAATGCGGCGCTGGGCGCTGAATTGAGCTTTGTGGGGATCAAGCTCAACGCCAGCAACCTCAACAGCTGGCTGGGTGCGGGATTTGTGATGCTGACCGGCTTGGGCCTGTTTGAACTCACGCGCCGGCAGTTCCTGACGCAGTGGGGCGAGATACAAAACGAGATTGAAAAAGAAATCAAGCGGAGGGAGTCGCTATGAGCATGAACTCTGTAAGGGCTGAAAACGCCGGCGCCCGGTATTCGCTGGAACTGAAAGACCTGCGCAAGAACTTCGGCAAGACCGAGATCATTCGCGGTGCCAACCTGGCCGTCAAAGCGGGTGAACGGGTCGCGATCATCGGGCCCAACGGGGCCGGCAAGTCCACGCTGTTCAACCTCATCAGCGGGCGCTTCGAGCCCAGCAGCGGCGAAGTGCTGCTCAATGGCCAGTGCATCAACGGCAAAAAGCCGTTCGAGATCAACCGGCTCGGGCTGTCACGCAGCTTTCAGATCACCAACATCTTTCCCAAGCTCAGCGTGTTTGAAAACCTGCGCTGCGGCGTGCTCTGGAGCCTGGGCTACAAGTACACCTTCCTGAAGTTCCTGGCCGACCTGGATGATGCCAATGCGCGGGCCGACGAGTTGATGGGCATGATCAAGCTCGACAAAAAACGCGACGTGCTGGCCACCAACCTGACTTATGCAGAGCAGCGCGCCCTGGAAATCGGCATCACGATTGCGGGCGGCGCGGGCGTGATTCTGCTTGACGAGCCGACCGCCGGCATGAGCCGCTCGGAGACCAGCCGGTTTATCGGCCTGATCAAGGAAGTGACTGCGGGCAAGACGCTGCTGACCGTAGAGCACGACATGGGCGTGGTGTTTGGCCTGGCCGACAAAATTGCCGTGGTGGTGTATGGAGAAATCATCGCGTACGACACTCCCGAGGCCGTGCGCGCTGACCAGCGTGTGCAGGAAGCCTATCTGGGTTCATCGGTCGCTGACCAGCAAGGCGCAGGGCACTGAACATGTTGACCATTAATAACCTCCACGCCTATTACGGCAAAAGCCATGTGCTGCATGGCGTTTCGTTCAATGTGCAGCCGGGCGAAATCGTGGCCCTGCTGGGCCGCAACGGCTCGGGCCGATCAACCACCGCCAAGGCCATCATGGGCCTGGTCGATTGCCAGGGCTCCATCGTCTGGAAAGCCAGGCAATTCGAGGGGGAAATCGTCGGGAAAAAGGCCTACCAGATCGCCCACCTCGGCATTGGCTACGTGCCCGAAAACCGCGACATCTTTCCCAAGCTCACGGTGCATCAAAACCTGTTGCTGGGGCAAAAGGGCAATGGCAAAGGCTCGCGCTGGTCATTCAAGGATATGTACACCATGTTCCCGCGGCTGCTGGAGCGCCAGCACACCGAGGCCGGCGTGCTGTCGGGGGGCGAGCAGCAGATGCTCACGCTGTGCCGCACGCTCATGGGCGACCCGGACCTCATCATCATTGACGAACCAACCGAAGGCCTGGCGCCCAAGATTGTGGAACTGGTGGGGCAATACCTGCAGACGCTGAAAGCCAAGGGCATTTCGGTGCTGTTGATCGAGCAAAAACTGACGATTGCCATGGTCATTTCAGACCGTGCGCTGGTGATGGGCCATGGCAGCATCGTGTTTGACGGCACACCCGACAGCTTGCGGGCCGACAGCTACATCCGAAAGGAATGGCTTGAAGTGTAAAAAGGCCTGCCCGGCTTGTCACCGCAGGGACAAACCGGGCCATGCGCCTCTTGCGCCGTCTTGAAGCAACCCTACAATAGCAAAAAGAACGGTCGTACTATTTTCGTCGGTGGATGCTGATTTTGCACCCACAGGTCCAGGTAACTGAATTTTCAATCAAGGAAAGAGACACTTCAATGACAACCCACTACGAAGTTCATGGCACCGTGGCGCGCATCACGCTGAGCAACCCGCCCGTCAACGGACTTGGCCATGCCACCCGTTTGAGCATCACCGACAACCTGCAAAAAGCCAATGCAGATGCGGCCATCAAGTCCATCGTGATCACCGGCGCCGGCAAGGCCTTTTCGGGCGGTGCCGACATCAAGGAGTTTGGCTCGCCCAAGGCCATGCAGGAGCCCAACCTGCTCAGCGTCATTTCAGCGGTGGAAAATTCATCCAAACCCGTGGTGGCCGCGATTCATTCGGTCTGCATGGGCGGCGGCCTGGAACTGGCGCTGGGCTGCCACTACCGCATTGCAGCGCCAGGCTGCAGCGTGGCGCTGCCTGAAGTCAAGCTGGGCCTGTTGCCCGGCGCTGGCGGCACGCAGCGCCTGCCGCGCGCGCTGGGCGTGGAACCCGCACTGAACATGATTGTGAGCGGTGAGCCCGTCAAGAGCGAGCTGCTGGCCCAGATTCCCGGCCAGAAACTGTTCGACAAAATGGCCAGTTCGGCGGAGTCCCTGCAAGAAGAGGCGCTGGTCTTTGCCCAGTCGATTGCCGACACGCGTCCGCTGCCGCTGGTACGCAGTCTGCCGTGCAAGCACCCCAAAGGCGACGCCTATTTCCAGTTTGCGCGCAACATGGTCAAGGGCATGGCCAAGAACTTTCCGGCGCCGCTCAAATGCGTCGATGCCGTGGAAGCCGCCACCAAGCGCAAGTTTGAAGACGGCATGCTGTTTGAGCGCGAGTTGTTCATCAACCTGATGTGGACGCCTGAAAGCCGGGCGCTGCGCCATATTTTCATGGCCGAACGCGCTGCCTCCAAGATTCCAGACGTGCCTGCGGACACCCCGCAACGCGAGATCAAGTCGATCGCCGTGATTGGCGCCGGCACCATGGGCGGCGGCATTGCCATGAACTTCCTGAATGCCGGCATCCCGGTCAGGATGCTGGAGATGAAGCAGGAAGCGCTGGACCGCGGCCTGGCCACCATCCGCAAGAACTACGAAGCGCAGGTCAAGAAAGGCAAGCTCAAGCAGGACAAGTACGAGCAGCGCATGGGCCTGCTCAGCACCACGCTGAGCTACGATGACCTGAAAGACGCCGACCTGGTGATCGAGGCGGTCTTCGAGGAAATGGGTGTCAAGGAAAAGGTCTTCAAAGAGCTGGACCGCGTCATGAAGCCCGGTGCAATTTTGGCGTCCAACACCTCCACGCTGGACGTGAACCAGATCGCCGGCTTCACCCAGCGCCCGCAAGACGTGGTGGGCATGCACTTTTTCAGCCCGGCCAACATCATGAAGCTGCTGGAAGTGGTGCGCGGTGAAAAAACCGGCAAGGATGTGCTGGCCACCGTGATGGCACTGGCCAAGAAAATCAGGAAAACGGCCGTGGTGTCCGGCGTGTGCGACGGCTTTATCGGCAACCGCATGATTGAGCAGTACGGCCGCCAGGGTGGTTTCCTGCTGGACGAAGGCTGCACGCCGGAGCAGGTCGATAAGGCCGCCGAAAAGTTTGGCTTTGCCATGGGACCGTTCCGCATGGGCGACCTGGCTGGCAACGACATTGGCTGGGCCATTCGCAAGCGCCGCTACCAGGAAAAGCCGGACATGAAGTACAGCAAGACGGCTGACCTGCTCTGTGAAAAAGGCCGTTTTGGCCAGAAAACCGGTGCCGGCTGGTACGACTACCTGCCCGGCAAGCGCGACGCGATTCCGAGCGCCGAAGTGGTGCAGATGATCGAAGCGCACCGCGCCTCGCTGGGCATCACGCCGCGCAAGATCTCCGACGAGGAAATCGTGCAGCGCCTGGTGTTTGCGCTGGTCAATGAAGCCGCCCACATCCTGGAAGAAGGCATTGCCAACAAGGCCAGCGACATCGACATGGTCTACCTGATGGGCTATGGCTTCCCGATATTCCGGGGTGGCCCCATGCTCTACGCCGACCAGCTCGGCCTCTTCAACGTGGTGCAGGCCATGCACCGCTTTGCGCAAAACCCGCTGGACGACGCCAAGTTCTGGCAACCCGCGCCGCTGCTGGCCCGGCTCGCCGCCGAAGGCAAGACGTTCAATTAATTTCCGGAGATTTTCATGACTTCAGCTGTAATTGTTTCCACCGCCCGCACCCCCCTGGCCAAAAGCTGGAAGGGCTCCTTCAACATGACGCATGGCGCCACCCTGGGTGGCCATGCCGTGCAGCACGCCATTGCCCGCGCCGGCATTGAGGCGGCCGAAGTCGATGACGTGATCATGGGCTGCGCCACGCCCGAAGGCGCCACCGGCGCCAACATTGCGCGCCAGATTGCACTGCGCGCAGGCTGCCCCATCACCGTGTCGGGCATGACCGTCAACCGTTTTTGCTCGTCGGGCCTCCAAACCATCGCGCTGGCATCCCAGCGCATCATTTCCGGCGAAGCCGACATTTTTGTGGCCGGCGGGGTTGAAAGCATCTCCTGCGTGCAGCAGGAAATGAACACCCACATGCTGCGTGAAGACTGGCTGGCCAAGAACAAGCCCGAGATCTACTGGAACATGCTGCAAACCGCCGAGCAGGTCGCCAAGCGCTACGGCATTTCACGCGAGCGCATGGACGAATACGGCGCTTCCAGCCAGCAAAAAGCCACGGCCGCACTGGCCGCCGGCCTGTTTGAGGCCGAAATCGCCCCGATCACCGTCACCATGGGCGTGGCGGACCCGGTGATGGGACTGACCACCAAACAGGTCACGGTCAGCCAGGACGAAGGCATTCGCGCCGGCACCACCAAGGAAGGCATCAGCGGCTTGCGCTCGGCCATCCCGGGTGGCCTGGTGTCCGCCGGCAACGCCAGCCAGTTTTCCGATGGCGGCGGCGCTGTGGTGGTGATGGATGAAAAAGTGGCCGAGAAAAAGGGACTGATGCCGCTGGGCCGCTTTCTGGGATTTGCCGTTGCGGGCTGCGAGCCCGACGAAATGGGCATTGGACCGGTCTTCGCCATCCCCAAGGTGCTGGCCAAGCTGGGCCTGAAGGTCAGCGACATCGACCTGTGGGAGCTGAACGAGGCGTTTGCCGTGCAGGTGCTGTACTGCGCGGACAAGCTGGGCATTCCGATGGACAAGCTCAACGTCAACGGCGGCGCGATTGCGGTCGGCCACCCCTACGGCGTCACCGGCCAGCGCCTGACCGGCCACGCGCTGATTGAAGGCAAGCGGCGCGGCGTCAAGCGCGTTTGCGTGACCATGTGCATTGGCGGCGGCATGGGCGCCGCCGGCATTTTCGAAGTGTTGTAAGGGCTGGCTGTTCAAGCACCCCGCCGGGCCGAGCATGCGATTTTTTGCATGCGTCGGCCCATTTTTTTTCCTGCCTTTTTCCTCTCATGAAGGTCAGCCATGTCCTTGCGTTCCACCGTTGATTTTTTGCTCTACCAGTGGCTTGATGCCGAATCCTTGCGTCAGCGCGCGCGCTTTGCCGACCACAGCCGCGAAACCTTTGATGCGGTGTTTGACACCTGCGAGCGCATTGCCCGCGAAAAATACGCGCCCTTCAACCGGCTGGTCGACACGCAGGAGCCGCACTTTGATGGTGAAAAAGTCATCTTGCCGCAGGCCACGCACGATGCGCAGAAGGCCTACGCCGCCTCGGGCATGCTCAGCGCGGCGCAAGATTACGAAAGCGGTGGTATGCAGTTGCCCTACACCGTTGAGGCGGCGGCCAATGCCTTTTTTGCGATGGCGTCGGTCAGCATCGGCTCGGGCATGCTAACCACGGGCAATGCCAACTTGCTGATGGTGCATGGCACCGACCTGCAAAAAGAAGTGTTTGCCAAGAATGAGTTTTCAGGCCGCTTTTCGGGAACCATGTGCCTGTCGGAGCCGCAAGCGGGCTCCTCGCTCAGTGACGTGACGACGCGCGCGCTGCCCGACGGCGCCTATTTCGAATCCGAGCCGCTCGGACCCCGCTACCGCCTCAAGGGCAACAAGATGTGGATTTCCGCCGGCGAGCATGAGTTGACCGACAACATCATTCACCTGGTGCTGGCCAAGATTCCCGGACCGGACGGCAAGCTGATTCCCGGGACGCGCGGCATTTCGCTGTTCATCGTGCCCAAGAAAATGGTCAACACGCGCGGTGAACTGACCGGCGTGCGCAACGACGTGGCGCTGGCCGGCCTGAACCACAAGCTGGGCTGGCGCGGCACCACCAACACGCTGCTCAACTTTGGCGAGGGCAAGTACCCGGTGGATGGCCAGGCGGGCGCCGTCGGCTACCTGGTCGGCCAGCCGCACCAGGGCCTGCGCTGCATGTTCCACATGATGAACGAGGCGCGCATCGGTGTGGGTACGGCCGCCACCATGCTGGGCATGGCGGGCTACTACGCCAGCCTGGACTACGCCAGGAACCGGCCACAGGGACGGCCCATCACGGGTGCCGGCAAGGACGCGTCCGCGCCGCAAAGCCGCATCATCGAGCACGCCGATGTCAAACGCATGCTGCTGGCGCAAAAATCCTATTGCGAAGGCGCACTGGCGCTGGAACTGTATTGCGCCCGGCTGGTGGACGAGCAGCACACCGCCGAGCCGCAGGCCGCCGACGAGGCGCGCCTGCTTCTTGAAGTGCTGACGCCGATTGCCAAAAGCTGGCCCAGCGAGTGGTGCCTGGAGGCCAATTCGCTGGCGATTCAGGTGCATGGCGGCTACGGCTACACCCGCGATTTTCCGGTGGAGCAATACTGGCGCGACAACCGCCTGAACATGATCCACGAGGGCACGCACGGCATTCAGGCGATGGACCTGCTGGGCCGCAAGGTGCTGATGGAAGAGGGCAGGGGGCTTGCCCTGCTGACAGCCCGCATCAACGCAACGGCCGAACGCGCGCTGCGGGTGCCCGATCTGGCCGGCCATGCGCGCGCGCTGGCGCAAGCCCTGCAGCAGGTGTCGCATGCCACCCAAGCCGCGTGGGCGACCGGCACGCCGGGCGACGCGCTGGCCAATGCCGTGCCGTACATGCAAGCGTTTGGCCACACAGTGCTGGCCTGGATCTGGCTGGACGTGGGACTGGCTGCGCTGCGTGCCGATGCTACTAAATCAGTAGCTTCTACCCTCGGTAAGATAGGGGCCATGGCTTATTTTTATCATTATGAGTTGCCCAAAATCGGCGCATGGCTGAACGTGGTCCAAAACCGCGACCTGACCTGCGCTAACCTGCCTGAGGAGGCCTTCTGATGTCTTATTTCAAAAAATCGACCAACAGCACGATCAGCAAGGCCATGGCGCGCTTTCACAGCCTGATCTGGGTGCTGATCTACGGTGGCTTGCTGACGCTGGTGTTCGGCCTGTTTGTTCAGGATATGGACGGCGCCACCGGCGAGTGGATGGTGTATGGCGGCGGCATCGCGGCGGCGCTTGGTTTCTTTTTGATCTATTTGCGATCAAGAATCAACCCAAAGCCATGATTCCGCGCGCTGGTTGTTGAAGTCGCCACCCGGACAGTTGTCAGGGCCGCCCACAACAATGTTGTGTTTTACTCTGATTTTGAGGGCTGCGCCGCATGGACGCCAGGCGCTTCGCGCGGCACCCGCCCTGACCTTAACGACGAAACCCAAGAAACCCAAGGAGACTGTGCATGACCCGTACCATTCAGCAACTGTTTGACCTCAAAGGCAAGACCGCACTCGTGACCGGCGGCTCGCGCGGCCTGGGGCTGCAACTAGCCCAGGCGCTGGGCGAGGCCGGCGCCCGTGTCATGCTGAGCTCGCGCAAGGCCGAGGACCTGGTGGAGTCGGCGGCAGAATTGAAAGCTGCCGGCATCGACGTGGACTGGATTGCTGCTGATTGCTCGAAGGAAGCTGACATTCGCGCGCTTGCTGATGAAACCATCAAGCGCTTCGGCCATGTCGATATTTTGGTCAATAACGCCGGCGCCGCCTGGGGCGCACCCGCGGAAGACCACCCGGTGGACGCCTGGGACAAGGTCATGAACCTCAATGTCCGCGGTTACTTCATCTTGTCGCAGCATATTGCCAAGCACAGCATGATCCCGCGCAAGTCGGGGCGCATCATCAACGTCGCCTCGATTGCCGGCCTGGGCGGCAACCCGCGCGAGATGACCACCATTGCCTACAACACCTCCAAGGGCGCCGTCATCAACTTCACCCGGGCGCTGGGGTGCGAATGGGGCGCGTACAACATCACCGTGAACGCGATTTGTCCTGGCTTTTTCCCGAGCAAGATGACCATGGGCACGCTCAAAGCCATGGGCGAGGAAAAACTCGCCGCCCACGCCCCGCTGGGCCGACTGGGCGACGACGAAGACCTGAAGGGCCTGTGCGTGCTGTATGCATCGGATGCGGGCAAGCACATCACCGGGCAGTGGCTGGCGGTTGACGGGGGCGTGTCGGTGGTGACGGGGGGCTAGCATGAGCATGACGCATTCAGCTGAGCCCGAAGCAAGCTTGAGCTTCGGTACAGAAATTCCCTTTGTGACCCACCTCGGCTTTGTGCTGGAGTTGTTCGAGGGCGGCGAATCGGCCATCGGCTACACGCCGCGGCCCGAGCACCTGAACTCCTTTGTCGTCACGCACGGCGGCGCCGTCATGACGCTGATGGATGTGACCATGGCGGTGGCGGCGCGCAGTGTTCAAAAAGACATGGGCGTGGTCACGATCGAGATGAAAACCAGCTTCATGCAGCCCGCGCCCGGCGACGGCAGCAAGCTCACGGCCAGGGGACGACTGATGCACCGCACCAAGTCGATGGCTTTTACCGAAGCCACGTTGTACGACGTGCAGGG
>NZ_JADMJK010000036.1:0-6042 GCF_018780625.1 Polaromonas sp. | reverse complement strand
AGGACGGCGAAGTGCTGGTGCGCCACCACTTCCTGAGCCTGGACCCCTACATGCGCGGCCGCATGAACGACACCAAGAGCTACACCGCAGCGCAGCCGCTGGGCGAGGTGATGGGCGGCGGCACCGTTGGCGAAGTAGTGGAGAGCCGTTCGCCCAGGTTCCAGCCGGGCGACAAGGTGGTCGGCATGGGCGGCTGGCAGCAATACAGCGTGGTCAATGCAGAGCAGCCGGGCGCGCTGCGCAAGGTCGACACCACCCATGTGCCGCTGTCCCACTACCTGGGCGCCGTGGGCATGCCCGGCGTCACCGCGTGGTACGGACTGGTCAAGATCATTGAACCCCAGGCCGGCCAGACGGTGACGGTCAGCGCCGCCACCGGCGCCGTGGGCAGCGCTTTTGCGGCGCTGGCCAAGGCCCGCGGCTGCCGCGTGGTGGGCATTGCGGGCGGCCCTGAAAAGTGCAAATATGGGGTGGATGAGCTGGGTTTTGACGCGTGCATCGACTACAAACTGCACGAGAACGCGGCGTCGCTTTCAAAAGCGCTGAAAGAAGCCTGCCCGCAGGGCATTGACGGCCATTTTGAAAACGTCGGCGGCATGGTGCTGGACGCGGTGCTGACGCGCATGAACGCGTTTGGCCGCATTGCGCTGTGCGGCATGATCGCCGGCTACGACGGCCAGCCGATGCCGATGGCCTACCCGGCGCTGATCTTGACCAACCGGCTCAAGATCCAGGGCTTTATCGTCAGCGAGCACATGGAAGTCTGGCCTGAAGCGCTCAAGGAACTCGGCACGCTGGTGGCCACCGGCAAGTTGCGGCCGCGCGAAACTGTGGCGCAAGGCCTGGAAGCCGCGCCCGAGGCCTTTTTGGGCCTGCTCAAAGGGAAAAACTTCGGGAAACAGCTGGTCAAGCTGATTTAAGCGGGGGTTCCGGGCGGCCCGTTTGCGGCCGGCCGTCCGGCGATTGATACATCCAGGAGAAAGCCATGACTGAATTGATCCTTCACCACTATCCGACTTCGCCCTTCGCCGAGAAAATACGGCTGATTCTGGGCTACAAGCAGATCCCCTGGAAGTCGGTGATCATCCCGGCCATCATGCCCAAACCCGACGTGCTGGCGCTGACCGGCGGCTACCGCAAAACGCCCGTGCTCCAGATAGGCGCTGACATTTACTGCGATACGGCGCTGATTGCGGATGTACTGGAGCATATTCAGCCACGGCCAACGCTCTATCCCGAACCCAGCAAAGGCATGGCCCGCACGCTGGCGCAATGGGCGGACACCACGCTGTTCTGGACCTCCATGGCGTACAACCTGCAGCCCAGGGGCCTGGCTCAGATGTTTGAACATGCGCCGCCCCATGCGGCCCGTGCATTTGGCGAGGACCGCAAGGCCATGAGCGCCGGCATGATGCGCTTGCGTCCGGCCGACGCTGCTGCTGCCTACAAGTCTTATCTGCGCCGCCTGTCCGACATGCTGGATGACTGGCCGTATTTGCAGGGCGAGGTACCGTGCATCAGCGACTTTGCCGCCTACCATCCGCTGTGGTTCACCCGCATGCGCACGCCCGTGATGGCGGAAATTCTGAACCTCGCGCCCCCCGTGCTGGAATGGATGGACCGCATGGCCGCCATTGGCCACGGCCCCATGGAAAAATTCAGCGCGCCAGAAGCCATTGCCCTGGCGGCGGCATCGGCTCCGGCGCCGCTGCATGACGACGTGTTTCAGGATGAGCATGGCATCCCCCTGGGAAGCCGGGTCAGCATCAGCGCCGACCTGTTTGGCCCCGAATCCACCGAAGGCGAATTGATCGCGGCCACCCGCATGCACTACACGCTGCGCCGCACCGACGCGCGCGCCGGCATGCTGCATGTGCATTTCCCGCGCATTGGTTATTCACTCAAGGCCGTGACACCCCCATGAGCGGGACTGCCCAAACGATTTCCTGGCGCTTTGTGGCGTTTGAGGCGCTGACCACGCCAGAGCTTTACGCCCTGCTGCAGTTGCGCAGCGAGGTGTTTGTGGTCGAGCAGGCCTGCATTTTTCAGGACATGGACGGGGCCGATCCGCAGGCCATGCACTTGCTGGGCACCCGGGAGGGGCAACTGGTGGCCTATGCGCGCTGTTTTTCGGCCGGCATTAAATTTACTGAAGCCAGCATAGGCCGCGTGGCCACTCGTGAGTTGATGCGCGGCAGTGGCGTGGGCCATGTGCTGCTGCAGCAAGCGCTGGTTCATCTTCAGTTGCAGTGGGGCCCGCAGGCTGTGCGGATTGGCGCCCAGGCGCGACTGGAACACTTTTACAGGCAGCACGGTTTTGTGGACGCGGGCGCACCGTACATTGAAGACGGTATTGCCCATATTGAAATGCTGCGTCCGGCTTCGGTTCAAACTTAATTTCAGGACTATTGAATGATTACAGATTTCAAAGGCAAAACCGCCGTTTTGACGGGCGCAGGCTCGGGCTTTGGCTTGGAGTGCGCACGCATTGGTGCCCAGTTGGGCATGAACCTGGTGCTGGTCGATGTGCAGCAGGATGCGCTGGACCGGGCCACTACCGAAATTGCCGCCACCGGCGCCCAGGTGCTGTCCTTCAAGCTCGACGTCTCGAACGCCGGACAGATGGAGGCCATGGGGCAGGCTGTGTTGGCGCGCTTTGGCGCACCGCACCTGGTGTTTAACAATGCAGGCGTCGGCTCCGGCGGCCTGATCTGGGAAAACACGGTGAAGGACTGGGAATGGGTGCTGGGGGTCAACGTCATGGGGGTGGTGCATGGCGTGCGCATCTTCACGCCCATGATGCTTGCGGCCGCCGCCAAAGATCCCGACTGGCAGGGTCATATCGTCAACACGGCCAGCATGGCCGGCTTGCTCAATCCGCCCAACATGGGCGTGTACAACGTGAGCAAGCATGCGGTGGTGTCATTCAGTGAAACCTTGTACCAGGACCTGGGGCTGGTCACGGACCAGATCGGTGCTTCGGTGCTGTGCCCGTATTTTGTGGCGACCGGTATCAGCCAAAGCCACCGTAACCGCCCGACGGAGATGGGTGCCGACAAACCCACCCGAAGCCAGCTGATCCAGCACGCCATGACTGGCAAGGCGGTGAATTCCGGCAAGGTTAGCGCCGCTGATGTGGCCCAGTTGGTGTTTGACGCCGTGGCCCGCAACCAGTTTTATATCTACAGCCATCCCAAAGCGATCCAGGCGGTGCAAACACGTCTGGAGGACATCGTTCAAGCCCGCAACCCGACCGATCCCTTTGCCGACAAGCCTGAAATTGGCCAGCAGTTGAGGACCGCACTGCGCGCCGCTTGAGAGGGGCGCAGTCGAGCGCATCAGCGCGTCGCGAGCTGGCGTTGCCGTATTTGCAGGCCCATCGTTCACAGGGTTAACCTATCTGATCCACCTTGCTGTGGCGGGCCAATCGGATGAAGGTACCGAACTGAACGCGGCCTATGTGCATATGTAACAAAGAATAAATTGTAATTTCATGCATTTATGGAGATATTTACCTAGATTGCCCCTTCTATTTGGCCTATCGTGTAAGCGAGGAATAGGAAACGTAATTTAATTTTTTGGCCGACATTAATTTTGTAAGAAATTTGTCAGTAATTGGACGAGGATTTAAAGGTGGTAACCCGGAAGGCGTAAAAAATAAACAGGGGAAAGTGATGGGAAATCGTGCACAGCCCGACATCATGTCGAATTCTTCGCCAGGTATTCACGACGGGCATTTCGGGAGGCAGGCCAGTTCGCTTGGTATGTGGCCGGATTTTTTGACTGGACAACCTGGACAGCCTGTGCGGGTGCTGTTGATCGATGATGACCCGCATATACGGTTGGTCATCGCGCAGGAATTACTGGTAGACATGCGCATCAATTTGCTGGCGCAAGCGGGAAGCATGAAAGAAGGGCGGCGCCTGATTGCCCAGTATGAGTTTGATGTGATGCTGGTGGACTTGAATCTCGGTGATGGCACGGGGTTTGACCTGATTGAAAACATGAAAAGCGTGCGTCCCATGGCGGAGGCCGTGGTTATTTCCGCGATGGAGGACGAGCAGCATGCCCTGCATGCGTTCGAGCTTGGCGCCACGGGGTACTTGGTCAAAAACTCCTGGTTTGGGAGCTTTCCGCAAGCTGTGTTACAGGTGGTAAACGGCGGAGCCTCCATTACGCCTAATCTGGCACGACGCCTGCTGCACAGGCTGGACCACGCACAGGGTGAGGCTCATAGCACCACACCGTCGGGTTGTGAAAATGACAAGTTGTCTGAGCGCGAAAAAGAGGTCTTAAAAATGGTTGCTGCGGGCTACACAAGCGCAGAAATCGGTTCCCGGTTGGCTGTCAGCTGTCACACTATCAACACCCATATCAAGAACATCTACCGCAAACTCAATGTGCGCACGCGCGCTCAGGCAGTCAGTTTTGCGGCCCACCGCGGTCTGTTTTAAAGAGTTCGGTCATGTCATCCGTCGCTTACCAATGGGCTGTCCACGCCGGCGCCCTGGTGAGCGTCGTCGTGGCAGTGGTCGCCGTCACTGTAGCGTTCCGAGCTTGGAAGCGGCAGCGTAATCCGATTGATTTCGCTTTTGCCGTCGCGACGACCAGCTGGTTGATGTATCTGCTGTCCAGTAGTGTCAGCATGCTGCCAGCGCCAAAGCCGTGGGCGTTGCTCTCCTCCCAGATTAGCTACCAGATCACACTTATTTCGGTGGCGTTCTTTATTCTTGTCAGTGCCTCCATCACACGCTTGAATATTCACGCCGTCTGGATGGTGCAGGGCGTTCTCGGGCTCCTGTTGTTGGCTTGGAGTTCGCTTCACCAAGAGTTGGCGTACAAGCTGTGGATTGCGGTGAACCTTGCCTGTATTGCCGCGCTGTGCTTTTACCTTGGGCTGAAAGCGCTTCGTCAGGGTAGCTATCGCTGCTGGCTCGCGCTTGGTGGAGCCTTCCTGGGTCTAGGTGTCAGCCTTGAGGACATGCTTGGCGCAGGAGGTGTACGGCTGGGCAATACCTTTACGCAGTATTTTTACGCCGCTTTTCTCCTCCTTTTTTGGCTGCTGATTACCAACCGCGCCGGGCGCCCAGAGCCGCCTGTAGTGCGGGAGACCGACGATCCGTCAGCTTTGCATTGGGAGGCTGTCACCGGCTTTGGTCCCGCCAATAAGCTCGCTTCTGTCGCCGTCACCAATGAACGCCAGCGCATCGCGCAGGATTTGCATGATGGCGTTGGCTCACAACTAGTCAATATCCTCGCCAGGCTTGACACCCAGGCGCCTCAGCAGCAGGCGGTCGCTCTTGCACTGGAGCAGTGTCTGCTGGATCTTAAAATGATCGTCGACGGCATTGGCAGCGCGAACGATGGGTTGATTGATGCGCTAGGCCGCTTGCGCTACCGCGTCCAGCATTCGCTGGACAAGTTGGGTATTCGTATGATCTGGATGGTGGACATGGATGGACCGTTGGAGGACTTCCGCGGAGACCGGGCGCAACAAGTATTGCGCATCTCCCAGGAATGCGTGGCGAATATCATGCGCCATGCGCATGCCAGCGTGGTCGAGGTAAGGTGCCATTACGTTCCCGAAAGTGATTCCATGCTGCTTGAAGTTAGAGACAACGGTCGTGGTATCCCTAGTCGTGAGGCCGGACGGCCACTGGGCAAAGGGCTTGAAAGCATGCGCCTGCGGGCCCTCAAGCTGGGCGGCCACCTGGAAATTGCCACAAAGGCCAGGGTGGGAACCAGAATGCGGCTGCAGGTGCCACTGCATGCGCCGCCCACGCACCTAGTCGATAGACGCGTCTTCGCCGATTCAAAGGATTGATTTGCCCGTGGGGACTGCGATCCTGCTTTCATTGAATGGGCGGACATTGTTGTCTCCATCGGCTGCGAAGTAGCGGGTCAATAGGAACTCGTTAGTGCAACCGCATGCGAATGGGCCTTCTCACTTCAAGAAACTGATGCCTCGGTTTTTTATCAAAAAATTATTCAAGATGCCGCAAGACGGTGCTATGATTTGCGGCTTCGCTGCTGAAGTTGCTC
>NZ_JADMJK010000207.1:5609-21749 GCF_018780625.1 Polaromonas sp. | reverse complement strand
GTCACGCTGACCATCAGCGACGTGCCCGGCGACGACCCGTCCATCATTGCCAGCGGGCCGACCGTGCCCGACGCCAGCAGTTGCGCCGACGCGCTGGCCATCCTCGAGCGCTACGGCATCGAGGTGCCGGGCCCCATCAGGGACCAGCTGGCGCAGGGCGCGCTGGAAACGCCCAAGCCCGGCGACCCGCTGTTTGACGGCCATGAAGTCCACATGATCGCCACGCCCCAGCAGAGCCTTGAATCCGCTGCCGACACGGCCCGGGCAGCCGGCCTGGCCGCCTACATCCTGAGTGATGAAATCGAAGGCGAGTCGCGCGAGGTCGGCAAGGTGCATGCCGCACTGGCGCGCGCCGTGGCGCTGAAAAACCAGCCGTTTCAAACGCCCTGCGTGATTTTCAGCGGCGGGGAAACGACGGTGACGATCCGCCAGCAGCCGCCCGGAACGCCCAGGGGGCGCGGCGGCCGCGCGGGCGAGTTCTGCCTGGGTCTGGCCTTGGGCCTGCAGGGCCAGCCCGGCGTGTATGCGCTGGCGGCCGACACCGACGGCATCGACGGCGTGGAAGACAACGCCGGCGCTTTTGTGGCGCCGGACACGCTGGCGCGTGCGCTAGCCCAGGGCATGAAGATCGCCGGCTATCTGGACCGCAATGACGCCTATGGTTACTTCGAACCACTGGGCGACCTGGTGGTGACCGGGCCGACCTACACCAATGTCAATGATTTCAGGGCGATCCTGATCGTCTAGCGCTGGCCGGGGCATAGAAACCAAACACGGTGTCGGCGTCGGTAAAACGCTCAGAATGGGTAGTGGCGCGGCGTGGTCTGCACCGTCACCCAGCGCAGGTCGGTAAAGGCGGCAATGCCGGCCTGGCCGCCAAAGCTGCCGATACCGCTGCCCTTGACGCCGCCAAACGGCATTTGCGGCTCGTCATGCACGGTCGGGCCGTTGACATGGCAGATGCCGGACTGGATGCGGCCGGCCACCTGCAGGGCTCTGGCAATGTCGCGGCCAAACACGGCGCTCGACAGGCCGTACTCGTTGTCGTTGGCGCAGGCAATCGCTTCTTCCACGCCGTTCACGCGCACGATGCCCTTGACCGGGCCGAACGACTCCTTGCTGTAGATCTTCATCGCCGGGGTGACGTGGTCGATCAGCGTGGCGGGCATCAGCGTGCTGTCCGCCTTGCCGCCGCACAGCAGCGTGGCGCCCTGCGCCAGCGCGTCGTCGACCAGCGCATTGCAGCGGTGCACGGCGTTCATGTCCACGACCGAGCCGAGCACCACCGGGCCTTGGCGCGGGTCGCCCAGGGGCAGGCTGGCCGCCTTGGCCGCCAGCTTCTTGACAAACTCGTCGGCAATCGACGCGTCCACAATGATGCGTTCGGTGGACATGCAAATTTGCCCGGAATTGGCAAAGGCGCCAAAGGCGGCGGCGTTCACGGCGGCGTCCAGGTCGGCATCGTCGAGCACGATCAGCGGCGCCTTGCCGCCCAGTTCCAGCACCGCAGGCTTGAGGTATCTGGCGCAATGGCCGGCAATGATCTTGCCGACGGGGGTGGAGCCGGTGAAGTTCACGCGCCGCACGGCGGGGTGGGCAATCATCGCCTCGACCACGGCTGCGGCGTCGCCCGGTGCGTTGGTGATGAAGTTGACGACGCCCGGTGGCAGGCCGGCTTCCTGCAGCGCTTCAATGATCAGGCCATGGGTGGCCGGGCACAGCTCGGAGCCTTTGAGCACCACGGTGTTGCCGCAGGCCAGCGGCACGGCAACCGCGCGCACGCCCAGGATGACGGGCGCATTCCAGGGCGCCATGCCCAGCACCACGCCGGCCGCCTGGCGCAGGCCCATGGACAGGCTGCCGGGCACGTCCGATGGAATTACCTCGCCGCTGATCTGCGTGGTCAGCGACGCGGCTTCCAGCAAGATGCCGGCCGCCAGATGCACATTGAAACCGGCCCACAGCGCGGACGCGCCGGTCTCCAGCGCCATGGCGGAGATGAAGGCGGGTGTCTTGGCTTCAAGCGCATGGGCGGCTTTGGTCAGCAGCGCGCGGCGCTGGCCGGGGCCGGTGGCCGACCACGCCGCAAACGCCTTGGCGGCGGCATCGACGGCGGCCACCGCGTCCTGCACGCTGGCCGCCGGGGCGACGGTGGCGACGCTGCCGTCCAGCGGGTTGCGGCGTTCGAAGGTGGCGCCGTTGCTGGCAGCCGTCTGCGCGCCGTCGATCAAAAGGGAAATGCGGTTCATGGGTTGTCTCCAGTTGGAAGGGGTTGCTTGATTTGTTGAAAAAATGTTTGTTCTTGCTTGCCGTGCAGGGGGAGGTGGGGAGGGTGAACGCGTATTTTCAGGCTACAGGATTCAGGCCATATCCACTTCGCCCTGTGCTGTTTGCGGGTATTTTTTGCCAAACAACTCAGCCCGGCACCTGCCCCGGCCGCTCAAAGGCGCGTCTCGCCGCGCCATACAAGGCCCAGAGCAGCAGCAAGGGAATCACCACGGTTTGCAGCGCAAAAATCACGATGAGCTTGATGATGTGCTCGATGGCCTGCTCTGCAGCCGCTTTCAAATTCTGAAAATGCACTTTGACATTTGCATTTTTGGAAAGCCACCCGGTCATCTTGTCCAGCAGGCTCTGGTCCTGCGTGATGGCTGGAATGGACGGGCTCAGTACGTCGACCTGGCCCGACACCGCGGTGATGGACTTCTGGCTCACGGCATAGTCGGCGGCCAGGTACTTTTGCCACAACAGGTCGCTGCCGATGGTCACCACCGGAACGGCAAAGCGCAGCATCAGCAAAATGACCAGCAGCCGGGAAAGCAATGCCGGCGGGTGTGCCTGCCTGACGTAGCACCAGGCCCAGGCGAGCGCCGCAATCGTTAGCGCCAGCGAGATGGGCCAGTAGCCGCCTATGCTGATCAGCACCTTTTGAATTCCAAAAACGACGCTGGCCACCAGCATCAGATCGGAGAACTTTTCGACCAGATCATTGACCGGGTCCAGTATTTGCCCGGGGCTGAGGGTGACGCCTACGCCCAGGGGCTGGACGGAAGCCTGCGTTCCCTGCGCCACCGAGATGACGGCATTGAGTGCCCGCGCCGTTGCAAAGCTGACCAGCGCGCGCTTCAGGCCGGCATCGACCTGCTGCATGGCGGGCAAGTCCAGCGGCGCAAGCCAGGCGCCGACAATCAGGGCGGCGACAGAGAGCGCCACCAGGGCTTTGCGGACGATGTGCATGACGGAGTTTCCAGAAGGGCGAGGTTGTTCAGTGTCCCCCGTATTGGAACAGTTGCACATGAAAGGGCTTTGCCAACCATGTAGCCAGCGCAGTCGGCGCCCGGGTCGGCGCTGAGCGTCAGGCGGCCGCGTCGGGTTCGCCAAGCTGCGCCAGCAGGGTTCTGCGCGCCGCATCGCGCAGTTGCAGGGCGGCCTGCCAGTCAGCGCCTGCTGCCAGTTCAGGCTTGCCAATCAGTACCTTGAGCGCGCCGCGGCGCGGCCGCCACCGACCGTCGCGCAGCAGGGAGCGGGTGCCGACCAGCGTGACCGGCACCACCGGCGCGCCGGACCGTGCGGCCGACACAAACGCGCCCAGCCGGAAGGGCATCAGTCCGGGTTCGCGCCGAAAGGTTCCTTCGGGAAAGAACAGGAGCGACTGCCCGGCCTGCGCCAGCTGTTCCAGCTCCCGGGTGTCTTCCACGCCGCGTGCGCTGTCAAAACGCGCGACAAAGGCGCAGCCGAGCCGGCGCAGCGGCAGGGCAAGCGCCGGGTTGTGCCGCAATTCCTGCTTGGCCACATAGGTAAACCGAGCCGGCAGCACCGCAGTCAGCAGCAGTGCGTCGACGTAGCTGGCGTGGTTGGCCACCACGATCACGGGCGCGCGGCCCGCCAGGTGCTGCAAGCCCTCTACCTTGGGCGTCAGTCCGGCCAGCGCAAAGCCCAGGCGCGCAATCGCTTTGGCGATCTGGCGGCGCAAGGTGCGCCCGGGCGCCAGCACGATTAGCAGCCAGGCCAGCGGCGCCAGCAGGGCAAGCACCGACCAGGCCCGCGCGCTCCACAGCCACGCGCGGCCCTGGTCCATGCTGCGTGCCAGCTGCGCCAGGGCACTGGCCAAGCCAAGCTGCGCCAGCTGGCGCCAGGCGGCGCGCGGGGCGATGCCGATCTGGCCGTGTTCGTACACCTCGCGGCAGGCGGCGCGCCTGAGCTTGCCGCTGGAGGTCTTGAGCACGGTGCGCGGCGGCACCAGCACGGTATCGTCCACCGGCATGCCCATCAGGTCGACCGCCAGGTGGTTGATCTCGGCCAGTATCCGGCTGCGCTCTGCGGCCCGGTCTTCACGCGTTTCGGCAAGCACCACCAGCCGCTCCGTGCCCGAGCGCGCATCGGTGGCCGCAAACACCGCCACGCCGCCCTTGCGCACGCCGCGTACCCGGCCCACGGCTTCCTCCAGTTCCTGCGGAAACAGGTTGTGCCCGGCGCGGATGATGATGTCTTTCTCGCGCCCGGTCAGGTAAAGCTCTCCCGCCGCGATGTAGCCCATGTCGCCGGTGTTGAGCCAGGGCCCGTCGAACAGCCGCGACGATGCTTCGGGGCTGCGGTAATAGCCGGCCGTTGCAGACGGGCCGCAAAACTGCACGCGGCCCTGCGCGCGCTCGGGCAGTTCCCGTCCGCTGGCATCGGTGATGCGGATTTGATGGCCGGGCAGGGGCAGGCCGCTGGAGACCACGCACAGCGCCTTGGGCGCGCTGGCTGGTGCGGGGCGGGCCACGCCCAGGCGCGCGAGGGCGTCGCGGTCCACCCGGTCCAGCAGCGGCCCGCGACCGGGCGGCGGAAAGGCCAGCCCGACGGCCGATTCCGCCAGTCCGTAGACCGGCGTCATGGCGCTGCGCCTGAATCCGTAGCGGGCGAAACGCGCGGCGAAATGCTCTATCGTGTCGGGGCTGACCGGCTCGGCCCCGTTGTAGGCAAGGCGCCAGCAACTGAGGTCCAGCCCGGCCAGCGCACTGTCGTCGATCTTGTTGGCGCACAGTTCGTAGGCAAAGTTGGGCGCCGCCGACACGCTGGCGCGGTGCCGGTGGATGGTCCAGAGCCAGAACGCCGGCCGGGCCAGAAAGGCGAGCGGTGACATCAGCACCAGCCGAAAACCCACCAGCAGGCTGCCCATGCAAGCGCCTATCAGCCCCATGTCGTGGTAGAGCGGCAGCCAGGACACGAAGGTGTCCGCCGCGGTGACGCCCGAGGCGCGTTCCATTGCCCGCAAATTGGCCAGCAGGTTGGCGTGGGTCAGAACCACGCCCTTGGGGTTGCCCGTGCTGCCGGACGTGTATTGCAGGAAGGCGACATCTTCCGGCCCCGGCCTGGTGAGCGCGGGCTGCGCGCCAGAAACGCGCAGGTCCCCGGCGGTCAGCACCTTGCGCAGCGACGCGCACTGCGCCCGCAGCAGCTGCCCCAGGGGCTTGGCTGCGGCAAGCGTGATGAGAACGGCGGCCCCGGAATTGTCGAGGATGCCGGCGCTGCGCCGCAGGTGGTCCTCAATTTGCGAAGGCCGCGCGGGCGGGTAGAGCGGCACCGGGACGCAGCCGGCGTAGAGCGCGCCGTAGAAGGCGGCAAAGAAATCGCGCCCGGTGGGCAGCATCACTGCTACCTTGTCGCCGACGACAAGGCCCTGCTGCTGCAGACCCGCCGCCAGCGCCCTGGCCTGCGCCTGCAGCGCGCCGTAGCTGATGTCTTCGGTGCTTTCCCCTTCGCCATACAGCGTGATGTGCACCCGCTCGCCGTGGGTGGCCTCATGCCAGTCCAGCAGTTCGATCAGGGTCGATGCCGTGTCGGGCGGCCGCAGGGATGCGGGGGTTCCGGCAGGCTCGGGCGGATAGGCGCCGGGCAACTCCGCCGGCGTGCCCGCGCGGTCAGCGGCAGGGGTAGCGATCCCTGCCAGCCGGAGCAGGTCACGCGGCGTTTCCGCACTGGTCAGGGCCTCCTCGTTCAGCCGCGCCCCGAGTTCGCGCTCGATGCGGGCCAGCAGCTCGGTGCGCGCCAGGCTGTCCAGGCCAAAGTCACGCTCCAGGGAATGGTCCAGGCCCAGACGCTCGACCTCCGGGGCGTGGGGCCGCAATTCGCGCGCCAGGCCTTGCACGATGCCGAGCAGCCGTTGCGGGGGAATGGAAGGGTCCATCGGCATCACCTTGCCTTGTTTTGCCTTTTCGCCGCTCACGCGGGCGCATCCTGGAGCTTTCTGCGCAAGACCTTGCCAATCGGGGTTTTGGGCAGTTGGTCGCGAAACTCTACCTGTCTGGGCACCTTGTACCCCGTCAGGTTCGCCCTGCAGTGCGCCAGCAACGCTTCGGCCGTGAGGCCGGGGTCCTTCTTCACCACATAGATCCTGACCGCCTCGCCGCTCTTTTCATCGGGCACGCCCGCCACGCCCACTTCCCTGACGCCGGGGTGCCGCATCACCACATCCTCGACCTCGGTCGGGTAGACCTTGAAACCGGACACCACGATCACGTCCTTGCGGCGGTCGATGAACTGGATGCTGCCCTGTTGGTCCATCACGCCCATGTCCCCGGTATGCAGCCAGCCGTCCGGGCCGAGGACGCGGGCGGTCTCTTCGGGCATGTTCCAGTAGCCGCGCATGACCTGCGGCCCCTGCACGCAAATCTCGCCGACGTCGCCCGGATGCAGTTCACGCCCCGCCTCGTCCCTGATCGCCACCTGGGTGGAGGGCAGCGGCATGCCGATCTTGCCGCTGAAGGTCCTGGCGTTCAGCGGATTGGCGCACACGATGGGGGCGGCTTCGGTCAGGCCGTAGCCCTCGATCAGCGGCACGCCCATAATCTGCTGCCAGCGCTCTGCCACCGTGCGCTGCACCGCCATGCCGCCCGCCACCGCCACCTTGAGCGCGCCGGCGTTGGCCCGCTGCACCGCCTCGAAGCCGGGGGCATTGAGCAGGCTGTTGAACAAGGTATTGACGCCGGTGATGACGCTGAAACGGGTCTTGCGAAGCACGCGCAGCAGGCCGGCAATGTCACGCGGATCCGTGATGAGGACGTTGTTCGCGCCCCATTTCACGAAGGTCAGCAAATTGGCCGTGAGCGCAAAGACATGGTAGAGCGGCAAGGGCGTGATGACGACCTCGACGCCTTCTTTCAGCGTACCGCCGATCCAGGCCGAGGTCTGCTCCACATTGGCCACCAGGTTGCCGTGCGTCAGGATTGCGCCCTTGGGCACGCCGGTGGTGCCGCCCGTGTACTGCAAAAAGGCAATGTCCGCGTGCGTGAGCGCCACGTCAGCGAGCGTTTGCCGCTTGCCCGCCTGCAGGGCCGCATTGAAAGCCATCGCGCCCGGCAGTTGCCAGCGCGGCACCATGCGCCTGACCCGCTTGACGGCAAAGTTGACCAGCCACCGCCGCAGCGGCGGGAACAGGTCACCCACCTCGGTTGTGATGATGTGGCGCACGGCAGTCGCGGCAAGGGCCTGCTGCAGGGTGTGCGCAACGTTCTCCAGCACCACGATCGCCACGGCGCCGGAGTCGGCCAGCTGGTGCTGCAGTTCGCGCGCGGTGTAGAGCGGATTGACATTGACCACCACCATGCCGGCGCGCAGCGCGCCGAACAGCGCCACCGGGTATTGCAGCAGGTTGGGCAGCATGAGGGCCACCCGGTCGCCACGGCGCAGCCCGATCACCTGCTGCAGGCAGGCGCCGAAATCGCGGGAGAGGCGGTCGAGCGCGCCATAGCTCAGGGCAACGCCCATGTGGGTGAAAGCGGGGCGTGTCGGGTAGCGCGCGCAGCTATGCTCAAGCATGTCCTTGAGCGAGGCAAAGCGAAAGCGGTCGATCTCCGCCGGAACGCCCGGGGGATAGTGCTTCAGCCAGATCTGCTCCATACCGCTCTCCTTTGTCCCCCGTTTTTTTTCAGGTGCCGGGTTGACAGCGTGCGCCATGATCGACTGGATGTCAAACGTCGCCTTGGCTGCCGCGAGCGCCTCCAGCAGGCCGCGCAGGACAGAATCGGTATGACCATACGTGTTGTTGACGCCTCAGGCTTTCAGCGATCGCAACAGGTTCTCGGCAGTCGCCGGTGCATCCAGCCGAACGACACCGGGGCGTGCTTGCTGCCACAGCCTCCGCCAAAGCGGTCACTGGACAAAGTCCCTCAACTTTTCCCGTCATCCGTCAACTGCACGCAATGCGGCGCAAACTCAGGGGTCATTTGGCGCTTTACTGAGCCCGGCTGCCTGCAAGGCGAGCCATGCGCATCAGTCCTTTTTAAATGAGGCAACATTTCTACGAAGTTGTAGTGAAGCAAGCCATGTACGGGCTTTGCCTGCCAGTTCATCAATGGACACAGGCGGGCACCCACTGATTTGCTTGGCACCAAAACGGCTTCGCTCCAGCACATCGACCAATTCCGACAGACCGGTTGACCTGAACTGTGCATCGACATGGCGACGCCATATCTGCAGTGTTGGGAACGGTGTCGCTCCAGGCGCTGTGGAGAATGACATCAGCAACGTGTTCAGCTCCTCGGTGCTGCGAGCCCGGCGCAACATGCGGTCGACGTGGAACCGACGAAATCGCCATTGCTGCCAATGCCAAAGCCAAATGCTTGTGATGGCCAGAATCAGCAGGGCAGCGGCAGCAGTCAACCCACTCAGCCACCGCTGGCGCATCGGATCGACAACTTCGACATGCGCCCCTGGTACCTGCGTGTGCATCAGACGCCCGGCCTGCGGGTCGTACCAGGGCAGTTGCAGATCGGGCGCAGTCAATGTGCCGCGCTCGCGGGGTAGCAGGTAAAGCGTCACCATATGCTGCGGCGCCAGCGTCAAGCCCGCCAGGGGTTCGACCCGGGGTGCATAGGGTGTCAGTTCAGGGGTGTCACCCGAGTTTCGAATCTGCATGTCCAGTAGTGTCTTCAACGCGGTGGCGCTATAGCTGCCCGTGACGCGCAAACGCCAGGCCAGCGGCTGGTCAATCATGGCTTGCGCCGGCAGCGGTTCGGCCACGATGTCGGGGGCGCCCACGGCGGCTTCAGCCGGCAGCCAACCCGGCAGCGTT
Organism: Polaromonas sp.; assembly: GCF_018780625.1. Lineage (GTDB taxonomy): Bacteria > Pseudomonadota > Gammaproteobacteria > Burkholderiales > Burkholderiaceae_C > Polaromonas. Next base: position 12,694 of record NZ_JADMJK010000207.1, on the reverse strand, counting down.
AAAACGTTTAATTTAAAGGCCGGTGGCTCAAAGCGCAGTCGGGTTCCAAACTTGCCAGCCTCCAGCATGGGCAGCGTCAGGGGTGTGCTACCCGAAGCGGTTGGCAGCACCGACCAGTGCCAGCGATGCGCGGTGCAACGCTGGCCATCGCGTTGGGTGATGATTTCTGTTTCGTTGAGAGGGCGAAAGAGCAGTCCCTCCACGACCGGCAGTTGCGGGCGCTTCCACAACAGGGTGCCATCGTCGCAGGCTTCAAGGGTCAGGGTGGTGGGCTGGCGCACGAGCGGCTCGGCCGGGTCGGCGCTTATCCTGAAGCGTACCCGGGGCATGGTGTCTGATGTTTCGGTCACCGTCACGACCGGCAGCGGCCCTGGCTGCCCCAGGCCGGGCATTGTGATGCGGCCCAGGCGGCGGGGGTATAGGGTCAGCGTCAGGTTCTCCTGCTGGCTGTCGCGGCCCGCTGTCCGCTCCTGAATCTCAAAGTCGCGGGCCAATGCGGAAAGATCCAGGGCGTCGAGCGGCGTACTTGCTGCACCCGTGGCCCGCGTGATGCGCAGCGTCAGCGCTTCGCCAAGCGCCAGGGTTGAGCGATTCAACGCATAGGCGCTGACGGGTTGTGCGGAGAGCGCCCCTGCGGACAGGCCAGTGCACAACAGCAGGCCTGCAAGGGTCTTCGGCCAGAAGCGCAGCAGGTTCACCATGGCGCCCTTCCTGATGCCGCAGTCGATTCAGGTACCCGGTCCTGCTTGAGCAGGCCCTGCAGCAACTTGCGTTGACGGTCTTCCAGACGCTCAAGCTTGACCAGCCCGGATTGCAAACGCTGCGGATTGAGCAACACCTGTGGCGCATCCGACCCAGCAGCGCCATCGGCCAGACGGGCGCCGGCAGCATCAGGCCCGGCTCCAGCGCCCGGACCCTGCGGGGTGTCCGGCAAAAGAATTGATTCGTCCAGGTCACTGGGCACGGCGCCATCGACACTGACCTGACCTTCGGCCAGAAAGCCGCGCCGGCCGCGCAAATCACTCTTCATGGGTGCACGGCCACTGCGCTTGGCCAATTGGGCTTGGGCATGCGCCAGATTGGCGGCAGCCCGGGCATCGCCCGGGCGCGACAGCAGCACGGCGCGCCAGGCCTGCGCGGCGCTGGACCAGCGGCCTTGGCCGAAATGGGCGTTACCGAGGTTGTAGAGCGCATCGTCGCGCTCTGCATCGGTGCGCGCCAGCAGCAGGGCGCTGCTGAAAAAACGCGCAGCCGTCGCATAGTCGCGCAGCTTCCAGGCCGCGGCGCCAGCGCCCATATAACCGGCGTAGCCACCCTGGCGCTCAAACAGCGGCAGCGCCCGGCGCCACTCGCCATGGCGATAGGCCTGCGCCGCAGCCTGAGTGACGCTGGATGCGCCATCTCGCGGCGCTCGGTCAGCGGCATCCGCCGGCGCCGAGGTGAGCATCGCGCCAAGAAACGCCGCCAGCAGCAAGGCTGCAGGGGGCAGTGAACGCCGCGCGGCAGGCGGCAGGCGCGCCCACAGCAGCAGCGCCAAGGCCAGTCCCAGCGGCCACGCAAACAGTTCGCGCCAGGCGCGTGCCGGCCCGGTCGCCACGCTGGCACCGGGAAGCCGCGCCATGCCATCGACATACAGCGCTTTCCAGTCGGCGTCACCATCGGTCACCATGGCGAGCTGCCCACCACTGCCTTGGGCCAGCCGACTGTAGCCGCGCACGGCAGGCTGGCTGACCACGGGCACGCCGTCTTGCATTGCCTGGGTGCTCCCGGCCAGCGGAACAGGCCCGCCTTGGGGACTGGCTACCGCCAGCACGAACAGCGCAATATCAGCGGCCTGCAGTTCTTTGGCAGCTTGCTGCGCCGCTTCAGCCGCTGCACCGTCGAGGCTGGAGGTTTCGGCGTCAGTCACCAGCAGCACGGCCCGGCCGCGCGGCTGCGTTGGCGCGGCGGAAACGTCATCGGTCGTGAGTGCCTGCCGTGCCAGGCGCAGCGCCCGGGCCACGTCGGTGCCCGGCGCCTCCAGCAGATCAGGCCCGGCCTGGGACAGCGCCCGCTCGAACAACGCCGGATCATCGGTTGGCGGCAGCAGCAAGCCGGCCTGGCCGGCATACAGCACCAGGCCCAGCCGTTCACCCTGCAGACGGCGCAGTAAATCGGTCAATTCCAGCCTGGCCCGGCTCAGGCGGTCCGGCGCGATGTCGGTCGCCCCCATGGAGGCCGAGACATCAAGCACCACCATCACGTCCACCCCATGCGGCGTGGCGGCGGGCCCGGCGGTGCCGTCCGGTGTGGTAGCTGCAATTCGCGGCCCTGCGGCAGCCAGCGCCAGCAGGGCCCAGGCCAGCAGTTCCACGATGCTGCGGCCCCAGGTTCGATTCGATGGCGTACCGCCGGCCAACGCCCACGGCAACAGATGCGCATCGGCATAGCGCGCCAGCCGCTGGCGCCGGCGCCGCGCCAGCCAGCCCAGCAGCAGGGGCACCAGCAGCACGAGCGCGCCCCAGGGAAGGCGCCATTGCACCAGGTGCAGCTCGGTCAGCGCGGGCATCATGCGGCTTGCCTGCGAATGATGAATAGCTGCGCCGCCAGCAGGCACGCGATGGCCAAGGCCAGCGGCAGCAGGTACCACTCCCGCACCTCGCGGTCGCGTGCGGGACGCGCCAGCGTGGGCTCCAGACGGTCAATCGCCTGCATGACCGCCCGGGCATCCGCCGTGCTGTGGATCTTCCAGTGCTTCCCGCCGGTCAGGCGGGCTATGTCGGCCAGTCCCGGCTGCGGCTCTTCAACGGATGCGGGCGTCGGCATCACTGCGGTTTGCGCCGGTTGTGCACGGGCCGCGCTGCCGATTTCCAGGGTGTGGATCGCCACGCCCAGCTGGTGCGCCACGGCCACGGCTTCGGCCGGACTGGTCTCGCCGCTGTTGGACGGCTCGCCGTCGCTCACCAAAATAATGGCTGGGCGCAGTTGCTGCTGACGCAGCGGTTTGAGCGCCAGACCCAGCGCGTCTCCCAGTGCGGTGTTGTCACCGGCCACCCCCACCTGCAAGCGGCGCAGCTGGGCCACCACATGGGCGTGATCAAAAGTGGGGGGTGTGAGCAGCGCCGCGTCGGAGCCGAAGACCAGCAGCGCAAAACGGTCGGCCTGGCGTGCGGCAACAAAGTCGGCCAATACCTGCTTGAGGACGGCCATACGGCTGACCTTGCGGTTCTGCAACGTGAAGTCTTCAAGGCTCATGGTGAGCGAGGTGTCGATCACCAGCGCCAGATCACGCCCTTGCGGTGGCGGCGTGATCCACGCACCCACTTGCCTGGGTTGGGCCAGTGCCGCAATCAGCAGGGCGAACGCCAGTGCCTGCAGCAGCAGGGGCACCCGCCCGCCCGGCGGTGCCTGAAAGGCCGCCGGGTCAAGTTGCGGATGCCGCAGCACCACGCGCCCCGGCGTGCCCTGCGCGCTACGCCTGAGCGCGAGCGCCAGCCACAGCGGCACTAGCACCCACAGCCACAGAACCATTGCTTGCGCGAATTCGATCATCCTGGCGTCAACAGCGTTAGCGCTTCAGCGCACAGGCGTGCCATGGTTTTGGCGTGTCCGGCCTCTGGCGCGCCGAAGCGCACGCGGTCCAGCGCATCCCGCCAGGCGCCTGTGGCGGGCAAGCCCCGTTCGCGCGCCAGGGCTGCCAGCGCATGCGCCGCCTGCACCGGGTTGTCCATCCGTGCCATCCGGCGCAGCGCGCGCCGGGGTGCGCCACGGCGCCACAGCAGCCAGGCCACCACCATCGTCAGGGCGGCCAGCAGCACTGCCCCTACGACAAGAAAAACAGGCCAGACGGTTGCGGACGGCAGCACGGGCACCAGCGGCAGTGGCGGCTCGATCAGTGGGGCCAACAGTTGGTGTGGATCAGCCATGGCCGTACAGCAGCGGCAGCAGATCGTCCACTTCGCTGCCCACGTCGAGATGGCGTACAGCGCAGCGTGCCAGCGTCGTGGCCATGCGCGCATGGCAAGCCGCAAACGTTGCAGCGTGGGCCTCGCGTACTGCGGCCTTGCCGGTGTCGATCCAGCGCGTCTGCGCACTGCCCAGATCGGCAAAGCAGGCCAAGCCCACGTCGGGCAGCGCGCGCTCCGCCGGGTCCGTGATGCAGACGGCCAGCAGGTCCAGCCATTCGGCGAGGCTGGCCAGGGCTGGTTCGTGCAAGGGGGTCAGCCAGGCGAAGTCGCTCAGCAACAATAGACGGCTGCCGCGTGGCAATTCGGCGCGCAGGGTTTGCAGGCGGGTGAGCTCGTGCAGCGCTTCGCCCGCTTGTGCCGGCACAGGCGCACAGGGGGCGACGATGGCCCGCACCAGTTCCAGGAGGCCGAGTCGTCCATGGCGCGCTGGCAGCGTCCGGTCGGGGCGGTCCCACAGGGTGGCGCCAACTGCGATATTGCTTTCGGTGGCGGCGAAGCCCGCCAGCACCGCCATGCGCGCGGCCTGGGTCACCTTGAGCCGACGGCGCGTGCCAAAACGCATCCTTGGTCCGCGATCCACCACGATGTGCAGCAGCGGCTGGCGCTCCTCGCGGTAGGTCTTGATAAAGGGGTGACCCAAGCGTGCAGTGGTGCGCCAGTCCATGTCGCGCACATCGTCGCCCGGCGCATAGGGCCGGGCTTCCTCGAAGTCCAGCCCCCGCCCGAGCCAGGCCGAAGGCCAGTCCCCCGCATGGTGGTCATGCACTTCACGGCGCACTGCGGTGCGCGCGCCATGCGCAGCCTGCGCGGCCAGGGTCGCGATCTCGCCCGCATCCAGCAGCGCTTGATCGACGACATCGGGCCTCACGGTGCGGGCACCGCATCAAGCAGGCCGGCCACGATGGCATCGCGGCTGAGCAGGCGCACGCGGGCATCCAGGCTCAGCACCAGCCGGTGACGCAACACATCGGGTGCCATCTCGCGCACGTCGTCCGGGCTGACGTAGTCGCGCCCGTGCAGATAGGCATGCGCGGCGCCAGCGTGCGCCAGGGCCAGTGAGGCGCGCGGGCTGGCACCGACTTCAACCGCCTGTGCCCAGTCGGCGCGCCACTTCCCGAGCTCGCGCGTGGCACGCACCAGCGTGACGATGTAGGCCTCGACCGGCTCGGACAGGTGCACGTGCTGCAGTTCGCGGCGTGCCGCCAGTACCGCAGCGACGTCCAGCACCGGCTGTGCTGCTGACGGGCTGTCCATCAGGTGCAGGGCCCGGTCGCGGCGCAGGATTTCGCGCTCCTCCTCCTCGCTCGGGTAGTCCAGGGTCACATGCAGCATGAAGCGATCCAGCTGCGCTTCCGGTAGCGGGTAAGTGCCGGCCTGCTCGATCGGATTTTGCGTGGCCATGACCATGAACAGCTGGGGGAGGGCGCGCGTTTGCCCGCCCACGGTGATCTGGCGCTCTTGCATCGCTTCCAGCAAGGCCGACTGCACCTTGGCCGGTGCGCGGTTGATCTCGTCGGCCAGGATGATTTCGTTGAACAGCGGGCCAGGCACGAAGTGGAACGCGCCGCTGCGCGGGTCGTAGATGTCCGTGCCGGTGAGGTCGCCGGGCATCAGGTCTGGCGTGAACTGGATGCGCTTGAAGTGGGCCTGCAAGCTACCCGCCAGGGCCTTGACGGCCGTGGTCTTGGCCAGGCCGGGAAGGCCCTCGACCAGGATGTGCCCGCCGGCCAGCAGGCCGATGATCAGGCGGTCGAGCAAGCGCGGCTGGCCGACGATGATGCTTGAAAGGGCGTTGCGCAGCGCAACGATGGACGCCTGGTGGATGTAGGGAGTAGTCATGGGTGCAATCTGAATGGACCCGCTTCAAGCCGGGTTGAGCCGCGGGTGGGTTTCTTCACCGAGCAGCCACAGCAGGCCGCCAGATGCGAACATGGACAGGGCCACGAACCAGAATGCGGCCTCCATCTGCCCGGTGCTGTGCGCCACAATGCCCAGCCCCAGTCCCCCGATGCCATAGCCCAGGTCGCGCCAGAAGCGGTAAATGCCAATGGCCGAGCCGCGCCAGTTCGGGTGCGCGATGTCGGCCACGGCCGCCGACAGGTTGGGGTACAGCAGCGCCATGCCCAAGCCCGAGACGGCCGCCGACAGCATCCACCAGGCCACGCCCTGACCCAGCAGCATCATCGCCACGCCCGCGCCGCAAATCCACATGCCCCACACGTTGGGCCGGTGCCGTCCGATGCGGTCCGACAGCTTGCCGGTGAACAGCTGCGAGCCGCCCCAGACAAACCCGTAGACGCCGATGATCCAGCCGATGTGGGGCAGGCTGATGCCCTGCTGGTAGAGAAACACCGGGTAGAACACCCAGACCAGGGCGTCGACAAATTTTTCGACCAGCCCGGCCTGGCAGAGGGCGGCCATGCGGCGGTCGCGCCAGGTCATCAGGGCAAACATGTCCCAGGTGGTGGGCCTGGCCGGCACATGGCGCGGGTAGCGCGGGATGGGCCCGCTCGCCAGGCCTGCCGCATGGCGCGCACCTTCGGCCTTCGCCCAGGGCAGTGTTTCGGTGACGAAAAACTGCGTCAGCACCAGCGCTGACACGATCACGACCAGGCCAAAGATCAGCAAGCCCTGACGCGCACCGAAGGCCGTGGCCATGTAGGCGGTGACGATGCCGGCAATGGCCACGCCGACGTAGCCGGCAAACTCATTGAGGCCGATGGTCACGCCGCGCTGGTCTGGCCGCGTGATGTCGAGCTTGGAGGTCTGCGTCATGGACCAGCAAAAGCCCTGGTTGACGCCCAGCAACACGGTGGCGGCGACGATCCAGCCCCAGCTCGGGGCGTACATGATCATGAACGGGATCGGCAGCGCGCTGATCCAGCCAAGCAGGAGGACTTTCTTGCGCCCGATATTTTCAGACAGGCGCCCGGCCACGAAATTGAGCGTTCCCTTGACGAAGCCAAAGGCCACGACAAAGGCGATCAGCAGCATGAAGGAACCCTTGGGCAGCCCAAACTCCGCGCTGGCCAGGGCCGGCACGACAGTGCGCATCATGCCCAGCGTCAGGCCGACCAGCAGCACCTGCAGCAACTGGTAGACAAACTGGGCCAGGTTGTGGCGAATGCCGTGCAGGTA
>NZ_JADMJK010000207.1:0-5509 GCF_018780625.1 Polaromonas sp. | reverse complement strand
CCTGCAGCAACTGGTAGACAAACTGGGCCAGGTTGTGGCGAATGCCGTGCAGGTAATCTGGAGAGTGCTGGTGCCCATGGCGGGCTTTGCTGAATTCATGCATGTTGTTTGTCCTGAACGCTCAGACGCTGGCGGCCGGATTGGCGCGCGTCGCCATGGCAAGCACCCGGTGCGCCATCCAGGCCCCCAGCACCATGCTGGCCACTGCAATGAAACTCGATACCGACAGGGTGGCGACACCCGCCATGCCCTGTCCTATGGTGCAGCCCATCGCCAGAATGCCGCCCCAGGCCATCATCACGCCGCCCGCCATATTGCGCAGCATCTGCGCCCCGGTGGGCATGACCCAGTGGAAACGGCGTGCCACGACAACGCTCAGCAAAGCGCCGAGAAACACGCCCAGCACCGCCGTGGAGCCGAACTTCAGGGGGAACCCCAGCCGCTCCATGGTGAGGTAGCGCATCAAATCCTGCGCCGGCGCGACAAAGGCCAGCGCCGAGGTCACGGGCGTGTCGAATTCGCTGCTACCCGCAATGCTCACATACCAGCTGGCCGCCACCAGACCACCTACCAGCATGCCCGACAGCGGAAGTTTCCATCCCCACCATTCGGATTGGCGCGGCGCCAGCAGCAGGAACGCACCGATCAGCGCGACCAGTCCCGCTGTCACCGTCCAGGCGGGCACACCGCCGAGCAAGGCAGGCAGTGTCCTGGCGGGCAAGGTCATGGCCGGTCCGCTGGCGATCTCCCGCAACGGAGCCAGCGCGCCTTCCAGGCTGGCCATGATGGCCAGCACGAAAACCAGCCAGGTCAGCAGGGCGCCGCCTTGCCCCTCTGCTGCGCGCACCATGATCCGGCTCGGGCAGCCCCCGGCCAGCATCATCCCGGCGCCAAACACCACGCCGCCAATCACCAGGCCCACCAGCGGCACGCTGGCGCGCAGATACGGCGTGCCGCTCAAATCCACCCAGCCCAGCCCGGATAGCAGTTGTGTGCCTGCCAGTGCCACGGCCATCGCCAGCAAGAAAGCACGCAGCCTGGCCTTGTCCTTGCCTTCGAAAGCGTTGGCCAATGCCGCGCGTGCGCAAAAACCACTGCGCTGCAAAACGATGCCGAGCAACACGCCCAGCACCAGGCCACCCCAAACCGGGATATTCAATCCACCTGCATCCATGTCTGTCTCCGTTCAGTTTTTCAGTATTTTTCTGCCTGCGCACGCGTGCTCATCAGGCCGCGAGATTCGCTGCCACGATGCGGTCCATGTCAGCCGGACGCGGCGCAATCTCGCGCGTGAGGTCGTCGATAAAGTCGGCGCGGGACATCGACAGGGCGGGGTTCCAGCGCTTCTCAAAACCAATGGTCGAGGACGGTTTGCCCGAAATGCCGGCACCACACGCGCTGCCCGCCTGATGGCCCGGGAAGATCTCGACCTCGCTCGGCAGCGGCAGCAGCTTGCCGTGCAGCGTGTCGTACAGCTGGCCCGCCATCTCCTTTTCCTTGCCCGCCAGGTCGGGCCGGCCAACGGCGCCGACAAACAGCGTGTCGCCCGTCACGACGAACCAGGGCGTTTCGCCCCGGCGCAAATCGGAAACCAGCAGGCAAACGCTGTCGGCCGTATGCCCCGGTGTATGGAGCACATCGACCTGGACGTTGCCCAGGTCAAGCCGCTGGCCATCGCGCAGCGGCTCGAACTGAAAGCCTGCGACAGCGCGGTCGGATTCATGCAGGCAATAGGGCGCACCGACCATCCCGGCCAGTTTGCGCCCGCCCGAGTAATGGTCGGCATGGAGGTGGGTGTCGATCACGTGGGTGATGGTCACCCCGGCCTTGCGCGCTTCTTCGACAAACCATTCCTCGTCACCCGCCACGACATCGACCGCAATCGCCTTGGCGTAGCCGGCACAGCCGAAAAAATAGGACAGCGAGGCTTCCTTTGTCGCCAATTGCTTGAAAAACATTGCTTCTCCCTAGAAAACGATTACTTTGTCGGCTTCGGCGGTCCAGTCGGCCAGCTGGGCAAGCGTCGAACGCCTGGCCCCCTCGGTCAACTCGGTGTCCGTCAGGCCACGCGCATCCATGCAGGTCCCGCACAGGCCCACCTCACCTTGTCGGGCGACCTTGCCCAGCATGAGTTCGATGTTGTAATAACCCGGCGGTACCTTCTGGCCGGCCTTGGCGCAGCCAACGGCGTCGGCCAGCAGGAACAGACGCACCTGCTGCCCTTCCTTGCCGGCCAGCGCACTGGCCAGCCGCAGGCCGTTGTAGGCGCGCTCATGGCCGTAGGGGGCTTCATTGAGTATGAAAAGGGTGGAAGTCACGACAATATCCTCCGGGTTGAATCTGTGGGTGGAACGTTGCTTTGATCAGGACTCGAGCGGCCGATCAAGCGGCATGCCGGCGGCCTGCCATTCGGCAACGCCGTCAAGAATTTTGCGCACCCGGTAGCCCTTGCCGGAAAGCAGCTTCAGGGCCTCATCCGACATCATGCAAAACGGCCCGCGGCAGTAGGCCACGATGTCCTGACCGATCGGCAGTTCGGCCAGGCGACGCTCAAGTTCGGGCATGGGCATGGAGCGCGCATAAGGCAGGTGCGCCACCTGGTATTCCTCCTGGGGCCGCACATCGATCACGATGACTTCGCCGCGCCGCGCCTGTTCAAGCAGTGCAGAGCGGCCCACCTGCGCCAGCTTGTCGGGTGCGGCCACCATGCGCTGCAGCGCCATCTGCAGCTCGACCAGGTGTTCTTCGGCCACCAGGCGCAGCGTGACCCACAGATTGGCAACGTCCGGGCCGCTGAGCCGGTAGACCATGTACTTGCCGTCGCGCCGGCTCTGCACCAGACGGGCTTCGCGAAGTCCCTTGAGATGGGCGCTGGCCAGCTTGATGTCGATGGACAGCTCGTCCGCCAGAACTTCAACGGTTTTGTCACCCTGCGCGAGCAACTCCAGCAATTCCAGTCGTTTCGGGCTTGAAACGGCCTTGCCGATGCGGGCGACCTGCTCGTAAAGAAGGTCTTTCAGTGATCTTTTATCCATGCAAACATTCTAACGATTAAACGAATAACATTTTCGACTATTTGCGCCGGCGCGCACTGGATCGGCCCGCCGTGATGTCGCCGACCTCGCTTCAGGTCATCAGGCGATCAGGCCTTCAATGCCTTCAGCACGTTCTCAGCCGTGGCTGGTGCCGTCAGCCTGACCGGCGTGCCGTCTCCGCGCGCGGCGGCAATCGCGTCCTTGAAGGCTTCATACACGCTGATCGCCAGCATGAACGGCGGCTCGCCGACCGCCTTGCTGCCAAACACGTTGTCTTCGCGATTCGCTTCGGGCCAGAAGTCGACCTTGAAGTGCGCGGGAATGTCGCCGGTGGCGGGAATCTTGTAGGTGCTGGGCGCGTGGGTGCTGAGCTGGCCGTTGCCCGCCCACACCAGCTGCTCGGTGGTCAGCCAGCCCATGCCCTGCACAAAACCGCCCTCGATCTGGCCCCTGTCAATGGCCGGGTTGATGCTGGTGCCCACGTCATGCAGGATGTCGACGCGCAAGACGCGGCTCTCGCCGGTCAGCGTGTCAATCGCCACTTCGGTGCAGGCTGCGCCGTAGGCAAAGTAGTAAAACGGCCGGCCCGTCAGCGTGGCCTTGTCGTAATGGATCTTGGGCGTGCGGTAAAAGCCGTCGCTCCAGAGCTGGATGCGGTTGGCGTGGGCCTGGCGAACCACGTCGGCAAAGTGCCGGCTGGCGGCGGGCGTGATGACCTGGCCGCCGCTGAAGGAAACGGCACCGGCGCCGCAGCCGTCCAGCCCGGCCACAAACTGCGCCAGGTTGCCGCGCACGTTGCGCGCGGCGTACTGCGCGGCGCGGGCGTTCAGGTCGGTGCCGGCCGACGCGGCGGTGGCCGAGGCGTTCGGGACCTTGCTGGTGTCGGCGGCGGTGGCCAGCACCTGGCTTAGTGCCACGCCGAGTTCGTCGGCCACGATCTGGCAGACCTTGGTGTTCAGGCCCTGGCCCATTTCGGTGCCGCCGTGGTTGACCTGCACGCTGCCGTCGGTATACACATGCACCAGCGCGCCGGCCTGGTTGAACAGCGTGGCGGTGAACGAAATGCCGAACTTGACCGGCGTCAGGGCGATGCCGCGCTGGATCACCGGGCTGCCCGCGTTCCATGCCGAAATAGCCTGTTTGCGCTTTGCATAGGACGAAGTTTGCTCCAGCTTCGATAGCAAGGGTTCCAGGATGTTGTCCTCGACCGTCATGCCGTAATGGGTGGTGTTGCGCTCGTGGATGCCGTAGAGATTGCGCCTGCGCACCGCCAGCGGGTCCAGGCCCAGCTGGCGCGCCACGTCGCCCAGGATCGACTCCATCACGATCATGCCCTGCGGCCCGCCAAAGCCGCGAAACGCGGTGTGGCTCTGGGTGTTGGTCTTGCAGCGGTAGGACGCGATCGCCACGTCCTCCAGAAAGTAGGCGTTGTCCACATGAAAAATCGCGCGGTCGGCCACCGGGCCAGACAGGTCGGCGCTGAAGCCGCAGTTCACCGCCATCGTCAGCTGCAGGCCGGTGATGCGGCCGCTGTCGTCAAAGCCCACGCGGTAGTCGTAGGCAAACGGGTGGCGCTTGCCGGTGATCAGGAAGTCGTCGTCCCGGTCCAGCCGCAGCTTGACCGGGCACTGGAGCTTGCGCGCCGCGATGGCGGCCCACACCGCGAGGTGGCCGGCCTGCGTTTCCTTGCCGCCAAAGCCGCCGCCCATGCGCCGGCATTCGACGCGCACCGCATGCTGGTCAATGCCCAGCGCGTGCGCCACCCAGTGCTGCACCTCGCCGGGGTGCTGGGTGCTGGAATAAATTAGCCACTGGTGCTGCTCCTGCGGCAGCACGTAGGCCACTTGGCCTTCGAGGTAGAAATGTTCCTGTCCGCCGACGTCCAGTTGGCCCTGCAGCGTGTGCACGGCATGCTGGAGCGCCTGGGTAGCGTCCCCGCGCTGCACAAACACCGGCGGCAGCACATAGCTTTCGGCCTTGAGCGCCTGCCGCACGTCCAGGATGGCGGTCAGTGCGTCGATGCGGCAGACCACCTGGCGCGCGGCGCGGCGCGCCTGCATCACCGAGTCGGCCACCACCACGCCTATCACCTGGCCCACATGCTGCACCGTATCCGTCGCAAACACCGGCTCGTCGTGCGCAAAATTGCCCAGCAGCGGATCGCCCGGAATGTCGCCGGCCAGAATCACCGCGCGCACGCCGGGCAGGGCCAGCGCCGCCGCCGTGTCCACGCCCCGCAGCCGGCCATGCGCCACGGTCGAAAGAATCGGTGCGGCATACAGCGTGCCCCGGATTTCCGGGATGTCGTCGACATAGGTCGCAGCGCCCGCCACCTGGGCGCGTGCGCTTTCGTGAAAGGCTGAACGGCCTGCCGCCGGGCTGCTGGTGGCGTTCATGCCGCGTCCTCCAGCGTGAAGGCTTCGAGGTTGATCTGCTGCAGGCCCTGGCTTTCAAGCCAGTAACGCTGCAGCAGG
>NZ_JADMJK010000247.1:12070-21985 GCF_018780625.1 Polaromonas sp. | reverse complement strand
TCTTGAGCCCGGCCAGCGCCTGAAACGCCCCCCTCGCCTGCGAACCCAGCTCGCCCTTCAGCGCGCCCAGGTTGCGCCCCGTGCCGAGCTGCCGGCCGTGCTCGTCCACCACCCGAAAGTTCATGAACAGATGGGGCGGCAGCATGTCGAGCTTCAGGTCGGCGCGCTTGATGTCCAGCGACGTGGCGTCGCGCACCCATTTGAGCACCGCGTCCGTCAGCGAGCCGCTGCCAAACAGCTGCGGCTCGTTCAGTTGCTCCGCCATGCGCGCAGCGGTGTCGGGCAGCGGCACCAGCCGCGAGCGCGGGCGCTGGTGCAGCGTTTTGATCAGCGCCTGTATCTTGTCCTTGAGCATGCCGGGCACCAGCCACTCGCAGCGCTCCTCGTTGACCTGGTTCAGTGCAAACAGCGGCACCTCCACCGTCACGCCGTCCTTGGCATCGCCAGGCTCGTGCAGGTAGGTGGCCATGCAGTCCACGCCGCCCAGGCGCAAGGTTTTGGGGAAAGACTGGGTGGTGATGCCAGCCGCTTCGTGGCGCATCAGCTCGTCGCGCGTCAGCAGGAGCAGCGTGGGCTGCTGCTTGATCTGGTCCTTGTACCAGCGCTCGCAACTGGCGCCGGTGCAAATATCGGCCGGCAGCTGCTGGTCGTAAAAGGCGTAAATCAGCTCTTCGTCGACCAGCACGTCCTGGCGCCGCGCCTTGTGTTCCAGGTCCTGCACCTGTTCAATCAACTTCAGGTTGGCGGCCAGAAACGGCAGCTTGGTGTCCCAGTTGCCCGCCACCAGCGCTTCGCGGATGAAAATTTCACGTGCCGTAACCGGGTCCACCCGGCCAAAGTTGACGCGCCGTCCGTTGTACACCACCAGGCCATACAGTGTGGCGCGCTCCAGCGCGGTGACCTGCGCGGCTTTTTTCTCCCAGTGCGGGTCCAGCAGCTGCTTGTTTAAAAGGTGGGCCGCCACCTGCTCAATCCAGAGCGGCTCGATGTTGGCAATGCCCCGGCCAAACAGTCGCGTGGTTTCCACCAGTTCCGCCGCCACAATCCAGCGGCCCGGCTTCTTGCTGAGCTTGGCGCCCGGGTGGCGGTAAAACTTGATGCCGCGCGCGCCCAGATACCAGTCTTCGTCTTCGCTCTTGCAGCCAATATTGCCCAGCAAGCCGCACAGCATCGACAGGTGCAGCTGCTCGTAGCTGGCCGGCTTGTCGTTCAAATGCCAGCCCTGCTCGCCCACCACGCTGTGCAGCTGGGAATGAATGTCGCGCCATTCGCGCACGCGGCGGATGTTGACAAAGTTCTCGCGCAGCAGGGTTTCGTACTGCCGATTCGTCAGTTTATGAACCGCGTCATGGCCGCCGCGCGCGTCGCCCAGCCATTTCCACAGCCTCAAGTAGCCCACAAACTCGCTTTTTTCGTCGTCGAACTTGGCATGCGCCTGGTCGGCCTGCGGCTGCTTGTCCATGGGCCGGTCGCGCACGTCCTGCACGCTGAGCGCGCTGGCAATCACCAGCACTTCATCGAGCGCCTGCCGGTCCTTGGCCTCCAGGATCATGCGGCCCACGCGCGGGTCCAGCGGCAGCTTGGCCAGCGTGCGGCCCACCGGCGTCAGCTCGTTGTCGTCGTCCACCGCGCCCAGTTCGGCCAGCAGCTGGTAGCCGTCGGCAATGGCGCGGCGCTGCGGCGGCTCGATGAAGGCAAAGTCCTCGATCGTGCCCAGGTGCAGCGCCTTCATGCGCAAGATCACCGAGGCCAGCGAGCTACGCAAAATTTCGGGGTCGGTAAAGCGCGGCCGGCCGGCAAAGTCCTGCGCGTCATAAAGCCGGATGCAAATGCCGTCGGCCACCCGGCCGCAGCGGCCGGCGCGCTGGTTGGCCGATGACTGGCTCACCGGCTCCACCATCAGCTGCTCAACCTTGTTCCTGAAACTGTAGCGCTTGACGCGCGCCGTGCCGGTGTCAATCACATAGCGGATGCCCGGCACCGTGAGCGAGGTTTCGGCCACGTTGGTGGCCAGCACAATGCGCCGGCCGGTGTGCCCGTCAAAAATCCGGTCCTGCTCGGCCTGGCTCAGGCGCGCAAACAGCGGCAGCACCTCGGCATTGCGCGTCAGCGGCTGGTGCGCCAGGTGCTTGCGCAGATGGTCGGCCGCTTCGCGAATCTCGCGCTCGCCCGGCAAAAAGATCAGGATGTCGCCGGCGCTGTGCGGGCTTTGCCACAACTCGTCCACCGCGTCGGCAATCGCGTTGTTCATGTCGTAGTCGCGCGACTCTTCAAACGGGCGCCAGCGCTGCTCGACCGGAAACATCCGGCCCGACACCATGATGACCGGCGCCGGCCCTTTGCTGGACGCAAAGTAATCGGCGAAACGCTGCGCGTCAATCGTGGCCGAGGTAATGATCACTTTCAAATCAGGCCGGCGCGGCAGCAGCTGGCGCAGGTAGCCCAGCAGGAAGTCGATGTTCAGGCTGCGCTCATGCGCCTCGTCGATGATGATGGTGTCGTAGGCGCGCAGCAGCGGGTCGGTCTGCGTCTCGGCCAGCAAGATGCCGTCGGTCATCAGCTTGACGGACGCGTCCCGGCTCAGCCGGTCCTGGAAGCGCACCTTGTAGCCCACCACATCGCCCAGCGGCGTTTTGAGCTCTTCGGCAATCCGCTTGGCCACGCTGGAAGCCGCAATGCGGCGCGGTTGGGTGTGGCCGATCAGTTTGCCCTGGCCGGGCGGGTAGTTGAGCTTGCCGCGCCCCATGGCCAGCGCAATCTTGGGCAGCTGCGTGGTTTTGCCCGAGCCGGTTTCACCGCAGACGATGATGACCTGGTGGGCGCTGAGCGCGGCAGTGATGTCCTCGCGTTTGCCGGATACGGGCAGTGACTCGGGAAAGGTGATGGCCAAAGGGGACAAGGAGGACAAGGCGGTATGCGCAGTCAAAGCTTGGGATTATCGGCGTTCTGGCCCGGGCCGCCCTCCCTTACACTCAAGCCAATTTTATTTTTGGCCCGGAACAGCCCCAACACCAGGGCTGGCGCATTTTTTCCCGGCTGATTTTCTCTTGCCTCCAGAACCCGAAAGCGCGCCCATGTCTGCGGTCTTTAACTTCACCTTTGTTCCCTGGTTTCGCTCGGTAGCGCCCTACATCCACAAATTTCGCAACCAGACCTTTGTGGTCGGCGTCTGCGGTGAGGCCATTGCGGCGGGCAAGCTGCAGCACCTGGCCACCGACCTGGCGCTGATCCAGAGCATGGGCGTAAAAATCGTGCTGGTGCATGGTTTCAGGCCGCAGGTCAATGAACAGCTGCGGGCCAAGGGCCATGCGGCCAAATACTCGCACGGCATGCGCATCACCGACGAAGTGGCGCTCGACTGCGCGCAGGAAGCCGCCGGCCAGCTACGCTATGAAATAGAGGCCGCTTTCAGCCAGGGCCTGCCCAACACCCCCATGGCCGACTCCACGGTGCGCGTCATTTCGGGCAACTTCATCACGGCGCGGCCAGTGGGCATTCTGGATGGCGTGGACTTCAAGCACTCCGGACTGGTGCGCAAGGTCGATACCGTCGCCCTGGGCCGGGTGCTGGACTTTGGCGCCATGGTGCTTCTGTCGCCGATTGGCTTTTCGCCCACCGGCGAGGCCTTCAACCTGACCATGGAAGAGGTCGCGACCTCGGTGGCCATCGCCATACAGGCCGACAAGCTGATCTTTGTGAGCGAAATCCCGGGCATCCGGATCCACCCCGAGCAGCCTGCCAGCGACGACAACCCGATTGACACCGAGTTGCCGTTGGCCGCCGCTGAAAAGCTGCTGGCCAGCCTGCCCGCCAGCGAGCGCCCCACCGACACCGCCTTTTACCTGCAGCACTGCGTCAAGGCCTGCAAGGCGGGCGTTGAGCGCAGCCACATCGTGCCCTTCGCCACCGACGGCTCACTGCTGCTGGAGATTTATGTGCACGATGGCATAGGCACCATGGTGGTCGACGAAAAGCTGGAATCCCTGCGTGAAGCCACCAGCGACGACGTGGGCGGCATTTTGCAGCTGATTGAGCCGTTTGAGAACGACGGCACGCTGGTCAAGCGCGACCGCACTGAAATTGAGCGCGACGCCGACCACTACACCATCGTCGAGCACGACGGCGTGATCTTTGCCTGCGCCGCGCTCTACCCTTACCCCGAAGCCAAGACCGCCGAAATGGCCGCGCTGACCGTGTCGCCGCAAAGCCAGGGCCAGGGCGACGGCGAAAAAATCCTCAAACGCATCGAGCAGCGGGCGCGCGCCGCCGGCCTGCAAAGCATTTTTGTGCTTACCACGCGCACCATGCACTGGTTCATCAAGCGCGGCTTTGTGGCGGTGGACCCGGACTGGCTGCCCGAAGCGCGCAAACGCAAGTACAACTGGGACCGCAAAAGCCAGGTGCTGGTGAAAAAGCTGGGCTGAACGCAGGCCTGGCCGGGCGGCCGCATTCTTACCCGGGAACAAGAAAAGTCTGATGGCGCGTTGGGCTGGCTTTGCCTAAGCTGGGGCATTGGCAGGAGGCTTTTCCATGACCCAACCGACGCACCCCCCCTTGGCCCGTGAAGTCCGCTTGGCCTGCGGCGATGCCTCGCTTTATGGCGACTTGGTGTTGCCCGCAGACTTTTGCGGCCTGGTGCTGTTTGCCCACGGCAGCGGCAGCGGCCGGCACAGCGCGCGCAACCGGCAGGTCGCGCAAAAACTGCAGCAAGCCGGTGTCGGCACGCTGCTGTTTGACCTGCTCACGGCGCAAGAGGAGCAAGTTGACATGCACACCCGTGAACACCGCTTTGATATTTCGCTGCTGACGCGCCGCATGCAGGACGCCACGCTGTGGGTGCTGGCGCAAGAGGACTTGAAACAGGCGCCCATCGGCTACTTTGGCGCCAGTACCGGCAGCGCTGCGGCGCTGATTGCCGCCGCCCGGCTGGGCGACCGGATTTCGGCCGTGGTGTCGCGCGGCGGCCGCCCCGACCTGGCCGGCCCGGTAGCGCTGGCGGCGGTCACGGCGCCTACGCTGCTGATTGTGGGCGGCGACGACCACGGGGTGATTGAACTCAATGAGCAAGCCTTCGAACATCTGCAGTGCGAAAGGCGCCTGGCCATCGTTCCGGGCGCGACCCACCTGTTTGAGGAACGTGGCACGCTGGAGCAAGTCGCCGAATTGGCGGCCGACTGGTTTGTCGCCCACCTCAAGCACAAGGCCGGCGCGAAGCGTGCAGAGAAATCGGAGCAGGCATCATGAAGGACGTCAGATTGCCCTTTGAGGACCGCCACCAGGCCGGGCGCGTGCTGGCCGAAAGACTCGCGCATTACCGTGGTCGGCCCAACCTGGTCGTGCTGGCCCTGCCGCGCGGCGGCGTCGCCGTGGGTTTTGAGGTGGCGCGCGCGCTGGAGGCGCCGCTGGATGTTTTTGTGGTGCGCAAGCTGGGCTTTCCGGGCCATGAGGAATACGCCATGGGCGCCATTGCCAGCGGCGGCGTGCGCGTGATGTCCCCCCTGCCCGGCCTGGACGTGTCGCCGGAAGAAATCGCTGAGGTGGTGGCGCGCGAACAGGCTGAGCTGGTCAGGCGCGAGCACTTGTACCGCGACCAGCACCCCGCCATCAGCCTGGCCGGCCGCACCGTGATCGTGGTCGACGACGGACTGGCCACGGGCGCCAGCATGCGCGCTGCGCTGCGGGGCATTCGCCAGCAGCATCCGGCGCACCTGGTGGTGGCTGTGCCGGTGGGCGCCGAGGACACCTGCCAGTCGCTGCAGGGCGAGGTCGACGAACTGGTCTGCGCCGCCATGCCCGCACCGTTTCGCGCCGTGGGTCTGTGGTACGAACAATTTCCGCAAGCCAGCGACGACGAAGTGCGCACGCTGCTGGATGAAGCCCGCCGCCTGCACGCCAGGGCGCTCAGCGCCCACCTGGTGCCCATGCAGCAAGCCCAGGCTCCGCGTGCCAGGAGCCCGGTGCTGGAAGGTCTGCAACAGCATTTGCTGCCGCTGACCGGCAGCCTGGGCGACTACGACCCGCTTTTGCAACTGATAGGGCCCGCACGGTTTGCCCTGCTGGGCGAGGCGTCGCACGGTACGCACGAGTTCTACCGTGAGCGTGCCGCCATCACGCGGCGCCTGATCACCGAAAAAGGGTTTACCGCCATTGCCGTGGAAGCCGACTGGCCCGATGCCTGGCGCGTGAACCGCTACGTGCGCGGCCTGCCGGGCGACGCCGATGCGCCCGCCGCGCTGTCGGGCTTCAAGCGGTTTCCGTCCTGGATGTGGCGCAATACGGAGGTGCGCGACTTTGTGGAGTGGCTGCGCGGCTACAACATCGGCCGCCCACCCGAGAACCAGGTCGGCTTTTACGGCATAGACCTGTACAGCATGTTCACGTCCATCCAGGAAGTGCTGCGCTACCTGGACCGGGCCGACCGCGAAGCCGCAGGCCGGGCGCGTGCGCGCTATGCCTGCTTTGACCATGCCGCAGAAGACAGCCAGGCCTATGGCTACGCCGCCAGTTTTGGCATGGGACCTAGCTGCGAAGACGAAGTGATCCAGCAACTGCGCGAGATGACCCGCCGCGCCGGCGAGTTGCCGCCCACACCCGGCATGGAGCGCGACGAGGCCTTTTATGCCCAGCAAAATGCCCGCCTGGTGCGCAACGCCGAAGAGTACTACCGCACCATGTTCCACGCCCGCGTGTCGTCCTGGAACCTGCGTGACAGCCACATGGTGGAAACGCTGCAGGCGCTGGACCGCCACCTGGGCACCAGCGGCACGCCGCCGCGCATGGCGGTATGGGCGCACAATTCGCATCTGGGCGATGCCGGCGCGACCGAGATGAGCGAGCGCGGCGAATGGAACGTGGGCCAGCTGATGCGCGACCGCTACGCCCACGACGCGGTGCTGGTGGGCTTTAGCACCCACCATGGCACAGTCACGGCGGCATCGGACTGGGACAAGCCGCCTGAGCGCAAGCGCGTGCGCGATGGCCTGCCGGGCAGCTGGGAAGACGTGTTTCACCACACCGGGACCGCGCGCTTTTTACTGCCTTTGCGCGACGACCCGGCGCTGCGCACGCTGGCGGCCACGCAGCGGCTGCAGCGCGCCATTGGCGTGATCTACCGCCCCGAAACCGAGCGCCAGAGCCACTATTTCTACACCCGCCTGGCCAAGCAGTTCGACGCGCTGATTCACATCGACGAAACCAGCGCCCTGGAGCCGCTGGAAAAAGGCGAGGTGTGGCACGCCGGCGAGGCGCCGGAAACCTTTCCGTCGGGGATATGAGCCGCTTGCCGTTAATGAAAATCGCGGCTTGACGTGCCCAGCCGCCCCAGCAGCGGCGTGAGGTCTTCCAGCCGGTGCGCGACCAGGTTGCGCACCGCGCCGAAGCCCGGCTGGCCATCATGGCCGCTTTCTTCGCTGCGCTGCCACACGCCGTACACCGCCAGCAGCCGCGCATGCAGCACCTCGGCGCGCTGCCTCTGGCGCAGCGACTTCCACACAATCACGTTGACCGGGCCGGTCTCGTCTTCCAGGCTGATAAAGATCGTGCCCTTGGCCGTTTGCGGCTGCTGGCGCATGGTGACCAAGCCGCAGGCCGCCACCAGTTCGCCGCTTGGCAGCGCATTGAGTTGGCTGGCGCTGAGCAGCCCTTTCTGGGCCAGGCGCGGCCGCAGCAGGGCCAGCGGGTGGCGGCGCAGCGTGAGGCCGGTGGCGCGGTAGTCAAACAGGATGTTTTCCCCTTCGGGCGTCTCTGGCAACGTAAAAGCAACCTCCTGCGTGGGCACCGATTCAAGCAATTGCGGCGCAGGCTTGATGGCGGCGGCCTGCCAGACCTGCTGGCGCCGGTGGCCCGCCAGCGGCGCCAGCGCATCGGCTGCGGCCAGGGCGTTGATCTCCAGCGTGCCGAGTTGCGCGCGCAAGGCCAGGTCTTCGGTGCTGGTGAACGGGGACTGGCTTCTGGCGGCCAGCAGCCGGTGCGCGCTGGTTTCAGACAGGCTAGATACCAGGCGCAGGCCCAGCCGCACGCGGGCTGCGCGGGCCGGATGCCCGGATAGCCTGGCCGCAGTGAAACATCCCCGGCAGGCTCCAGCGCGCAGTCCCAGCCGCTGCAGGTCACGTCGACCGCGCGCACCTGCACGCCGTGCCGAATGGCGTCCTGCACCAGCTGCGACGGTGCATAAAACCCCATGGGCTGGGAATTGAGCATGGCGGCCAGGAAGCAGGCCGGTTCATGGCACTTGAGCCAGCAGCTGACGTAGACCAGCTTGGCAAAGCTGGCGGCGTGGCTTTCCGGAAAGCCGTATTCGCCAAAACCCTGCATCTGCTTGAAGATGTTTTCGGAAAATTCGGCCTCGTAGCCCCTGGCCAGCATGGCGTTGACCAGCCGGTCGTGAAAGCGGTCGACCCCGCCCTTGCGCTTCCAGGCGGCCATGGAGCGGCGCAGGTCGTCGGCTTCGTCGGCCGAGAACTGGGCGGCAATCATGGCAATTTGCATCACCTGCTCCTGAAAAATCGGCACGCCCAGCGTGCGCCCCAGGGCTTCGCGCAACTCTTCCTTGGGGTAAGCCTCTTCTTCAGGGTGGGCGCGGCGGCGCAGATACGGTTGCACCATGCCGCCCTGGATCGGCCCCGGCCGGACAATCGCCACCTGTACCACCAGGTCGTAATAGCAGCGCGGTTTCAGGCGCGGCAGCATGGCCATCTGCGCCCGGCTTTCAATCTGGAACACGCCCACGGTGTCGGCCTGGCAAATCATGTCGTAGGTCTGCGCGTCGCCCGATTCGATCTGGTGCATCTGCAGCCGCCCGCCGCGCGTGGCGTCGACCAGTTGCAGGCAGCGCCGGATCGCCGACAGCATGCCCAGCGCCAGCACATCGACCTTGAGCAGGCCCATGGCGTCCAGGTCGTCCTTGTCCCACTGGATGATGCGCCGGTGTTCCATGGTGGCGGGCTGGATGGGCACCAGCCGCGTCAGCTTGCCCTGCGTCAGCACAAAGCCGCCCACATGCTGGCCCAGGTGGCGCGGAAAGCCCATCAGCTGCACCGTCAGGTCCAGCCACTGCAGCATCGGACCGGCTTCAGCCTGCACACCGGCCTCTTCCAGTTTTTCCTTTAGCGCGTGGCTGCCGTCAAACCAGAAATGCTCTTTGGCCAGCTGCTCGATCAGCGCGGGGGCCACGGCCAGCGCCTTGCCCACGTCGCGCAGGGCGCTGCGCGGCCGGTAGGTGGTGACGGTGGCGGCAATGGCGGCGTGCTCCACGCCGTATTTGGCGTAGATGTACTGGATCACTTCTTCGCGCCGCTGGTGCTCAAAGTCCACGTCGATGTCGGGCGGCTCCCTGCGTTCGCGGCTCATGAAACGCTCGAACAGCACGCTGCTTTCCGCCGGGTTGACGGCCGTGATACCCAGGCAATAGCAGACCGCCGAATTGGCCGCCGAGCCGCGCCCCTGGCACAGGATGTTTTGGGACTGCGCAAAGCGCACGATGTCATGCACGGTGATGAAGTACATCTCGTAGTGCAGCTCTTCAATCAGCGCCAGTTCATGCGCCAGCTGGGCCGCGATTTTTTCCGGCACGCCGCCCGGAAAGCGCGTTGTGGCGCCCTCGGCCGTCAGCCGGCGCAGGCTTGCGCCGGGGGACTCGGCCACCGGCAGGGATTCCTGCAGCGGGTAGCTGTAAAGCTGGCGGATTTCATCAAGGCTGAAGCGGCAGCGCGCGGCCACCTCCAGCGTGGCCTGGAGCAGGCGTGCCGGGTAAATGTCGGCCAGCCGCATGCGGGGCCGCAAATGCGCCTCGGCATTGGCCTGCAAGGCAAAGCCGCAGTCATGCACGGTTTTGCCCAGCCCGATGGCGCGCATCACGTCGTGCAGCGGCTTGCGCGAGCGCACATGCATCAGCACCTGGCCGGCGGCCACCAGCCC